>NZ_WIWC01000149.1 GCF_009600315.1 Pseudomonas helleri | reverse complement strand
GTGCAGCAACTCACAGCCGCACCTTCCACGCTGCTGGCCAACCCGCGCATTGGCGAACGCCTGGAAGAATTCGATCCACGGGATGTGCGCCGAATTCAGATCGGCCATTACGAGATGCGTTACGAGATAGTGGATTCCACTATCTACCTACTGCGCCTGTGGCACACCCGCGAAGACCGATAGGTTTGGCTGGGCCAGGAACGGAATACATCAAACTGGCGAGCCTACGACTGATCAGAAAACCTTAGCGTACGATTTTTTCCGAATTCTGCGGGCTCCCCTATCACCAGCTACGCT
>NZ_WIWC01000148.1 GCF_009600315.1 Pseudomonas helleri | reverse complement strand
GGAGCCGGCTGGAGCGTTATATAGAGGCTGGCTTTTTACCGATCGACAACAATGCCGCCGAAAGAGCAATCAAACCATTTGTGATCGGTCGCAAAGCATGGCTATTCAGCGATACGCCCAAGGGCGCCGCAGCCAGAGCGCAGATCTACAGTCTGGTCGAGACCGCCAAGGCAAACGGCCAGGAGCCCTATACGTGGCTGCGCCATGTACTGGAGCGATTACCGCAGGCTGAGTCGGTTGAAGACGTTGAGGCGCTACTACCCTGGAATTGGAGGGCATCATGAGTATCAATATTGATCA
>NZ_WIWC01000147.1 GCF_009600315.1 Pseudomonas helleri | reverse complement strand
AGGGGCAAGGCCTTTTTGCTTACTTTTGCGGCTGTTTGGCAAAAGTGAGCCGCCGTAAGGGCGGAACCCGTAGAAAGTTTTAATACACCAAATGGATGTGTACGCTGGCCAATTAAAACCTTCGAGTACATATCCATTAAATGTGTCTAGCTGAACTAAGGGTTTCGCCCTTACGGCGAGGTACTTTTGGCAAACAGCCCCAAAAGTACCCAAAAGGTCCTTGCCCTACCATACGGCCGAGCTCGCCTAGGCTCGCCCGGTGCCTTCTCTCCGGTGCTGTTATGGGGGCACGCCGCGACG
>NZ_WIWC01000146.1 GCF_009600315.1 Pseudomonas helleri | reverse complement strand
TAATTTTGTCTACACCCTAAAGGGGAACAGGGAACTGCTGCTGTCGATCATGAACGCCTCGGTATTGCCGCTGGAGAGATTCTTCGTGCCAGCGGCTGATCCGGCGCAAGGTTTTGAGCATTTCGCTCGCGCATTGAATGACACGCTGACGTCCAACACCATCGAGACTTCTGCGCCATCTTGTTGAAGGATGGCGAAATCGGCGCGTCGGAATGTCCGGTGGTGGTGCGTTGGCGTGTGGCGCGGAGAAACCTGCGAGCCCAGATCACGCTGCTCTTGATTGCTATGGGGGAAGTTTCGA
>NZ_WIWC01000145.1 GCF_009600315.1 Pseudomonas helleri | reverse complement strand
ATCCTAAGGCTCGCTGGCTATTCCTGACCCTGACTGTGCCCAATTGCCCCATAGGCGAGCTTGGAGCGACTCTTACGGCGATGAATGCCGGGTGGAACCGACTCCAGGCGCGAAAAGAGTTAAAAGCGGTGATTGGTTGGGTACGGACTACCGAGGTAACTCGGAGTGCGATTGGGGAGGCGCACCCGCATTTTCACGTTTTGCTGATGGTCCCGCCTTCGATGCTGTCTGGATCGAAATACGTTAAGCATGCCCGCTGGGTTGAGATTTGGCATGAATGCATGCGCGATCCGACGATCTCGCCA
>NZ_WIWC01000144.1 GCF_009600315.1 Pseudomonas helleri | reverse complement strand
CTGATCGCTGAAAAAGACCCCCTCGGCGCCGTCACTGAATACCAGTACAACGAAAGCGGGCACCTCACCGCCCTGATCCCGCCCGAGGACGAACCCACCTACTACAGCTACCTCGACGGCCACGTGCGCAAAATCCGGCGCGGCATGGCGCAGTGGTATTACGAGCGCAACGCCCAGGGCGACATCACCCGCCAGACCGATCCCGACGGCCACATCACCCGCTACACCTACAGCCCGCAAGGCAAAATCACCCTCATCCAGCACCCTGACGACAGCTACCACCAACTGACCTGGAACACCCACGGCCAACTGACCGG
>NZ_WIWC01000143.1 GCF_009600315.1 Pseudomonas helleri | reverse complement strand
ATACGCCGGTGTTTTTCCTGCGGGATGCCCGTAAGTTCCCTGACCTGAATAAAGCAGTCAAACGTGACCCGAAAACCAACAAGCGCAGTGCCACCAATAACTGGGATTTCTGGACATTATTGCCTGAAGCCTTGCATCAGGTGACCATTGTGATGTCGGATCGCGGTATTCCTGCTGGCTACCGTCATATGCATGGTTTTGGCAGCCATACCTTCAGTTTTATCAATACCCAAAATGAACGCTTCTGGGTGAAATTCCATATGCGTACCCAGCAAGGCATCCAGAACCTGACCGATGCTGAAGCAGCAGATTTGATTG
>NZ_WIWC01000142.1 GCF_009600315.1 Pseudomonas helleri | reverse complement strand
CCCATACCCTGAATCATTAACGGCTTAACCTTAGGCATTCTTGAATCACCAAAATTACCCAACTCAAGAACAGGTGCAGGAGCCGAAGCATTAAAGCGGATGGTTGAAGAGTCCGAAATCTTTCCTCTGACATCCATCGCTCGAATAGTCAATATGAAAACTTGATCCCGTGCAACGGGCAACTCAATATTATGGTAACCATTAGATGGTGTGTGCGGATACACCGCAAAACCCCTTCCAAGCAAATCGATCTGATATTGCATCACTCTCGCATTAGGCTTAACTATTAAATAGACTTTTCCCGAAACATAGTTATACC
>NZ_WIWC01000141.1 GCF_009600315.1 Pseudomonas helleri | reverse complement strand
GCCGGCAACAGACAACCGACTGGCTGGGCAGCACGTTTGGGCTGCGGCCATTCACTGTCGCAGACTTGCCAAAGGTGCAGCGGCAACTGCCAGTGCAGTCCGCGGGCCAAGTCTTGCAAGCAGCGGACGCCTGCGCTCATCAAGGTGGCATCCACACTCTGGGGTTTGCTCAACGCCCAGACCACCCCGTCCAGCCCACGCCAATGGCTCAGACCTTTCCACTGGGTGAGCAACGCCCCATCCCCCTGCACACTGCCGCCCCACAGCAACACCGTGTCCTGCCCTTCCAGCCAGAGCTGATCCCTCAAACCGGGGGCGATGGCG
>NZ_WIWC01000140.1 GCF_009600315.1 Pseudomonas helleri | reverse complement strand
GTCTTTAAGCGCTCGGCGGCATAGTCAAAGTCCAAAGGCTGGGCGTTATGCTCCAGCGCACGCTTAACGGCGTAGGCATTGAACGGATGAGCCTCCAGCAACGTCTCCAGGCTCTCAATCGACAACGACGGGTTGAGCTCGTGTAACTTGGCCAACAACGCCGTGGTCGACTCCGACAGCGGGGGGCAGACCAACGGCAAATACTGTTTGGCCGGGTCTGAACTGGCCACCGGATCACTGCGCTTGTGCCCTTCCAGCACGGTGAGAGCTTGGAACAGCAAGGTTTTGTCGTCACGAGCCAGGTTAGCGATTTGCTCACGCACCGAG
>NZ_WIWC01000013.1 GCF_009600315.1 Pseudomonas helleri | reverse complement strand
CGTGGAACTGCTCGCCAGAAATGCCACGGTAAGCCGTTAACCCACTGTTGGGCAGGTGGGGTTTATGGATCGCATACGGTTTTTCACTAGCTACGGACTCTTGTTTTTTCGGACGCCAGCGGCTCAGTTTTGCGTTACGAGCGTCGGGGCGGCTTCTAACTTACGAACTCGCTTTAGCAAATACCGAAGTATTTGTTCGGCATCAGGCCCCACTCCTCGTAGGGTTGCAGAAGCGAAGTTGCGTTGTTTGGGCAAGCCTACAAAGTACAAGCCTGGAACATGAACGGCTCGCCCGTCGCGCTGCGCCACTCGTCCCTGCTCATCCATTACTGGAAGGCCTTGGAGAAATGGCAGGTTCGGACGATAGCCAGTGGCAAAAATCAGGCTATCAACGGTTTCATGCTGCCCTTCGGCCCAAATAACGCCTGTTGAAGTGACCTCGGAGAACATTGCTGCTTGATTGAAGCGTCCGGATCTCAGAGCCTTTCTGTACGTACCGTCGTCCAGTACAGGCGTGCTTTGATCGTTTAGCCACTTAGTTTTCTCTAGGCCTGTCCATTTCAACCAAGTATGAAAATCTGCTCCTAATATCCGTTGTGGCGCGAATCGAATCGCCTCTCGCGTGGCCAGAGTCACGGTTGCAACTTTGGATAAATCGTAAGCGATTTGTACAGCCGAGTTAGCAGCGCCAACTACGACGATGCGTTGCCCACTAAATGCTTCTGCATTCCGATAATGAGCACTGTGAAGCTGAGTGCCGCTGAAGTTCTTGAGCCCAGGGATATCGGGTACGTAGGGACGACTGAAGGCTCCTGAGGCCACGACCACCGCTCTCGCACAAAAGCTTTGTCCGTTCGCTGCAGTGATCCGAAATCCTTCGCCTTCCTGACCTACGTTCGCGACCCTAATCCCTTGAAGGATAGGTAACCGGAAGAAGTCGGCATAACCTTCCAGATAACGCACTACTTCATCCCGAGAAGGGTAGTGGCCTGCTGCTCCAGGAAATGGAAGCCCCGGAAGAGAGGAATATGCTGCTGGCGAGAACAATTCAAGGCTATCGTAGTAATTACGCCAGTTCCCCCCAGGCTGCGATTGCTCATCAAAAATGCGGAAATTGAGGCCGTGCTGCTTCAGGTGCCAACCGGTAGCCAACCCTGCTTGGCCAGCACCAATGACAATAACATCCAACATCTGACTGCTTATGTTCATGTATGCGCACTCATGCACGTATTTATGCAAAAAAAGGCTCAGACCTTTTCGCCTGGACAGCACAGTGGAACGATGCTTTTGGTGTGGATGAGGATGGCCTCTAGACGCTTGATAATGGCTGGGCCGTCCACTTCATAGAACATCTGGCGCCCTATCTTAGTGGCTCTAACGATCCCCGCCTCTAGTAGCACCTGAAGGTGGCGAGACACAACCGAACGCTCTTGAGGTAAGTCAGCCGCAATTTCAGTGACATCAGCACGGCCTAGTAGCATTACGCGCTTCAGCACTGCGATTCGCGGTGGCTCACAGAGGGCTTTGAAGAATGCACCGTCCAGCGACTCTATGGCGGCCTCGATTGCCTGGGTTCGGTTCAGTAATAAGGTCATGTAGCGACTATATGTGCATGTACGCGCACATGTAAAGGATCGGTCGAAACTGGGCACTACCTCCCAGGCTATCGGATGGGCAGACTATCAGCCATTGTCGAATGGTAACGCCTTGCACATGTAGCAAGCCGAGCCAGGGCAAAGCCCCCTAAACTGCTCCGTCTGTGAGATCAGAGACGGCGCAGAGCCTCGCTGGTTCAGTGCGTAGCCCTGCCGTTCAAAAAAGCCTGATGCAGTTGTTGTCAGCAAATGAAATCGAGCGATTCCCTGCCCGGCGGCTATCGCTTCAATGACTCGAAGCATTTCAGCTCCAACCCCTTTCGATCTGTATGCGGGCTCCACGACCAGAGAGCGCAGCAACCCGTTCGTACCATGCGTTTCGAATCCTCCCCATGCGACCGTCTCACTGTCCAGCGTGAACTCAAAAAAGGTTCGGCCAGGAAGATCAATATCGTCTGATGGAAGGTCAGCAGATTTCAGTGCATCGCGAAAGCGCTGCCATTGCCCACCGGCTATTTCCGTTGCCTGGATCATCATCTCCCACTCCATCCTTTCATCTCCTTTGTGCCGCTTTGCATGGACTGTTACGGCCCAAGCCGAAGCCGTAGTCATCATATTCGCTTTACCGAATATATGCCAAAGCGTATATTCGATTTTCCATATGCATCGAGTCTAGTCATGACCCCTGCTATCAAAGTGCTTTTCGTGTGCGTTGCCAACTCAGCCCGCTCCCAGCTTGCAGAGGCTTTGCTGCGTCACACCGACCCGCGCTTCGAGGCCTTCAGCGGAGGATCCCAACCGTCTGAGGTTGATACGCGCACGATTCAGGCGTTGGAGGCAGTTGGAGTCGATGCGACGGGCCTGCGAAGCAAGTCCATCAGCGAGTTTCAAGCTGATCGATTCGATTACGTAATCACTCTTTGCGATAAATCCGCCAGCGAGTGCCTACCAATGCCCAGTGCAGGTGAAGTCATTGCCTGGGACTTTCCTGACCCAGTAACGAGCGATGATCCCGGTGCATTTCGCCACACGCTCCACGACATCCACGAGCGCATCAAGCTCTTCGTTTTGGTCAAGACCAAACACCTGGAGGATCTATGACAGAACCCATGAACCCCACCACGTTATTCAAGTGCTTGGCGGATGACACCCGAGCCAAAATTTCCCTGCTCGTCGTGAGCGAAGGCGAGCTGTGTGTCTGCGAGCTGACGGCGGCACTCGACCTGAACCAGCCGAAGATTTCTCGTCATTTGGCCCTGCTGCGTTCTGCTGGTTTGTTGATGGATCGCCGGCAAGGTCAGTGGGTGTACTACCGCCTGAACCCCGATTTGCCTGCGTGGGTAACTGCGGTTTTGAAAGAAGTCGTAGACGCCAATCAGCAATGGCTGGAAACCGATACTAAACGCCTGTGCGGTATGAACGACCGTCCGATCAACCAGGCCGTGTGCAGCTGATTCACGCCCAACCGGATTAACGAAATGCTGATTGCCGTATTGATATTTATCGCCACCATCGTGCTCGTCATCTGGCAGCCTAAAGGGCTCGGAGTTGGTTGGAGTGCCACGTTGGGTGCCATCGTGGCGTTGCTGGCAGGCGTCGTTACTCTTGCAGACATACCCGAGGTCTGGCGCATCGTCTGGAATGCTACCGGAACTTTCATCGCGGTCATCATCATCAGTTTGCTGCTTGATGAGGCAGGCTTTTTTAAATGGGCTGCGCTGCATGTGGCCCGATGGGGAGGCGGAAGCACCCGCAAGCTGTTCGCATTTATCGTCCTGCTTGGCGCAGCGGTGTCGGCCCTGTTCGCCAATGACGGAGCAGCATTGATCCTCACACCCATTGTGATCGCGATGTTGCTGGCGTTGCGTTTTTCTCCTGCGGCTACTTTGGCATTCGTCATGGCAGCCGGTTTTATCGCCGACACGGCGAGCTTACCGCTGGTGGTTTCCAACCTGGTCAACATCGTTTCTGCCGACTACTTCGATATCGGCTTCAACGAATATGCTTCGATCATGGTGCCGGTAAACATCGTCAGCGTGGCAGCGACATTAGCCATGCTGCTGTGGTTTTTCCGCAAAGATTTACCAAAGACCTATGACCTCAACCAACTGAACAATCCGGACGAGGCAATCCACGACCGGGCCACGTTTGTAGCCGGCTGGTGGGTGCTGGCACTACTCCTGATCGGCTTCTTTGTCATTGAGCCATTGGGGGTGCCAATCAGCGCCATTGCAGCGGTCTGTGCGTTCATTCTCTATGTCATCGCGGCTCGTGGTCACGCCATCAACACAAGCAAGGTGCTCAAAGAGGCCCCATGGCAAGTGGTGATTTTTTCCTTGGGTATGTATCTGGTCGTCTATGGCTTGAAGAACGCGGGCCTGACCGACCACATCGCGCAGATCCTGAACGTGTTCGCCGGTTATGGCGTTTGGGGCGCGTCCCTGGGTACAGGGCTGCTAACAGCATTGCTGTCTTCGATCATGAATAACATGCCTACGGTTCTGGTTGGCGCCTTATCCATTCATGCCGCCGAAGTTGATGGCGTCGTACAGCAAGCGATGGTGTACGCCAACATCATTGGCTGCGATCTAGGCCCGAAGATCACTCCAATTGGCAGTCTGGCCACGCTGCTGTGGCTGCATGTGCTGGCCAAGAAGGACATCAAGATCAGCTGGGGTTACTACTTCAAGACTGGGATCGTGCTGACCCTGCCTATCCTCGTCGCCACCTTGTCTGCCCTGGCATTGCGCCTCAGTTTCTGAATCAAGGAATCTTCTGATGAAAGTCTTGTTCATGTGCACCCACAACAGCTGCCGCAGCATTCTGTCCGAGGCGCTGTTCAATCACCTGGCGCCTGAAGGCGTAGAAGCGGTCAGCTCGGGGAGCTTTCCCAGTGGCCGGGTGAATCAAAGGGCACTGCAGACACTGGAGGCGGCGGGTATCTCTACTGCGGGCTTAAGCAGCAAGGCTTCGGACGCTTTTGAAGGCTCGCCGCCAGACATCGTGATCACTGTCTGTGACCGGGCTGCAGGTGAGGCATGCCCAATCTTCTTCGGGCCAGCTTTGAAGGCGCATTGGGGGCTGGCCGACCCGTCTGAGGCTAGCGGGTCGGAAGCCGAGATCACCGCTGCGTTTGAAACCACACTCGCCAAAATTCACGAGCGCGTGAGCGCATTTCTTGCGCTGCCACTGAAGACCATCAGCACTGACCAGTTGAAAGCTGAACTGAACCGCATCGGTTCGCTTTAAAGATCAACCGAGGCGGCACCCAACCAGGCGCCGCCGTAGGAGTTTATATGCAAGAGACATTGCCGAACGTTCACGCCGACCTGATCGACATTCCTTCGTTGGAGCAACTGGCACCTCGTACGCCTTCGCTCCATAAGCCTCGAATTCTGCTTTTGTACGGATCGACGCGAGAGCGCTCTTTCAGCCGGCTGGTGACTCAGGAAGCAGCCCGCTTGTTGGAAGAGTTTGGCGCCGAAACCAAGATCTTTGACCCATCAGGTCTCCCGCTGCCGGATGACGCTCCCGATACACATCCCAAGGTCGCTGAGCTGCGCGAGCTGATGCAATGGTCTGAGGGGCAGGTGTGGTGCTCCCCTGAGCGTCACGGCTCCATGAGCGCAGTATTCAAAGCCCAAATTGACTGGGTACCGCTGGCGATGGGCGCTGTACGGCCTACGCAAGGCAAAACCCTTGCAGTGATGCAGGTCTGCGGCGGCTCGCAATCTTTCAACGTGGTCAATCAGCTGCGCGTACTGGGCCGATGGATGCGGATGTTCACCATCCCAAACCAATCTTCGGTGGCCAAGGCATTTACCGAGTTCGACGAGGCAGGTCGTATGAAGCCGTCCTCGTACTACGACCGACTCGTGGACGTGATGGAAGAGCTGATGAAGTTCACCCTGCTGTTGCGGGATCGCCAGGATTATTTGGTTGATCGGTACTCCGAGCGCAAAGAGTCCGCCGAAGAGCTTTCCAAACGCGTCAACCAGCGCTCCATCTAACGTCAGTGCGAGGAAACTGTATGAGCCAGATCACGATCTATCACAACCCGCAATGTGGCACCTCTCGCAACACCTTGGAGCTGATCCGCAACAGCGGAGAAGAGCCGACTGTTATCGAGTACCTACAGACCCCACCTGACCGCACCACGCTTGTCAGGTTGATCAAGGATATGGGTATTGAGGTGCGGGCCCTGCTTCGCATCAAAGGCACTCCTTACGAGGAGTTGGGACTGGGCGATACGTCACTTACTGATGATCAGCTCATCGATGCCATGATGGCTCACCCCATCCTGATCAATCGCCCCATCGTCGTGACGCCCTTGGGCACACGCTTGTGTCGACCGTCAGAGGCAGTCCTCGACCTTCTGCCGCAAGAGCAGCGCGGCAGCTTCGTCAAAGAAGACGGACAAGTCGTCATTGATGAGAATGGCCGCAGGGTTTAAACCGATGTAAAGCAGATGGGCCTGGGGGGATGCTGGTGAATCAAAACTCGAAATTTGATGTAGTGGTCATTGGCGGTGGCCAATCCGCGCTCACCGTAGCCTATTTCTTGAGGCGTACAGGCCTTTCCTATGTATTACTCGACGCCGAGTCAGCACCGGGAGGGGCCTGGCGGCATGGGTGGGATTCTCTCCGACTATTCTCGCCGTCTGCTTGGAGCTCTATTGCCGGCTGGCCCATGCCAGCAGTATCCGGGGGGACTCCTGGGCGGGACGATGTTATCGACTATCTAACTCTGTACGAGCGTCGATATGACTTTCCCATCATCCGATCCACGCGGGTAAACCGTGTCGAGAAAATCGAAGACGGATTACGGGTTGTCTCCGAGGGAAGAGCCTGGGTGGCCAAAGCGGTTATCAGTGCAACAAGCACCTGGAGCCGCCCATTTATCCCAAGCTATCCCGGACAGGAGTTGTTTCTAGGGCAGCAGCTTCATTCCGCTCATTACGTTGGGCCGGATGAGTTTGAGGGGAAAACTGTCCTTGTCGTCGGTGGTGGCAACTCGGGAGCCCAGATTTACGCCGAGGTTTCCAAAGTGGCTCAGGCAACCTGGGTAACTCAAGAGGCCCCGAAGTTTCTACCTGATGAGGTCGATGGCCGCGTCCTGTTCGAGCGAGCTACTGCTCGATTGAAGGCGCAGCAGGAGGGCCTGGAACCTCAGCAGCCGCCAGGAGGGCTCGGAGACATCGTTATGGTTCCGTCGGTCAGGGACGCTCGCGAACGCGGCGTGCTGAATGCCGTACGACCATTCAAGCGCTTCACTTCGACAGGCGTTGTGTGGTCATCAGGAGACGAAACAAAGGTGGACGTTGTCATCTGGTGCACGGGATTTTCTCCCGCGCTCGACCACCTGAGCAGCCTGGGCGTTGTAGGCCTGGACGGTAAAGTGGCTGTGGACGAAAATCGAAGTGTTGCGTCACCCAATTTGTGGCTGGTGGGTTACGGCGATTGGACGGGGCTCGCCTCTGCGACATTGATCGGAGTAACCCGCACCGCTCGGGATGTAGTCAAGCAAGTGCAAAGCTATCTCACAGATGCAGCACGATAGCTCACGCCCAGAATTCGAGTGGACTACTGTGATGCGACTTCAAGCTCAGGAAAGAGAATAGGCTCCAGTGGAGGAGTTGCCGGACACAGCCCGAGTCGCCAGTAGCCGACGTCGTGCCATTTCCCAAGCTTGAAGCCTACCTCCGGATATGTGCCGATGTGGACGAACCCCAGCGACTCGTGCAGGCCCACACTGCCTTCGTTTGGCTGCGCAATTCCGGCGTACGCTGCGCGAAATCTCTGCTTATCAAGAATCGGAAGCAAGGTCTCATAGAGCTCACGGCCAACGCCCTGCCGGCGAGCTGATTCAGCGACATAAACCGTCACGTCAACAGCCCATCGGTAGGCCGGACGAGCCCTGTGTTGGCTTGCGTAGGCGTAGCCCTTGATCTCGCCATCCTCTTCAGCCACTAGGTAGGGATATGTCTGAAGTGTCGTCGCTATCCGCTGAGCAATTTCCTCAACGCTTGGCGGGGTCTCTTCGAATGAGATCGCTGTATTTAGAACAATGGGAGCATAAATGCGCTGGATGGCTTCTGCGTCGGTGATTACTGCCGTACGAATTTTCAAACCCTTTACAGCCATCGTGAATGATCTCTCGTTGAATAGCCGTCGTTCGGCACTCGGAATCTAACTACACTCGCCGCAGCGATGCATTTCTGACTGAAGCCGGTGACTGGTATGACTTAGAGGCAGAAACGACCGGCATGGCCAATGTACCTGTTGGGCGCGCTCGTAGGCGATCAAAATTCGCATTTGGTGAATCGAAACTCATAAATGTTAGCGTTTTCGCCTGCTTTAAAGCATTTTTTATAGGTTTTCGAGGATTTTTGAGTGAAAACTCAGATTGACAAATAGGCAATTTATTTACCGTTCGTCGGCAATGTCCATTTTATTTTCACCCCCCCCCTCTTGAAAATTTTTAAGCGAGACGGAGTTCTTATATTTGAGAGCAAGATAAAAGCGGCAGTGGCCCAGGCACCGCTTTTCTCACAGGATTTCGCCGGCTTTTACATCTGATATTTACGGCTTCTAGATCACACGGTTTTGAGGACTGAAGGTGAATTTGAGGTTGGAATGGTGGGGCTGGGGGCGGAGGAGAAATCGCTTTACTTTGCAGCCGTAGGCTGCTGCTTACGCTTTGACGTCAAACCAATAGGGCTTTTTTGCTGGGATCAGTCCGTCTGAAATTCCACCCGTCTCGTACAACAGGCGTCTGCAAACGTCCGCCCCCGTCATATTTCTAACGAAATGCATTTGCTGACCCTATACGCACGTTGAAAATTCTGGCCTGTAAACCAAATTTTTACACTGTAAACTCCTGTGATTAACACGTTAAAAAATTGGTTTACAGGGTGCACCTGAATTCTGGCCGCGCTTGGGGTTATGTTGCCAATTTATGGATAATGCGAGCCCGACATCGGATCCTATGACCCCACTGTCTGATGGCCAGCTCTGGTCTCTTGCCTGCGAAGCCTATGGGGATGATCTCCCTGTAATCCTTCTATCGCTTTTAAGCGCCTACGAGCGTCGTCCTGGGCTGAATAATCCTATCCGTGTTCACAGGTCGGTTATCGGCGTTGATGGCTTTACAGCGCTTCGAGAGGCCCTTGTTACACAGCGCTCCAATGGTTTCCATCAGCTCGACGGTTGCTTGGAAATCCGTGAACCTTTGGCTTGGCATCTCGTACGCCATCTGCAGCAGAAGCTGATAATCGATGGGCATGCCCCTGCTTCAATCCGCGACCAGCGTTTTGCGGCAGACCTGGGGCTTTAAGTTTGTCCCGTTGAGACACTTAGTCGACCATTGGGTTGATACGATCCTGATCGTCATCAGTCTGTCGGCCTCTCTGCCCGACCTCGATCGCTGCTGTTCGGACATCCACTCGCCCGCGTCGCTGAACTCTTGCATCATTTCTGCGGAACCCCATTAGTGTCAGGGGCTCCGGAGCTTTCTTGTTCTGCGTCTCCGCAAGAGAAAGAGAAACGCCCCGCATGGGCGGGGCGTGGTTACCAGCGCCGAACTCAGCGCTCTTTGTTCGCCTGTGAGAGCACGGAGCCGGCCAGGCTCAACACCATCTGGCTGTGGCCCGACTCACCCAGAATTTTGCTGGCGAGCTCCTCCATCCGAGCGCTGGTTTGCTTGGTAGTTGAGGCCTGAGAAAGCGCCGAGCCAGCCAGCTCCTTGGCCAAAGCCGAGGATTTAGAATCAAGCAATACAGCCGAGGCCAGGCTGGCGATCGAACTGCTGGTTTGTTTCGCGTTAAAGCTCATATTCTTACCTTCTGATCAGAGATTAAGTGCCCCGGCTCAGCGCTAGCGCATCGAACCACGCGTCACCTTTATTTGACGCGGCAGTTCGCAATTCGATGTAATGCGTTCACTCAAGTCAGGTTGACTAACCGTATGGCTTTGAGAGCGGGTGGGTCACGGAACGTTTGGCGACCTAACGTGACCACTCGCTGAACTTGCCTCCCGTATAGGGATACGGTACTGCAAACACCATATCTTGGGTGTTTTTGGCGCAGCAGCCACAAGATGAGCGATTTTCGCGCGGTTATCAAGCGTTGAAGACACACATGCCCTGTGGATAATGTGTGTATATCCTGTTGGCCGTAGAGCCCAAGCTGCATACCGCTTGGCTTGCAGCGAGCCCCAAAAATTTCGAACTTTTTTCCGCTGGCCATTACGTGATTCGTCGTGAGGCTCTGAAACGCTCATGCATGCTGAACTGGCGTCGATGGGGCCAGGGCTGCCTAGAGGTAGTCGAGGAAGATCGATCCATCGTGCTCTTTGCGCACAAAGGACAGCTCTTCGGGGTATCCATCGACGCCAATCAGCTTGACTACACCGTCCGCACGCTCGTGCATGCAAACCAGAGTACACGTCGCAACCTCGGCGGCGACCTCGGCTTCATGGAGGCTATAGCGTGGGATGTGGTAAGTATCGCCGGCTTGAAGGCAAAGGCGATGTGTTTCGACTACCGCTTCACGCAGCTGAGTTTTACGCAGGGTATTCGCCGTCTGTTGAAGGTAGCGATTCCCTTCATAGATCACTTCGTACACCGGGTGGCCCGCAGTAGATCCATCGGTAACGGGCGTGCTGATGTACTGAATGTTAGTCAGCGTGCCGACCAGTATTCTGCTGCTCACATGCGTATCGTGCAGGTGGATGCGAGCGGGCATTCCCGTGATCTGGCGTACGCCGTTGGGCCAGAGATGCAGGCGCCATTGCTCAACGTCCGAGCGTTTGAGCAACATGACGTAGAAGCCATGCGGATGCTTGAGGCATTTGGGGGTCTTCTGGTTGATCCAGGCTTTCAAGGTATCCTTGATGAAAGCATTTGAGAGACCGGCAAGATCATGGAGGTTGAGAAAGTCCAGATCAGCTGACATACGGGGAGCTTTCCTTTACCGAAGCTTCCGCAGCCGTCACCACGTCCGACGGTATGATGCCCAAACCAAACATGGACTGGAGTACCTCGCTGGGGGCGACCTTGGTAGGTATCTCCACGCTGGCGGCCTCTCTGCGGATCAACCCCAGCTCATGCGCATACGCCGCATAGTCTCGATGGGTGCGGTGGTAGCGGTAGGCGAAGTCTTTGGGGTCTTCGCGTGTGATGATCAGCTCTTGAGACGACCCTTCGATCCGGAATGTCGACAGCCGCTTGCTTAGATAGAGATGCACGATGAGCAGAGAGGGGTAGTCCATCTGGGCCCTGGCAATAGTGAGGATGGTCGCCAGTACTTCAGACTTAACGTAATTCACGCTCCACAGCTTGCTGTCGAAGGTCGCGCTTTGCCGAAAACGAGCGTACTGCTCGCACAGCGCGTCGTCCCTGAAGTCGAGCAAGATTGCTTCGATCCGGATCGGCTGGCGATGTCTCTTTGCCTGCTCCAAGAGCTTCGGAAGGGTGTCTGCGCGAAAATGCCGACCCGTCCGCACACTGATCTGATAGTCAACGGATTCGGCAACGATGCGATCAAGATTTTGCGAGATGTCCTGAGGCAGAACGACCGCAGCTTTCTGGACTTCATTCGGGTCAACGAAAAACGAAATGTAGAGCGTGGACAGAATCGCAAACGCACCACTAGCCACCACAGACGTCAAGAAGCTGTTGAACGCAGTTAGTGCGGGAGAGGGTTGCGGGATGCTTGCGATCCACAGGATGGCCAGGAAGCACAAGGCGAGCAGAGTGCAGCTGGCGATCAGGAAGCTGCGGCGTTGATGAGCCGAGCTGAAAATGCCGGACAGAGACATGTCGTCTACCTTGAGAATTCCGTTTCGGTCGCGGATTTTGCTCGGCGTGATGGCGTAATGCAAGCATGAAGCCTCACAAGCAACGGGCGCTGCGATCCGAAAACTGATCCGAGGGTGCAAATCCGAATGCTTAAGCTAGGCTCAGATCGAAGCGATCTAGGCGAAGTTTTTTCCGCTGATCAGCGCCAAAATCGAGTCTCGAATCACCGCAGCGAATGGATGAAGAATCGTGTGACATGTCACAAAGGAGTATCGCTTTGCATGATTCCTTTATGCCATACTCAATTCACTAGGCGATTTTCGCCGGTTGATCCCGCTCCAAATCGGCTGCGTGAAAGGCGCAGAATTCACGATCAACACCCAGCAGTGACGGAGGCGTTTCGCTTCCTGAACCCGGAATAAACGTGGCAAAGGTATCTGCATGGCAGGTGCTTGAGATGAACGTAATCGTAAGCTTTGAGTCGAAGCAGTGAGTGAAGCCGTCTGTCGGACATCTGTTTGGGGTGCTGACGCTGTTGATGGCGGATTCGTATAATCCTCACCCTCACGAACCATGGCGAGCTGTACCCGCTTCGGCGTCGTAAGTGTCTAACGTAAGAAAGTCCGTAAGTCAGCAAGACCGCACCACCGGGAACGTGGGCAAAAAGGGGACAGAAAAATGAGCGTTGAGCTTTTGTATGAGAAGGCCAGGAAACACATGGGCGCGACGGAAGAGGAGCGCCTACGAAAAGCGCGAGCCCGTACCTTCGTGATGACCAGAATCCTAGCCAAGCAAGCCAAAGCCCAAGCCGTGACTGATGAGATGCTTGCTCGTACCTGCAGCCTCTGAGTTTTTCTGACCTGAAAGCAGCCCCTCGTGGCTGCTTTTTTTTGCGCATAGAACAATGACTCCATACCTCGTCACGGAATTTCAGGCCGAAACGCTGAGCGCCCTGATTCGCGAATGCTTTGGCTACGAATACCTGCAGATCTTTGACAAAGAGCAGGTGAAGTACCTCTACAACTACCTCTGTCACATCGGTGCCAAGTCGATCCTGCTTGAGCCTCGGTACACCGATCGTGACTTCCTAGAAGACTATTCGCGCTACTATCTGAAGCGTTTCCGTAACGACGGTCAGGTCTGCGGGCGGCTTCATTTTTTCAGCTGCAAGCTTGACCATAAATCGCTTGATCGCATGATGATCGACAGCGCGCGCCAAGACCTGTCCCGGGCTTCGCTGCAGGACAATTACCTCGGCTTTGTGGTGATCAAACCGCTCGAAAAGACCTTCATCGGCAAGACATGCCTACGCATTGCCGGTGATCACGGCACCGGGCCAGGCACGAAGAAAAAAATTGCCAAGCGCTATGACGTCAATCTGTTCGGCATCAAGCTGCATGTGAATTCGATTGCTTTCCAGGAGCAGGACAAGGTCGTCGCCGCCTGCGCGACCACTGCGATCTGGGCTGCGCTGCATGCGCTGCCAGGGCGTGATGTGAAGTCTGTCCCATCGTGCAGTGAGATCACCACCGCTGCACTCAATTTTGTGGATGGCTCGCACAACGGTTTCCCGAACAAGCACCTCACACACAAACAGATCCAGCGATCGCTCGACGTTCAGGGCTTTCGGTACCATTCCACCACACTCACTACTGAAACCCAGGGCTGGTTCCACAGCTACGCCTCTTCGCATATCGACAGTGACTTGCCGATCATTCTGGCAGGCGTCGTGTACGGGCCGGAAAGCAGCACGGCTGCTGACAAGCAGATGAAGGAAGCTGAAGCGCTGGAGGTGTTGGGGGAGTTCGATGAGCTCGACGAAACCGAGCGCGAAGAACTGAAGCTCGCAATGACGACTTCGACTTGCCAACCGATGTGCTTGAAAGGTGGCCATGCGGTGACGCTGGTGGGATATGACTTCCGAGACGGCAAAGAATGGCTCTACGTTCACGATGACCGTTTAGGCCCTTATGCGCGGGCGAAAATTGTCCCTGCGCAAGCATTCATCAAGGCTCAAGAAGACATTGGCTCTGTGGCCACTGAAGAGGTGAAGGCGTTGCTTTGCGAGCGCTGGGCGTTGGAATTCAGTCAGTGGAGCGAAAAAGCACAAGACTGGTTGCCGCCACATGAAATCCTGGTACCTGACCTCGGTATCGTTCCGGCTGACAAAAAGGCCCGTCTCGACTTCAAGTATGCGTACGGGACTGCAGGAACCATCCTCAGCCACCTCGAACGTTGGATGGTGGGCATCTGCGAGGAATCAACACTCAAGCCTGAGAAATGTTGGCACTCGATCAAGCTGGCGTCCATTTCTCAGGTTCGGGATGAGATTACCGGTCGACCCATTGGCTATGAAGTAGGCGACACCCTTGATGCCGGCGCCGAGACCCCTGTCGCGACCGCCGAGGCCATCGAGCGTTGGAACGCACACAAGTTGAGCGTCCTCACCGCACCAATGGCCCGCCTCCAGTGGAGCATTGACCTGTACTGGGGAGATCGAAAGGTGTTGAAGGTGTTGCTCGATGCCACGGACACGCCTTTGGGGGATGCTGTCTCAGCGATTTATGAACACGACTTGTTGTTCGGTGCCCTGTTCCTTAGGTGGTTCAGGGATCAGAAGGCCAATGCTCAGTACGTCGATGTTGAGCATTTCTACAGCTCGTTCTTGAAGGTGTTGGCCAAGCAAGACCAGGACTACGCCAATTACTTGAACACGACCTACGGCAAATTGCGCGCTCCCAAGCGGTTGGAGAAAAGCGAAATCACTGCTGAGGGGAAAGGCGCCAACCATACCGCGATCGAGCGATTCGACCCGCTGGCCAAGGAGCGTACCTTGGTGCGGAAATTCCCGCAGGTCGTCAAAAATCCAAAGACGAAAAACCTGATATGGGCGATCGGGAAAGACGGCAGCGTGTTCGTCGCTGAAGATTTGAAAGATCCAAAGCGCGGTCACCCGAGCATGACAGGCCTACAGGCAGCCCGGATCGCCGGGGAAATGTGGTGGCGACCCAAGGGAGGGAGGAAAGGCGTGTGGGGCGTGAATTACGGCTCAGGCCGCTACAGCTTTGACTACACCAATCCTCGGCCTTTCCTGGCCAACGCGATCACCAAGATCGCTTCTTTCTTCCCCGAAGACAGGTTTGTGGAAGAGAAGATTCGCTGAGGGACTGCGGGCGCTCACCAGGGCGCGTCTTCTCAATGTTCGCAATCGCGAGACTCGCCCAACCCAAGCCTTCCATTGACATCATCGTCACTTTTGACGATGATGGGGGCATGAGATATCCAGGCGGGAAGGGCAAGTGCTATCAGCGCTTGATCAATTTGATGCCTCCGCATCAGACCTACATCGAGACGCACTTGGGGGCGGGCGCAGTCCTGCGTCACAAAAAAACTGCAGCTCGAAACATCGCGGTGGACGTTGATCCTGCCGTTCATGACACGTGGACTGATCACCAGGTTGAAGGCCTTGAGCTCATCCTGGGTGACGCGTCGAGCTATCTGAACAGTTTCACTTACGACGGCAGCGAGCTGATCTATGCTGATCCTCCGTATGTGACAGAGACGCGTCGTCGCCCCAAGATCTACCGGTACGAATATGATCAGAGCCAGCATGAACAGCTGCTGCGTACGTTGTGCAGCGTGCCGTGCAAGGTGATGATCTCCGGCTACGACAGCGCCTTGTACAACGACATGCTCCATGGATGGAGGAAGGTCACGTTTACGGCCAAAACGCACACGGATCTGCGGGAGGAATGCGTATGGATGAACTACGCTGCCCCTCAGGAACTGCACGATAGCCGTTACCTGGGCGATACGTTCCGGGAGCGTCAGACCATCGCCAGGCGTCAGTCACGACTGCGTGATCGTATCGCGGCGATGGAGTCCGTGGAGCGCAACGATTTCTTGCACTGGATCGCGCAGACCTATGGCCCCGCTCAGGAGGCACGATGATGCAAAGCGGCGTAGTGTTTGTTGAGTCCACGCTGTACCAGCGCGACTTTCCTGATGCCAAGATCGAAGTGCTCCCGGGCGTTGCGTGGGGATTGATCGAAGCATTCCCGTCCCCCGCTTACTGGGCTTATCAAGTATGGGCAAACGACCAGGAACCTGAGCCGCTCAACTACAAGCTGGGAGCCACGTTGGCAGAGGAGGTCGGGGCATGCGTACTGGGCGGCCACGGAATTCCAGCGAACGTCGGACTGGCAGCATTCGCCCACCTGAGAAACCATGGCGCTTTTGAAGGGGGCCTGCCTAGTGAGGAGCAGCTGCAGGCGTGGCTAACCGTTCCGTTGAATATCGGTAGCCGCTCGGTACGCTACCGTTTTGCCAAACAGAAAGCGCGTTACCTGCACGCCGCGCTCGCTGCTCTGGCCGCAGGGGGCTATCCCTTGAGTTCCGGGCGGGCGCTTCGGGACTGGCTACTCAAGTTGCCGGGCATTGGCTACAAAACCGCTTCTTGGATTGCTCGCAACTGGCTCGATGCCGACGATGTCGCGATCCTGGATATCCACATTTTGCGCGCAGGGGCGTTAGCGGGCTTTTTTACGCCTGGCCTCACGGTGGAGCGGCACTACCTGAAGCTGGAAGCAGAGTTTCTTGCGCTGAGCAAAGCGATTGAGGTTCGGCCATCCAAGCTCGACGCGCTGATGTGGTACCAGATGATGTCCGCGCGTTCCGTCGTGCACAGCCTGCTGAACCAGACCGGCTTGAAGGCAGCCTAGTCCCTCAGTGTCGGCCCGCCCACTAGGACAAGTCCCACGCCGGTAAGCACCCCTGGCGGGGCAAGTCGACTGGCCCAGGGCTCCCCCGTGATACCCAGTGGGCAGAGCACGCAGTCTAAAGCCTCAGCTACCACTGCCATCACCGCTAACAGTGCCCCTGCATCCCGCCAGATCAGGCTTTCGCCGTGTTGGTATTTGGCAGCTGTTTTCCCAAGCTCGGCCACCAGAAGCAACCGCGTCGCCTGCTCGCTGGGCAGGGTTTGCTGACACTGCTCAGTCAATCCTGCGAGGGCCTCCAATGACCCTGGTATCGCAACGAGGCCGTGCCGGCGACTGTCGTAGCGGCACCAGTTCGCCGCGCCCGGGAGGTGGGCCAGGATGTGGATGGGGTGGATAGCGCCAGCAGATGGGGTGGGCCGAAGCTCCAGATCGAAGCCGTAGTCGGATTCGGCGATGGCTTGTGTACGTGTACTGCGCCACAGTAGCTGGCTCAACTGATCATCGCTCAAGGCCTGGAACGTTCGCCTGGTGCGTCTGTTCTCCAGAAGGTAGAAGATGTCCCGCTCGCGGACACCTTCTACCTCGGGCAACGCATGAAAACGGCCATCAGGCCAGGCGTACGGCTGATAGTGCCCTGGCTCTGGCCTTACGGTTGGGCTACTCAGCGTGATCCAGTCCATGCTCGATCTCGTGCCAAACCTCAAAATACTTGTAGCAGCCTCGGCAGTTACCACAGGGCACGTTTGATTTGTGGCAGCTATGAGCCCAGGCGAGCATTGAGGATGGGACGTTGGCTTCTTTGACTAACTCGAACGTGCTCAGATGAATCGCAGGCGCCTCGACGGTCATCTCACCTTCTTGGATGACCATCAGCTGGTTGATCGCCGCGATGAATTCCGGTGTGCCGTCGCGGTGTGAGCCATCCGACTTCACAGTGCCCAGGTAGAGCGTGTTCACACCCAGGCTGATTGCCTTCATGGCCGCCAGTGTGACGAGCAGCTGATTGCGATAGGGCCACCAGTCACTTGCAGGTGCATGTGCATCAGCCTTGCCGCCCGCCATGTCGCCGGAGCCGACAGCGCGGCAATCGATCGAGATGACATGGTGCTCAATACCGAGCTGTTTACAGAGGGTGGTGGAGGCGGAGATCTCGGCCTCTGCGGCCAACTGGCCATAATTCAGCGTGATACCGACTTCGGGACGCAGCCACCAGGCGATGGCGAGTGAGTCCATGCCACCTGACAATAGAAGAGCGCGCTTCATAGTTCTGCTGCCTTCCAAGCGGTCTGGTAAATGGCGGTCACGAAGTCATCGGAGATGATACAGCCGGATCCGGCCATCATTTTCTGATCCTCCTCCGACTCGTTTTCCACGTACAGGATGACGGGCTTCTTGAGTGCTCGCGCGTAGCCGATCTCATAGATCGTGCCGGCGTCGAGACCATCACCGATAGCGAGCATTAGATCGCACTCATGAATGGCCTCAAGATCCTGATGCACGACTTCCTCTGCGGGCCCGTGCCCGACGTCATGCACCGGAGAGAACACATTCAGCCCCATCGCCAGGAGCTGACTCCGCGCTTCTTCGACCAGCCAAAGCTGTGACAACGAGAAGAAGGGGCCTGCCAGATATACCAGAGGGGCTCTACCGCTTTTCGACTTCTTCGGCATGCTGGCCGCGTCGGGGTTGTACGCGCTGAGTTCAGCCTTCGACGCGAAGCCTTGGGACTCACAATAAAAGGCGGTTGCCCGTGAAGCCAGCATCGCCGCTTCCAGTGGGGGCAGCGCCTCCTCAATCCAGAAGTAGGCAAAGGTCGCGACGAAGACGTCTCCTGACCCGACCTTCCAGACCTTGGGCGTCACGAATGAGGGGATGTGGTGTGTCCGATCTTCATGCAACAGCAGTGCGCCGGCTGGGCCCATCTTGATGATGACGATTTCGGCGTGCTGCGACTTGGCAAGGGCGCGGGCCAAGTCAGTTGCGCTCAGATCACTGCTGTCATGCAACGCTTCAGCTTCGTTTCTATTTAGGACAAGTGCCAGTCGCTCTGCCTTGGAGCCGTTCTCATGGAACGGCGCTGGGGCGGTGGCGCTCTGTGGGTCATACACCGCCTGGCGTGCATCCACAACGCAGTCACCTTCCAGGAAGCCAAAGCGTACGACGTTTGCTGCACATACTTGCAGGCTGTGCTGTTGCTTGGGCGAGGGATGTAGAGATGGATGAGACAGTCCGTGGGTATAGCGGAATTGCAGGCTGCGATCAATGGCATGGGGCTCTAGCGTGAAGCCTTCCAAAGCCGACCTCAGGCGAAGAATCGACTCTGCGGTGCTGTCTACATAGGTCGTGAGGTTAACCGTTCCACCCAGGCGCGCTATCGCTGTAGCGCCTCGACCGCCCGAGCCGAAGAGTTCCTGCCATGTGGGGCACATGCACTGTTCGTAGTAAACCCCGCCAACGACGTTGATCATTAAGTCACTCCTGCTTGACCGGAGAGATCTTGAGCGCAATCTGGCCACCCACTTTGGACGTGACAAGCGCGCGGTACTGCGTACCGTTTTGAATGCAGGCGATCAGCCGAATCGCTTTCGGGGATGCGATACCTCCTGCAACGTGTCCATTCCAGACAGCAAGGGCGGAAAGTTCACTGCCTGCGACGCCTACTGTCATTTGCAGGGTGTCGCCGACTTTGATCTGCTCAACCACATCGGCCTTCGGAGAAGCAAGGTGAGTCTGAAGGTAGAGCCTGTCACAGGCGGTCTCTGTCGGAGCTCCCGCTATGTAGTCCCGGAAAAGCTTGCCATCTGAACCTGACATTACGTTCCCCAATATCCCTATGTGAAACAACGCAGCTAATCTTGGCGTCAAACCGATGGCTGTTGACAGCGGGATGACTAATGCTAGAGTGCCAGCACTCTAACCCTGCCGGCTCCAATTTGCCAATAGGCTACCGAAAGCTGTTGGCCTTACGCTCAGGGCTCAAGCATGCCAAGTTCAGCGGTGAACGCTAGCATGGCTCAGTTCGTGCTAACACAGGGCAGTGTTTGCTGATGTCGAAAATCCTCGATTTTGAGATTAAGAACTACAAAGGCATAGTCAGTACGCGCATTGAGCTCTCAGGCAAGAGTGATACGCCGATTGTGATGCTGATCGGCCTAAACGAAAGTGGTAAAACTACCATTCTCGAAGCGATATCGCAGTTCGTCAGCAGCGATAAGTCGGTCTCCAGTCTCTACGAATTCAGTCCTGAGAATAACGAAGAGTTCACCTTCATTCCCGCCAGCCAGAAGGGCTCGTTCAAGGGAACCGTTTCTGTCGCTGCCACGGTGCAGCTGGACGAAGACGAAATAACTGCGATCGAGAAGATGGCAGAAGAATTCGGGCTTTTAGTCGACAGAGAGGCTTTGGGCAAAAAGTTTCGGATCACCAAAGAAATCAGCTTTGCGAAGAATCCGAAAGGCGAAAGCACGGGCAGCCTCGGCTTGGAGCTAAATGCCAAACGGCCAAGGGAAGCTGAGTTTGAGCCTTATGCGCACCCTGATAAACCTGACGAGGATTTGTGGGAGCGGGTCGCCGAGCTGGTGGTTGAGGGTGTGCCAACGGTCGCCTACTTTCCAACATTCCTGATCAATGTGCCTGAGGAAATTGAACTGGCCCCGTTTCAAGGGGAAAGTTATGAGCAACGGCACTATCGGGAGATCCTAGCAAAGATCATAGCGTCTACAAGTCAAGATGTAGACGAACATATCAACAGGCGCATTGCGCAGTACCGTGAGAAAAATGGCCCTCAATGGCTCGATACCTTTTATCGAAGCCATGAAAAGAATCAGATCGACGCAGTGTTCAAGAAGGTCTCGCAAGCGCTGACAACTGAGGTCATAGGTGGCTGGCAGCGTGTGTTTTCGCGCGAGACGACAGCAAGACGAATCGAACTGCAGTGGTCTGTTACGGGGGCTGACACACCCACGGCAATGGTTTCATTTGCTGTGAGCAATGGAGACTCCGATTACAAAGTCAGTGAGCGTTCGATTGGTTTCAGATGGTTTTTCACCTTCCTGCTACTGACACAGTTCAAGGGTGAAAGCAGCAAGCAAAAGACAATTTATGTGTTCGATGAACCTGCCGCCAACTTGCACAGCCGTGCGCAAGCTGAGCTGTTAAAATATTTTGATCAGATGGTCGGCAGTGGAGACAAAATCATCTACTCCACCCACAGTCATCATATGGTCGATCCGAGGTGGCTCTCAGGCGCTTACATCGTTGAGAACCAGTCAGCCAAGCATGATGAAGCAGACGGATATGATCTGGAGTTCCTGCCGGCAAAAATCGCCGCGATCAAGTACAAACAGTTCATAAACAATTTTCCGGGCCGGACGTATCACTTCCAGCCGGTCTTGGAGAGGCTGCAATATGTCGTTCCAGAGATAGTCGGCTCAGCCCCTTTCGTAATTTTGGAGGGGATCTCGGATTACTACGCCTTCAAAACGGCATCGATCACGTGTGACATCCCGATAAAATTCACGATCGTCCCTGGCGTCGGTTCGAGTGCGCTTGGGAATCTGATCAGCTTTCTGATGGGGCGAGACGAGAAATTCATCGTTCTCCTAGATGACGACAAAGCCGGTCGACAAGAGCGTGAGCGATACCGGAAAAAGTATCTCCTACCTGATCGGCTCGTCATTACTTATGCCGATATTGATACGGCCTATGAGACCGGAGCGCTGGAGTTCCTTGTGGGTGAGGACAGTCTCAGGATTGTCCAAGACAAGCTGAGCTTGAGTACATTGCCCAGCAAGGATCAGTATGGGCTGTATCTCGCCGAGCAGTACCATAAAGCGGGAGCACGCGCGGGCATCTTCTCCCCGCAAGGGCTTGAGAATTTACACGCAGTGCTTCGTTTCCTTGCCCGGCAGTTCGAGCAGTCTTGAGTAGATCCGATAGCCCTGGATTTTGATCTTCGTGATCATCTGCTCTCCTTAGGTGAATGGCATGTCCGAGTAGTCGGTGCATTACTCATAGTGGAGCTCACCAAATAGTCCAATCATGAGGTCGCCGTCCAGAATCTCAAAAGGAAGGGTGACGTACTGGTCAGGGTGCCGAGGCTTGGCCTTTCCATCGTGTGGTGCATTCTTTGTGTGCCCTTGAACCTTTTCCCCGCTCTCCTTGATATAGGGAAGCACGACGATCCGGCCATGGTTCTTGGATAAGATCGTTCCCTCGTACCACAAGGTGTTTCCTTCATCGCTGCTGGACTCGCCATCCGTGTTTTTCAGCACCCACCGTGGCACCACGTCGTCCTCATACCAGAACACGAAGCCACCGCAGACCACTACTCTCTGGCCGCGCATCCTCGCCTCGGCAAGCATTTGCTTGACGCTCGCTAACTGCAGCAGCTGATTGGCTCTGGGAAGAAGCAGTGCCCGAATCTGTGCTTTCGTTCTCCCCCAGTGATCTGCTCCCGAAAGACCGAATCCTTTGGCTGTCACCTCTCGCAGGCAAATCTGCGAGCGTTTGGGAGACAAGGCTCCGATCTGTTCCCACGTCTGGTCTTCGGTACGACGAAGGCACATGTTGAATCTCGGGATGGCAACTATCTCCAGGTAAGGAGCGCGCTCAAGCTCCTGGTAGAGGGGTTGTCGCAAGCTTTCCATCGTATTGTGCAGTTTCAGCTCCTGCATGTTGGGACGGGGCAAATGGGCGTTTCGCTTGATTGCTTCGCGCTCCATGAGCTCTTCTTCTGCGTGGATGCGACGCGCCGCCGTCAGTGCTTTCTCGACTTTCAGGGTGGTTGAGCTCTGAAGCACAGGATCTGGTACCGCCTGAGCCACCAGTTCATTGGTGCGGCTGTTGAACTCGTCTGCCGCTTCCATGGCCTCCTCGTAGGAGGCGAAAACAGCCGCCCTCGCATGGCCACTGCCGTTATCGTAGAAGTAACGCTTCCAGGACAGCTGGGACTCGGGGAAGAGCTTTAGTGCTCGCAGCTGCCACGTCCATCCGATGCGGAATTGCCGGAACGGAAGAACTGCCAAGGTGGGCATTGAGTGGTATGGCATCTGATCTAGGCGCATCGATTCTCCCTGCTGTTTGCGTCTTAGCGTCTGCGGAAGCGCTGGAGCTGATCCTAGGGCGATTGATTTCCCCGACACCATGGATAGCACATTGCCAGGATGAGTCAATTTCTTGGCTAGAGGCCCCGTATTTCGGGGCTTCAGGAGAAGATGAGCTTTGGAAAGGACTTTAGAAAACTGGTGGTTTATCCAGTATTAGGGGTTGCGCAGGTAATGTGCAAAAGCTATAATGCACATATACCAAGTTGCTTGGAAGGCATTACAAGTCAGCGTAATGTGCAGTAAAAGTGGGGGGTGAAGTTTTTGGGCACGCCGTTCAACTTGACCGAAGGCGCGGCACTGCTGAGCCTGATTGGGCGCCTGACCGGTTATACGCCGCGCTGGTTCACCTACTTCATCGGCGATGCCCATGTGTATGAAAATCACCTGGACATGCTCAACGAGCAGCTGACCCGCGAACCCTTCCCGATGCCCAAACTGGTGATCTCCGATCGCGTGCCGGAGTTCGCCAAGACCGGTGTGTACCAACCTGAGTGGCTGGGCCTGATTGAGCCAAGTGATTTTAGTCTCGAAGGCTACCAGCACCACGCGCCCATGACCGCGCCAATGGCGGTCTAAACCCCGGGTAAATCCGTAGCAGCTGCCGAAGGCTGCGTCCGGCGGCGCAGCCGTCGTAAAGTCAGACGTCGCGGTCTGTCGTTTGTACCGCGATCAACGCTTTGCGACGGCTTCGCCCTCGGACGCAGCCTGCGGCAGCTGCTACGGGTGAGGGTGTGGGATATCAATGCCCGTGGCTTCTGCCCACATGGCTGGCCTCGCCTTCTGGTGCGGCCACCGAGCCGCTGACCTCCAGACGCTGCAAAATCCCGCAATGATCTTTGTCTGCGCCCGCGCTACAGCGTTGTCGCAGGTCGAGCAGTTGCGCCTGCAACGCCAGTAAGCTGTCGACCCGTGCCTTGACGTGGTGAATATGTTCGTCGATCAGCGCATTGACGCTTTCGCACTGGTCTTGCGGGCTGTCGCGCAGGCTGAGCAGGCTGCGGATTTCTTCCAGGGTCATGTCCAGACTGCGGCAGTTACGGATAAACGTCAGGCGCTCAACATGCGCTTGGGTGTACAAGCGGTAATTGCCATCACTGCGCGCCGGCTCCGGCAGCAGCCCCTCCCGCTCGTAATATCGAATCGTTTCGACCTGACAGTCGGTCAGTTTCGCCAGTTCGCCAATCTTCATCGCGACAATCTCCGAAAGGGTGCTTGACCCTATAGTGGCTACAGGGTCTTTACTTGGCAACAGGCACCTTTATTGGACGCAACCTGATGAGCAACTCCGTATTCACCCCGCACAAGCCTGAACAGAACCATGACCATCATGGGCACAGCTGTTGCGCCCCCGCGGCGGCACCAAGCGTGGTCAAGGTCAGCGACGTTCCCAGCGCAGGCGCGCGCCTGAGCAGTTTTCGTATCGAGGCGATGGACTGCCCGACCGAGCAAACTCTGATCCAGAATAAGCTGGGCAAGATGGCGGGGGTGCAACAACTGGAGTTCAACCTGATCAATCGGGTGCTGGGTGTGACCCATGACCTGCCCTCGACCGATCCCATCATCGAGGCCATCAAGTCTCTCGGCATGCAAGCCGACCCCTTGGAATCCAGCAGCGATGAGGCGCCAGGCCCTGTCGCCAAGAAGCATTGGTGGCCGCTGGCCGTGGCCGGAGTGGGGGCGTTGGCGGCTGAAGTTCTGCACATCACTGATGCTGCACCGACCTGGGTGATTGCGCTGGTAGCGTTGGTGTCTATCCTGAGCGGCGGCCTGACCACGTACAAAAAGGGCTGGATTGCCCTGAAAAACCTCAACCTGAACATCAATGCCTTGATGAGTATTGCCGTGACCGGGGCGGTGCTGATTGGCCAATGGCCAGAAGCGGCGATGGTGATGTTCCTGTTTACCGTGGCTGAACTGATCGAAGCCAAATCCCTCGACCGTGCGCGCAATGCAATCGGGGGCCTTATGCAAATGGCCCCGGATAAAGCCACCGTGCAGCTAGCGGATGGCACCTGGGTGGAGCGTGAAGTTAACGAGGTCGCACTGGGTGACATCGTGCGTGTGCGTCCCGGCGAGCGCATCGGGCTGGACGGCGAAGTGGTGGCGGGACGCTCGACCATTGATCAGGCGCCGATTACTGGCGAAAGCCTGCCCATCGAGAAAACCGTGGGCGACAAAGTGTTTGCCGGCACCATCAATCAGGCCGGGGCACTGGAATACCGTGTCACGGCCGCAGCCAGCAACTCCACGCTGGCGCGCATCATTCACGCCGTGGAGCAAGCACAAGGCGCACGAGCCCCGACGCAACGGTTTGTCGACAGTTTCGCGAAAATTTATACCCCTGTGGTGTTTATTTTCGCGTTGGCAGTGGCGGTGATTCCACCGCTGTTCATGGGCGGAGTGTGGTTTGACTGGGTCTATCGCGCGTTGGTGCTGCTGGTAGTTGCTTGCCCGTGTGCGCTGGTGATTTCGACCCCGGTGACGATTGTCAGCGGGTTGGCGGCCGCTGCGCGTAAAGGCATTTTGGTCAAAGGCGGGGTCTACCTCGAAAGTGGCCACAAGCTCGACTTTTTGGCCCTCGACAAGACCGGCACGATCACCCACGGCAAGCCGGTGCAAACTGATTACGTGGTGCTTGATCCGCTGTTTGCCGACAGTGCCTTGTTACTCGCCGCAAGCCTGGCCACTCGTTCCGATCACCCGGTGTCACTGGCCGTGGCCACGGCGGCTGTGGATAACAATATATCGCTGCTCGCTGTGGATAACTTCACGGCCCTGGCAGGCCGTGGTGTACGCGGTGAAATCGACGGCCAGCTGTACCACTTGGGCAATCATCGTCTGGTTGAAGAGTTGGAGTTGTGTTCGCCCGAGCTGGAAGAAAAGCTGTTCGCGCTGGAAGAACAGGGCAAGACCGTTATTTTATTGTGCGACTCATCCGGTCCGATGGCGCTGTTTGTGGTCGCCGATACCGTCAAGGAAAGCAGCCGCCAAGCCATCAGCGAGTTGCATGAGCTGGGCATCAAAACCCTGATGTTGACCGGCGACAACCCGCATACGGCCAAGGCCATTGCCGCACAGGTGGGCATAGATCAGGCCGAAGGCAATTTGTTGCCAGAGGATAAACTCAAAGCGATTGAAGCGCTGTATGCCCAGGGTCATCACGTGGGCATGGTCGGAGACGGGATTAATGATGCGCCTGCCCTGGCACGAGCCGAGATCGGCTTTGCCATGGCGGCAGCCGGGACAGACACCGCCATTGAAACGGCCGATGTCGCCTTGATGGACGACGATCTGCGTAAAATTCCGGCATTCATTCGTTTGTCACGTCAGACCTCCAGCATCCTCAAGCAAAACATTGCCTTGGCCTTGGTCATCAAAGGGATCTTTCTTGCGATAACCTTCCTCGGCATGGCCACCATGTGGATGGCCGTCTTTGCCGACATGGGCGTCAGTTTGTTGGTGGTGTTTAACGGTTTGCGCCTGTTGCGCAAATAGACCATGAGAGGCCGCAGTGCTGAGTGCCGAGCTGAAAGCGTTTTACCGGGTCGCCCAACTGGGCAGCATTACTCAGGCCGCTAAAAAACTTGGGCTTAGCCAGCCAACCGTGACCACACAGATTCGACAGCTAGAGAGCCAATACGCCGTGGAGCTGTTTTTCCGCGGCGGTCGGCGCCTGACTTTAAGCGATGAAGGCGTGAGCTTGCTGCCGATGGTCAAGGCCCTGATGCAGCAAGAGGCCGAGATTGAGTTCTTTTTGCGCAACAGTGGTCAGGGCGCTGGCACCTTGCGGCTTGCCGCCACAGCACCGTATTACATCCTCGATCTGGTAAAAACCTTTCGCCAGCGCCTGCCGCAGATTGATGTGTCGGTGGACATTGGCAACTCCCAGCAAGTGCTTGAAGCGCTGGACGAATACCGGGTTGATGTCGCTGCGTCATCGCAATTGCTCGAAGACCCCAGGCTGATCCGCCGACTGCTGGGCACCGATCCACTGGTGCTGGCGGTGCACCGCACGCATCCGTTGGCCAAGTTGGATCATGTGCCGTTGAGCGCGCTGGCCGGGCATTGTTTATTGATGCGCGAACCGGGTTCGACGACGCGCAAGCTCACTGAAAAACTGCTGGAAGAGGCGGGCGTTGGCTATGGCCCATTGCTGGAAATAGGCAGTCGCGAGTCGATCCGCGAAGCAGTGCTGCGCAATATCGGTATCAGCATCATTGCGCGTCAGGAAGTGCCGCAGGACCCGCAATTGAAGGTGCTGACGCTGGAAAACGCACCGGTGATTCACGAATACCTGTATTGCCTTAAAGAGCGTAAATCGGCGCGCTTGCCGGCGGCGTTTTTGGGGTTGGCGCAGGAAATGGCGGGGTGCTGATTAATATCAAAAGCCCCTCACCCTAGCCCTCTCCCGGAGGGAGAGGGGACTAAAGGCAAAAGCAGATTTTGGCTACGCCATAGATCGAGCTCCCTCTCCCTCTCCCTCGGGAGAGGGCTGGGGTGAGGGGATAGCTAAATCCACCAATACCACTATCGGCAGCTTTTGCTTCACTGCCACATCTTCTACGCATTGCGTCTCTAGGATTGCTCCATCTGCTGATGAGGTTCATCCATGAACGCAACCGCTTTGACCCAACCCGGCGTACCCATGAAGGTGCGTGATGTGAGCAAGCGCTTTGGCGCTTTCACTGCTCTGGATAACGTCTCGCTGGAGGTGGCCGCAGGTGAACTGGTATGCCTGCTCGGGCCATCCGGTTGCGGCAAAACTACTCTGTTGCGCTGCATTGCAGGCCTTGAGCGACAAGACAGCGGCGTGCTCTATCTGGGGGATCGCAATGTGTCTGTCCTGGCGCCGCAGGCGCGGGATTACGGCATCTTGTTCCAGTCCTACGCACTGTTTCCCAATCTGACGGTAGAAGCCAACATCGCCTACGGCCTCGTCGGCAGCAACCGCGATGTACTGCGTAAACGTGTGGCCGAAATGCTGGCGCTGGTAGGGCTGACCGGCAGCGAAAAGAAATTTCCCGGCCAGCTTTCAGGCGGTCAGCAGCAGCGTGTCGCACTGGCTCGCGCTTTAGCCCCGGCACCTTCGTTGTTGTTGCTCGACGAGCCGATGTCGGCACTTGATGCCCGTGTGCGGGAGCATTTGTGCACCGAGCTGCGCCAACTGCAACGCAGCCTGGGCATCACCACGTTGATGGTCACGCACAACCAGGACGAAGCCATGTTGATGGCCGATCGCATCGCCGTCATGAACAACGGTCAGGTTGAGCAATACGACACCCCGCAAGCGATTTACGACAAGCCCGCCACCCCGTTTGTGGCCGAGTTCGTGGGGCAAGGTAATTGGCTGCCTTTTCAGCAGCGCAGCGACACCCATGCGCAGGTCGGTGGCATGAACATGCGTCTGGCCGCCGATGCCGGACAAGCAACTTCGGGCCGGTTGTTCTGCCGACCCGAAGCAATCAGCGTCAATCCTGCGCGCCATGAAGAGAACCTGTTCCCGGCGCGGATTCAGGAAATCACTTTTCTGGGCAATCGCTGCCGCATGAGTTTTGAGCTCAATCATCTTCCCGGCCATGCGCTCACCGCTGAAGTGGGTACTCAAGACCTGCCGCATTTTGGTGCTCAGGACATCCTAGTTGCCTTGCCGCCCAGCAGCTTGCAGGTCTTTGCTTAAGATGGCCGCTGACATAGCGGTGCCATTGCCCGGCAGAGAAATATCAAAGGCTGAACTGGGCGACCGGATATTCGTGCTGGGAGGCAAACTGCTGTTACTGCTGTTATTGATTGTCGCGGTCTTGATGCCGTTGCTGGCGATTTTCTGGCGCGGCTTCAGCGCCGAAGAGGGGCAGGGAGGAGGCTGGATTGCCGCGCGGGAGTTAGTCACCAGCGACAATTTCCACTGGTTGGTCGGCAACAGCTTGAAAGTGTCCCTCAGCGTGGCGGCGATTGTCGTGCCGCTGGCGTATGTGTTTGCCTACGCACTACAACGCACCCTGATCCCCGGCAAGCGCGTCTGGCGCGGGCTTTCGCTGTTACCGCTGATGGCACCGTCGATGTTGCCGGGCATTGCGCTGGTGTATCTGTTCGGCAATCAGGGCCTGTTGCGCGGGCTGATTGCGGACAACATCTACGGGTTTTGGGGGATCGTGCTGGGTGAGGCGATTTACACCTTTCCCCATGCCTTGATGATTTTGCTGTCCGCGCTGTCGTTGGCCGATGCCCGGTTATTCGACGCGGCCTCAAGCATGGGCGCTGGCCCCTTCAAAGCGTTTCGCAGCATCACCTGGCCGGGCACGAAGCAAGCCGTATTTGCGGCGTTCTGCCTGGTGTTCACGCTGACCATAACCGACTTTGGCGTGCCCGTTGTGGTGGGCGGCGACTATCAAGTGCTGGCGCTCGAAGCCTACAAAGCAGTGGTGGGGCAGCAACAATTTGGCCGGGGTGCTTTGATCGGCATGGTGTTGCTGCTGCCTGCGCTGTTCAGCTTCGGGGTTGATGCGTGGCTGCGCCGTCAGCATGGCGACTCCATGAGCGGTCGAGCTCAAGTGTTCAAGCCCGAGCCATCGAAGGGGCGAGATCGCTGTTATCTGGTCATTGTGCTGCTGATTTGCGCCATCTTGCTGCTGGTGTTCGGCATGGCGGTCTACTCATCGCTGGTCAAATTCTGGCCGTATAACTTGTCGCTTTCGCTGAGCCACTACCAGTTCAATGACACGGCCGGTGGCGGCTGGCTGGCCTATCGCAACAGCGTCACGATGGCGGTATGTGTCGCCCTGATAGGCAGCGTGGTGATTTTCACCGGCGCTTACCTGATGGAAAAAACCAAGAGCCAGAAGGGCTTGAACCTGGCCTTGCGCATGCTCAGCTTTGTGCCGATGGCGGTGCCGGGTTTGGTACTGGGGTTGGGCTATGTGTTCTTTTTCAACCTGCCCGACAACCCGCTTCATGTGCTCTACGGGACCATGACGCTGCTGGTGGTGTGCACCATCGCTCACTATTTGACCACCGCACAAATGACCGCCACCACGGCTTTGCGCCAGCTCGACAGTGAGTTCGAAGCTGCTGCGTTGTCGCTCAAGGCGCCGTTGTACCGGCACTACTGGCGCGTCACCGTGCCGATCTGCCTGCCCGCGTTGCTCGACATTGTGCGCTACCTGTTTGTCTCAGCGATGACCACGGTCTCAGCGGCGATCTTCCTTTACAGCCCCGATACGATCCTCGCGGCGGTGGCGGTGCTGAACATGGACGACGCCGGCAACGTGGGCGGCGCTGCGGCCATGTCGAGCCTGATTCTGTTCACCTCGGTGGGTGTTTCCCTGTTGCTGGCCTGGGCTTCGCGCGGGGTGTTACGTCGCTCTCAGGCCTGGCGTCAGGGCGCGCCTGCGCACTAACTCATAAAAAACCAAAAGGAACCGCACCATGTTTAAGCCACTGGCTCTTGCCGCTGCTGTCCTCACCGCCTTTAGCTTTAATGCGTTTGCTGCGAAAACCGGGTTGACCGTGTACACGGCCCTTGAAGCCGAGCAACTGAAAACCTACAAACAGGCTTTCGAGAAAGCCAATCCCGACATTGAAATCAAATGGGTGCGCGATTCCACCGGCATCATCACGGCCAAATTGCTGGCCGAGAAAGACCGCCCGCAAGCTGACGCGGTCTGGGGGCTGGCGGCGTCCAGTCTGGCGATTCTTGATCAGCACGGCATGTTGCAAAGCTACGCGCCTAAGGACCTGGACAAAATCGGCCCTCACTACCGAGATACGGCCAACCCGCCTGCGTGGGTGGGGATGGACGTGTGGGCTGCGACCATTTGCTTTAATACCATCGAGGCTGAAAAGCAGGGGCTGACCAAGCCGGTGAGCTGGCAAGACCTGACCAAGCCTGAGTACAAGGGCAAGATCGTCATGCCCAACCCGGCCTCATCCGGCACCGGTTTTCTGGATGTGAGCGCATGGTTGCAAACCTTTGGCGAGAAGCAGGGTTGGCAGTTTATGGATGAGTTGCACCAGAACATCGGTCAGTACGTTCACTCAGGTTCCAAGCCGTGCAAGTTGGCGGCGGCGGGTGAATTCCCGATCGGTATATCGTTTGAATACCCGGCCGTGCAGCTCAAGCGTCAGGGCGCGCCGCTGGACATCGTGTTGCCGAAGGAAGGTTTGGGCTGGGAAATTGAAGCCACGGCGGTGATTAAAGGCACACCGCACGAAGAGGCGGCGAAAAAGCTGGCTGATTTCTCTGCCAGTGCGCCAGCGATGGACCTTTATAAAGAGAACTTTGCCGTGCTGGCGCAGCCGGGGATTGCCAAGCCGCAAACTGAGCTGCCTGCGGATTACGAGCAGCGGCTGATCAAAAACGATTTCGCCTGGGCCTCGAAGAATCGCGACAGCATTCTGGCTGAGTGGCGCAAGCGTTATGACGGCAAGTCTGAGAAAGCGGCGCAATAAAATCCCCTCACCCCAACCCTCTCCCAGAGGGAGAGGGGGCTTGATCGAGGGCGTGACTCAATCATGTGTATGACTCACCTCTGCGCCCTCTCCCTCGGGAGAGAGCTTGATCGAGGGTGTTTCTCAATTGTGTGTACGACCCCTATCTGCTCCCTCTCCCTCTGGAAGAGGGCTGGGGTGAGGGTCGTGGTTATTCAAGGATTCCAACATGCCCCACTCGCAATCAATCCTCATCGTTGGCGCAGGCATTCTGGGGTTGTCCCACGCATACGCTGCCGCCAAACGCGGATTCAAGGTTCAGGTCTTCGAGCGCACCGGCACGCCACTTGGGGCCTCGGTGCGCAACTTTGGTCAGGCATTGGTCACCGGCCAGCCGCCGGGTGAAATGCTTGATCTGGCCCGTGCCAGCCGCAGCATCTGGGCCGAGTGGTCGCGACACGCGAGTTTTGATCTCAAGCGCAACGGCTCTTACCTGTTCGCTCGCACTGAAGCCGAAGAGCACCTGCTGGAGACCTTCTGCCAAGGTCGGGCGCGCGAATATGACTACCGTGTCGAACTGCTGCGCGGCGTCGAGCTCAATACCCTTTACGGTGGTCAGTTCAGTCATCACAGGGCTGCATTGCACGGCCTTGACGACCAACAGGTGTATTCACGCGAAGCCATCCCGGCACTGGTTAAATACCTGCAACGTGAGCTGGGTGTCGAGTTCCACTTCTCGACTCTGGTGCGCGACGTTGAACCAGGGCTGGTCTACACGACGTCAGGCCGTTTCCGGGGTGCACAGGTGATTGTGTGTGCGGGCCACGACTACCTGACGCTGTTGGCCGAACCGCTGGCCAGCCTCAACCCACAGACCTGTCGCCTGCAAATGCTGAGGGTCAGGCCGAAGATTGAATTGAACCTGAAACATGCGTTGCTGACGGGGCTCAGTTGCGTGCATTACGGTGCGTTTGCCGACTTGCCGCAAGCAGCGGCCGTGCAGGCAGAAATCCTGCGTGACAGCCCCCATCTGGATCAGCACGGGATCCATCTGCTGGTCAGTCCCACTCCATATGGTGACCTGATCATTGGTGATTCCCATGATTACAGCCGCGATCCTTCGCCGTTCAACGGCGAACGTGTGGATAACTGGCTGCTGCAACTGTGTGAGGAAACCCTCGCATGTGAAGTTCAGGTCGTTGAACGTTGGCAGGGTGTTTACGGGGCCCGCGGTGCCAAGCCCTTTACCTGTTTGGAAGTAGAGCCGGGGTTGAGTGCCGCATTGATGCAAACGGGGGTCGGCATGAGTGTGGGGCCCGCGCTGGCTGAGGCTCATATCGCCCGCCTGCTCACCCTGTAGCCGCTGCCGTCGTAATGCCTGACACACCTAGGCCCATGGTTTTGCGATCGCTGCGCAATCGGACGTCGCCTTCGGCAACTGCTACGCAAAAGTGGCGACGCTATATCTGCTCGGCCAACGCCTCAATCTGCGCCTGTCGCTCGGCCTGACTGAGCTTGGGATGCGGGTTGAGCGACGACCATTGCGGGTAGGCCCGGGCTTTTTTTAACGCCTCGGGCAGTTTGCCTTCGCGCCAGGTTTTATCCTCGGGCGTGGCCACTTTGATGCTGTCTACCGCTGCATGCCCACGCGCGTTCAGGGCATGCAGCAATTGACGTTGGCGCAAGGCCAATAAGCGCAGCACGCTGTCGTCCACGGTCAATTCCCGTTGGCCCTTGAGTTTGCCCAGCAGGCGGCTGCCATAGCTGCGCGCGGTTTGCAGCGCGCCTCCGGCAATGGCCCCCGCCAGTGCGGCTGCGCCCAGTGTCAGACCACCGACCATCAAGTCCACACCCGCACCAGCAGCGGCGCCCGCGGCAACCCCGCTGCCGACACGCACGCCCAATTGCTTGAGGGTTTCGGGGTTGAACAAATCATTGCCCCAGCGTCCGTCCAGCAGTGGCAGGTCACTGGCCGCCGCATCATTGGAGCGAAAGCCATAGAGTTTGAGCAGGGCTTCAACACAGCGTTGTTCGCGCTGACGCACCGCATCGCGCAGTTGATTGATCGCCTGTTGCTCAACGGTTTTTTCGCTGGCCACGCTGCGGCGGCAGGCTGCGCAGTCGATCAATAATTCGGCAATCAGGCGCAAGGCGCTGCGTTTGCGAGCTTCGCGCTGTGCCTCCTGGTCGTTCAGCAAGCGTTGCAAGGCGTCCCGAGAATGCTCCAGTAACAGGGCGAGGCTCTCATATAAACGGCGCTCGCCATCTTCAGGCGGGGCCACACTGTCAAATCGCACCAGTGCATGCAGGCCAAGACGCGCCAGGGCGTCACGCCACTCCGGCTCGCGGTGCTGCGGGCTGCTGACGAAGTTGAGCACGGGCAGTAGCGGCTTGCCGCAACTGGACAACACGCTCAATTCGTCACGGTATTTGGCCAGCACGGGCTCACGGGCATCAATTACATACAGACCGGCATCAGAAGCCAGCAGTTGGCGCAGCACTTTGGCTTCTTGTTCAAAGCGCTGACGCGCCTCGCTGCCGTCGAGAAAGCGGGCCACCCTTGCCGGGCCATCAAGCCGCTCGCCAGGACGGTCGAGGCGTTCCAGATAGTCGAGTAGCGCAATGGCGTCTTCCAGCCCCGGTGTGTCGTACAGCTCCAGCAGCGGTTCACCGTCCACTGATAACCGTGCGCCTTCAACATGACGTGTGGTGCTGGGGCGATGGGACACTTCACCAAAGCCAACATCGCGGGTCAGGGTGCGCAGCAACGAGGTTTTACCGACGTTGGTATGGCCCACTACGGCCAGCGTAAGCGGTTTAGTCATGGCCATTCTCCAACCAGTTCAGCGGGGCGCTGGCGGCGTAGGGCAGCCCCAGTTGATCCAGTGCCGTGTGCCAGTCGCTCAGACGATCCGCGTCCAGCGCCTGACCGGGCGGGGCTTGCATCAGCCAGACGCGGGTTTCGCTGGCGCTGCGGGCCAGTTCGCCAATCAACCCCAGACTGCCGCGATCCGGCGAACGACGTGGGTCGCAGGCGATAGCCAGTCGGCTCGGGGGAAAGCGGGTCATCTGCTCCAGCAGCTTTTGTCGCGATTCGCGGCTGTCGAGGATGCCTGCGTCCTTGACCGTTGCGGGCAGTGTGGGAGGCCACGGCTGCTGATCGTCCAGCTCAATGGCGACGATCAAAGCACCCTCGGTGTGCAGGTCACTGCTACCGGCGCTGACGTCATGCAACTGATCGGGTGCGATATCGTTCACGCCCAGACGCTCACTGCTGGGCATCAGGCGCTCGCGCAACGGGCTGTAACCGGGCAGGTTGAGGTCCAGTTGCAGCGCCCGGCGGCCGCTTTTCCAGCGCCACAGACACAAAGCTGTCAGCAACAGACGCGGCATTACCCCGTAAATCAGCACCACGCCCACCAACCAGACCGCCCACGCCTGGCGCACCAGTTCATTGTTGTAGAGGCTGGAGTCATTGCTGACGCGGATCATCTCCACAGTCGGCACGCTGAACCCCAGCCAGTTCGGCAGCGCTCCCAGTGCGCGGGTCGCGGCGACGAAGACGTCAGCACCCAGAATGGTGGTTTCCCAGATAAAGCCGTAGCGCCGAGTCGCCATCAACAAGAGCATCATCACCAGCGCACTGAGCATCGCCAACAGCCACAGGCCATTGATCAGGGTGCCGAGTGCCCAGCGATTGAGCTTGCGCCGTTGCAGCAACAGCACCAATGCGGGGGCCAATTGCGCGGCCTTGGCGTCACGCGCGAGCTTTTCGCTCAGCCATAACCACAAGCGGCCCAGGCTGGCCCCGTGCTCCCCGGCAAACAACAAGCCGAGCGCCCAGCTGACCAGCAGAATCAGGTTCAGGCCCAGCAAGCTGCCTAAAGCCCAGAAGACGTTAACGGGTGTTTTGCCATCGCCCAGCGCAGCAAAAGCCAAGCCGGCACCGCTGACGACGGCCAAGATGGCCAACACCAGCAACGCCAACCGCGCGCCTTGCAGCCAATGCTGCATGGCATCAAGCAAACCATCGCGTTTGGCCAGCCACAGGGCGCGGTTTTGGACGCGTGTCGGCAAGTCGCCGCCACTGGCGCGGGCATGGCGATTGGCTTCAAGGTCGTCCAGCGGGCCCGCGTGTTCTTCACGCAGACGCACGGTCTCGGTCAACCAAAGGCGTTGTAAGGGGGAAAGTTGAGTCACAGGCCAGTCCATTCAAGTGAGCCATGAGCATAACCGCTGTTAGTCAGGCGGGGTACTGCGGGTGCGGGTGGCTCTGGTATTCTCGCGCCATGAAAAAAACTCTCCCTCTTAGCCTGATCGCGGCCCTTGCTGAAAACCGCGTGATTGGCGTCGATAACAGCATGCCGTGGCATTTGCCTGCGGATTTTAAATATTTCAAAGCCACCACGCTGGGTAAGCCGATCATCATGGGTCGCAAAACCTGGGATTCGCTGGGCCGCCCGCTGCCGGGTCGCTTGAATCTGGTGGTCAGTCGTCAGACCGATCTGCAACTTGAGGGTGCCGAGGTTTTTGCCTCTCTGGAAGCTGCCGTTGAGCGCGCAGAGGCGTGGGCTGTAGAGCAGGGCGTCAGCGAAGTGATGTTGATTGGCGGTGCGCAGTTGTACAGCCAGGGCTTGGCGGATGCCGACCGGTTGTACCTGACGCGGGTGGGCCTGAACCCGGTGGGCGATGCGTGGTTTCCTGAGTTTGATACGGCGCAGTGGACGCTGGTGTCAGAAGAATTGCACCCGGCAGTCGATGATAAACCCGCGTTCAGCTTTGAAGTGTGGGAAAGGGCTTAAGCCAAAGCCCCTCACCCACGGCGCTGTTTTACTTCTGTGTACCGTCATCGTGCAGCAAGTTGGCCTGGGTCAGGTTGCTGCCCGCGGGCACGCTGCGGGTCAGCCACACATTGCCGCCAATCGTCGATCCCTGGCCGATGGTAATGCGCCCCAAAATGGTCGCGCCGGCATAGATGACGACATCATCCTCAACAATCGGATGGCGTGGATGGCCCTTCTGTAATTGCCCCGATTCGTCGGCCGGGAAACGTTTGGCGCCCAGGGTCACGGCCTGATAAATCCGCACCCGCTCGCCAATGATCGCGGTCTCACCAATCACCACGCCTGTTCCGTGGTCGATAAAGAAGCTGCGGCCAATCTGCGCGCCGGGGTGAATGTCGATACCGGTGGCCGAGTGAGCGATCTCCGCACTGATCCGCGCCAGCAGCGGCAGCCCTGCACGGTACAGATGATGCGCCAGCCGGTGATGAATCACCGCCAAAATCCCCGGATAGCACAACAACACTTCATCGACGCTGCGCGCTGCCGGGTCACCGTGGTAAGCCGCCAGTACATCCGTGTCCAGAATGCTGCGCAGCTCAGGCAAGGCCAACGCAAAGTCCTGAATCAACAGGGTTGCGGTCGCGTCCACGCCATCATCGGGCAGACCGCCCTGACGCGCTACGTAACGCAATTCCAACCGCGCCTGAATCAGTAAGGCATTCAGTGCAACGTCCAGCGTATGGCCAACGTAGAAATCTTCGCTTTCTTCACGCAGGTCAACCGGCCCCAGACGCATCGGAAACAAGGCACCGCACAGGGCTTCCAGAATGTCGGCCATTGCCGCACGGGAGGGCAACTCACGGCCGCCCAGTTCACCGCTGACGCGCCCGTTTTGCGTGCGCCACTGGTTACGTGCCGAGCGCAGTTGGCTGACGATGGTTTGCAATTGCCAAGGATGGGAACGATCACTCACGATGCATACTCCGCACACTGGCGGCTGATGTGAACAGCCGCGAATGGCAATTATTTTACGGTATCAAACCGTTTCGGGTTGTGACAATTACGCCTTAGTGCCGACGATGGCGCCACATCCGCCAACTCAGGGCCAGCACCAGTAATACGCCCAGCGCACCCAGAATGGCCAAACTCAGACTGTTGTAACTGAACAACGGCTTCTCGATGCGCACATACCCCGGCTCAGCGAACAGCTCACGCAGGGCAACGTTGGCCTGATCAAGGCTGATTGCCTGTAACTGCTTGGCGGGATCGCTGAAGTGGCCGTCTTCATAGTCGCCCAGCGAGGCCCAGTAATAATCGGCCAGCGCGCTGTTACCTTGCGCCGCCCACGCCTGCCGGGCGACGGCCGCGTTTTTGAGACGGGCAAATACTTCAGGATTGAGGCCGTCCTTCAGCAGGTTCGTTTTGAGTTGCTCAACGACCTCACGAGCGCGAGGGACGTCGTCGCGCTCCAGGTCCGCGTTCAGGCTCAAAAAGCCGACCCCCCCGAACACTTCGCGCTCTGCCCAAGGCCCATACGACAGCCCCTGTTTGAGCCTTAGCTCGCTGTACAACGCCCACTCCAGATAATCGCGGAGCAGGTTCCAGGTGTCGTCACTTTGACCCTCGATCACCGGTTCGGGCAGTAACCAATGGAGTTTGGCGGTATTGCCCACCACGCCACGGATCAGTACTCGCTCGGCATCGGCCTTGGCGTCAATCGCCGCCAGCGGTTTGTGTTCGCTGGGTTCCACTGGTTCGAGGGCGCCGTAGGTGCGCTCCAGGTAGGCCGGTAGCAAGCGGTCCAGATCGCCGACAATAATCAGCGTCATATTGTTGGGGGCGTACCAGTCTTGGCGCACTGCTTGAAGCTGCTCGCGGGTCAGATTGTGCACTTCGGCGCGCTCGGCGCACTTGAGGCCTAACTCAACCGCCAGTTGATTACTGGCGCTGTGGCCCAAATCCTGACGATCAAGCCAGCGTTGCAGGTGCGAATAGTGGCCGCCGTCCTCACGCTCAACCACGTGCTTGGCCTCGCTGATGCGCTTTTCCGTCAGCGGGGTGCGGGTGAGAAGACCCAGCAGCAAATCGAGCACTTTGCGTTGATTTTTGGCCGGTGCCTCGATCACAAAAGTGGTGTCGGCATGGCTGGTAAAGGCATTCCACTCACCGCCCAGCGCTTGCATGCGTTCTTCAAGGCCGCCTTCGCCGGTATCGTCAGTGCCGCTGAAGAGCAGGTGCTCCAGCAGATGCGGCAACTGTTGCTCGGCGCAGCTGAAATCGTCCAGCCCCACGCCGACGACCAACCGGATGGCCACGTGCCCGCGTTCGCTGCCCGGCTTGAGCATCAGTTGCAAGCCATTGGGGAGCTGGTAGCCCTCCACGCTGTATCGATCGAGTGCATAACTTTGGGCGGCGCCCAGCAACAAGCAAATTAACAGCAGGCAACGCATAAAAAATCCCTGAATCCCTACGGGGTGGTCAAACAGACGGTGCAGGTTAGTCGCTGCTTACAGACTGACAACACCCCGGCGTGCAACGTTCAAGGCGAATGTTGAGTGTCCGCCGCGTCATTAAGCTCCAGTGCGCCGATCTCAGAGGTTTCAAGCACCACGTAAGCACTGCCGCAAAACAGCGAGTTAAGGCGTTGCATGTCGGCGATCAGCTCAAGATGCATGGAACTGGTCTCGATACTTTGTGTGATTTTTCGTTGCAGGCGACTGACATGAGCGTGGGCCAATCGCCGTTCTTGTGCACGAAAGCGACGTTTCTCACGCAGCAGTTGGCGAGCGCTGTGAGGATCTGAATTCAGGAAAACCGTCAGCCCCAAGCGCAGGTTTTCGATCAAGTGAGTTTGCAGGCCCACCAGCTCTTCAAGCCCGGTTTCAGAGAACGCACGGCGCTGTGAGGTTTTCTGCTGCTGGACTTTGCGCAGCATGCGCTCGATCAGGTCGCTGGCGAGTTTGAGGTTAATTGCCAGTTCGATAATTTCAGCCCAGCGCCGACTGTCCTGCTCGCTCAAATCCTCTCGGGGCATTTGCGCCAGATAGAGTTTGACGGCGCTGTAGAGCACTTCGACTTCATCGCTGAGGGTGCGCATTTGCTGGGTGATCGCTGTTTGCTTGCCGCGCAATACGTCGAGCATATTGACCAGCATGGTGTCGATCACGTCGCCAATGCGCAGGGTTTCACGCACGGCGTTGGTCAGTGCCAGGCTGGGTGTGTCGAGCGCGGCGGGGTCAAGGTGGCGGGGTTTGATAACGCCATTGGTGTGTTCGCGCTCGGGCAGCATCCAGGCGCACAGCCGGGCCATTAAGCCCACGGTGGGTAACAACAAAAAGCACCGCGCCGTGTTGTAGAGCAGGTGAAAGCCGATCACCAGCTCTTGGGCGCTGTAGTCGAGGCCATCCATCCATTCAACCAGCGGATCAAGCACCGGCATGATCAGCAGTAAACCGATCAACTTATACAGCAAGCTGCCCAGCGCCACTTGGCGACCCGCCGCGTTTTGCATGTTGGTGCTGAGGAAGGCCAGCACGCCGCTGCCGATGTTGGCGCCAATCACCAGCCCAATGGCCACGTGCAGGCTGATCACCCCCGCGCCCGCGAGGGTTGCGGTCAGCAGTACGGCCGCCAGGCTTGAGTAGGAGACCATCGCGAACAGCGCTCCCACCAAGGCATCGAGCAGCAGGTCGCCGGTGAGGGAGGCGAAAATGACCTTCACGCCTTGGGCATGGGTGATGGGGCCTGCAGCCTCAACAATCAGTTGCAGCGCCAGAATGATCAGCCCAAGACCGATACCGACCCGGCCCAATTGTCCGGCGCGGGTCTGCTTGCGAGACAGAAAGAAAATCACCCCGAGAAAAATCAACAGCGGCGACAGCCATGAAAGGTCGAAGGTCAGCACTCGCGCCATTAATGCTGTACCGACATCCGCACCCAGCATGGTTGCCAGTGCTGGCGTGAGCGCCATCAGGCCCTGGCCGACGAAAGAGGTCACCAGCATGGCCGTGGCGTTACTGCTTTGCACCATGGCCGTCACGACAATGCCTGCGACAAAGGCGAACATGCGTTTGGAAACATTGCGGCCGATGACATGGCGCAAGTTAGTGCCATAAACCCGCAAAATGCCGGTTCGCACGATATGCGTGCCCCAGATCAGCAGGGCCACAGCGGAGAGTAAATTGAGCAGGGTCAGCATGCTGGCTCCCTGTGATGGATATGTCGAAGGATCAGGTAGCTGCGGGGATTTCCTACAGATGTTTCTTAAGATGTAGTAGGCAAATGAGCATAGCGCCAGCTTCGCACAGCTGGCGCCGCCTTGAAACATTTCTGAAATATATTGCCAGTGCGACATTCCGTAGCAGCTGCCGCAGGCTGCGTCCGGCGACAGCGTCGCCGTAAAAAAACAGAAGCCTCAGCATGTCGGTAGAACCGAGCGCTCTGAATTTACGGCCGCTTCGCAACCGAACGCAGCCTGCGGCAGCTGCTACGGGTGCGTGTGGGTTTAAAGCGTACTGAACACCGGAAAAGTGCCCAGCAGCAATGCTGCGACCATGATGCACAGGCACACCAGAATCGCCCATTTGAGGGTAAAGCGCTGGTGATCGCCAAATTCGATCCCGGCCAGCGCCACCAGCAGGTAAGTCGATGGCACCAGCGGACTTAGCAAATGCACCGGCTGGCCGACAATGGAGGCGCGGGCCATCTCAGCGGCAGTAATGCCGTAATGGCTGGCCGCTTCGGCCAGGACGGGCAACACGCCGTAGTAAAACGCATCGTTGGACATGAAGAAGGTGAACGGCATGCTCACCAGTGCGGTAATCACCGCCAGATAAGGCCCGAGCGCGGGCGGGATGACCGCCAGCAAGCTTTTGGACATGGCGTCCACCATGCCGGTGCCCGACAGGATTCCGGTAAAAATACCCGCCGCAAAAATTAATCCGACCACGGCCAGCACGCTGCCCGCATGGGCCGCGACCCGATCCTTTTGCTGTTGCAGGCACGGGTAGTTGACGATCATGGCAATACTGAACGCCACCATAAACAACACGGGCAAAGGCAACAGCCCCGCAATCAGGGCCACCATCAATGCCAAGGTCAGCGCACCGTTGAACCAGATCAACTTTGGGCGGCGTGCATCCGGAAACTGCGAGACGCTGATTTCGCTGTGATCGACGTCATCGCCTTGCAAGTGCAATTGGCCCAGACGGGCACGCTCACGCAGGCCATAACACCAAGCGATGGCCAGAATGGCCGCACAGCCCGCGAGCATGGCCGGGATCATGGGTACAAAAATATCGGAAGGATCAACGTGCAGCGCACTGGCAGCGCGTGCGGTAGGGCCGCCCCACGGGGTCATGTTCATCACGCCCCCGGCCAGAATGATTAACCCGGCCATGATTCGTGGGCTCATGCCGATACGGCTGTAGAGCGGCAGCATGGCTGCCACGCAAATCATGTAAGTGGTTGCCCCATCGCCATCCAGAGACACCACCAACGCCAGCACGGCGGTGCCCACGGCAATTTTCAGCGGGTCGCCCTTAACCAGTTTGAGGATTTTGCGCACGGCCGGATCGAACAGGCCGGAGTCGATCATCAAGGCGAAGTAGAGGATGGCGAACATCAACATCACCCCGGTGGGGGCGAGTTTGGTAATGCCCTCAAGCATCATCGGACCGATTTTCGGGGCAAAACCGCCGAATACGGCGAACAGGATAGGCACCAGAATCAAGGCGATCAGCGCCGACAGGCGCTTGGTCATGATCAGGTACATGAACGTAATGACCATGGCAAAGCCAAGGAAGGTCAGCATAAAGTCACCCTTATTATTGTTGTGGTATGGCGCTGACTGCGTGAGGCAATGCGGTTCAGGCCGGCCGGTCTTTTGCCGGTGGTGACGAGATGTTAGAGAGGAATACTTTCAGCCAGCTTTCGCAGGTGAAATATCTGATGCCGGGTATGGCATTTTCTATGCTTGAACAGGCGGCTGGCTGACCTTAGGGGCAGTGGGTGCTTTTAGACGTGTTCTATCAAGCCATGCCCTTTATAATGCGCAACAGTTTTCCGTCCCGTACAGGTATCCCACATGAAACGTCCAAGTGGTCGCGTTGCCGATCAGCTGCGCTCGATCCGCATCACCCGCAACTACACCAAACACGCAGAGGGTTCTGTACTGGTCGAGTTCGGTGACACCAAAGTCATCTGCACCGTCAGCGTCGAGAACGGCGTGCCGCGCTTTCTGAAAGGCCAGGGCCAAGGCTGGTTGACCGCCGAGTACGGCATGCTGCCACGTGCCACCGGCGACCGGAATCAGCGTGAAGCCAGCCGCGGCAAACAAGGCGGCCGCACACTTGAAATCCAGCGCCTGATCGGCCGCTCCCTGCGCGCCGCACTCGATATGTCCAAGCTGGGCGACATCACCCTGTACGTCGACTGCGACGTGATCCAGGCGGACGGTGGCACGCGCACGGCCTCGATCACCGGTGCCATGGTGGCGCTGGTCGACGCCCTCAAAGTCATCAAAAAGCGTGGTGGTCTCAAAGGTGGCGACCCGATCAAGCAAATGATTGCTGCTGTGTCGGTCGGTATCTATCAAGGCGTGCCTGTGCTTGACCTCGACTACCCTGAAGATTCGGCAGCCGAGACTGACCTGAACGTGGTCATGACCAGCAGCGGTGGTTTCATTGAAGTTCAAGGCACTGCCGAAGGCGCGCCGTTCCAGCCTGAAGAGCTGAACGCCATGCTGGCCTTGGCACAAAAAGGCATGAACGAAATTTTCGCTTTGCAGCAAGCTGCATTGGCGGACTGATTGCTCACGCCTTCACCCCCTATCTGGAGAACGCCATGAACGAGCTGGACCTTTCAAAACCCGAGCCGAGCCGTGACGCTCGCAAATGGGCCATGTTTTGTCACTTCTCGGCGTTCCTCGGGATGTGGTTCCCGTTCGGCAGCCTGATCGGGCCGCTGATCGTGTGGCAGCTCAAGCGCGACAGCGACCCCTTTATCGACGATCAAGGCAAGGAAGCCCTGAATTTTCAGATCACGGTGGCGATAGCATCGGCTATTTGCTACGTGCTGATGTTCGTGCTCATCGGCTTTGCCTTGTTGGGATTGGTGCTGATCGGTGCTGTCGTACTGGTGGTGATTGCCGGCGTTAAAGCCAATGACGGGATTGCTTACCGCTATCCCTTCACGTGGCGGCCGATCAAGTAACGTTGCTGCGCGGCTTCAGACAAAAAAGGCCCGTATCTTCCGATACGGGCCTTTTTTTACGGCGAGAACACTTAGATAGTCAGTGTCCAGTCGTAGTCTACGATCAGCGGCGCATGTTGCGAGAAGCGTGGCTGACGCGGCAAGCGAGCGCTTCGGACAAAGCGGCGCAGGCCCGGCGTCAGCAACTGGTAATCGAAACGCCAGCCCAGATTGAGCATCTCGGCCTGTTCGTTGTCCGGCCACCAGCTGTACTGGTCACCTTCGCGACTGACTTCACGCAGGGCATCGACATAGCCCATGTTGCCGACAATCTCATCCATCCAGGCCCGCTCAGGCGCCAGGAAGCCAGGAGATTGCTGGCCGTCACGCCAGTTCTTGACGTCGAGTTTCTGCTGCGCCACATACAGTGAGCCGCAATAGATGTACTCGCGACGTTTGCGACGCTGTTTATCCAGATAGCGTGCAAAGTCGTCCATTAACTTGAATTTTTGATTCAAGTCTTCATCGCCATTCTGCCCCGAAGGGAGCAGCAAGGTCGCGATGCTGACCTTGTCGAAATCAGCTTGCAGGTAGCGCCCGTAGCGATCAGCCGTTTCGAAGCCAAGCCCCGTGATGACGGCTTTCGGCTGCAACCGCGAATACAAAGCCACGCCACCTTGGGCAGGAACTTCAGCTTCGCAGGCATAAAGAAAGTAGCCATCCAGCTGGTAGGCCGGATCGTCCAACTCAAAGGCGGAGGCGCGGGTGTCCTGCAGGCAAATAACGTCGGCATTCTGAGCTTGCAGCCAACTGAGCAAACCGCGCTCGACTGCCGTCTGAATACCATTAACGTTCACACTGATGATCCGCATAAATGGCCCCAAAAATCACGTGCGTGTATGATACACGCCGTCATACTAATTAGCTAAATCCGTGGTATCCAGGGCCTTTTTCATGCAAACGTATCAGCGCGACTTCATCCGTTTTGCCATTGATCGCGGCGTTTTGCGCTTCGGTGAGTTCACCTTGAAGTCCGGGCGTACCAGTCCTTACTTCTTCAATGCCGGCTTGTTCAACACCGGTTCGGCGCTGGCTCAGCTGGGGCGCTTCTATGCCGCCGCGATCGTAGACAGCGGTATTTCCTTCGACGTGCTGTTTGGCCCGGCGTACAAAGGTATTCCTTTGGCGGCGACCACCGCCGTGGCGCTGGCTGAACATCACGAACGCGACATGCCGTGGTGTTTCAACCGCAAGGAAGCCAAGGCTCACGGCGAAGGCGGTAGTCTGGTCGGCTCTGCGCTTGAAGGCGATATTCTGATCATCGACGATGTGATCACGGCGGGCACCGCCATCCGTGAAGTCATGCAGATCATTCAGGCCCAAGGCGCCAATGCAGCAGGCGTACTGATTGCCCTGAACCGTCAGGAGCGTGGCAACGGTGAGCTGTCGGCCATTCAAGAAGTTGAGCGTGACTTCAACATTCCGGTGGTCAGCATTGTTTCGCTTAACCAGGTACTGGAGTTTTTGGCCGAAGACGAAACACTCAAACAGCACCTTCCAGCGGTAGAAGCCTATCGGGCGCAGTACGGGATCTAACCCGCACAGCAAAACACCGCACATAAAAAAGCCCCCGCCCGGAGTGTCCGGACGGGGGCTTTTTACATCGTTCAGGCAGGTTTGCTGTTGGTGATCAGCGTGCCCACACCGGTGTCGGTGAAGATTTCCAGCAGTACCGCATTGGGTACGCGGCCGTCGACGATGTGCGCGGTGGTCACGCCACCTTGCACGGCCTCCAATGCGCAGCGGATTTTAGGCAGCATGCCGCCGTAAATGGTGCCATCGGCTATCAGGTCATCGACCTGGGCGGTGGTCAGGCCGGTCAGCACTTTGCCTTCTTTGTCCATCAAACCGGCAATGTTGGTCAGCAGCATCAGCTTTTCGGCTTTCAGCGCTTCGGCAACTTTACCCGCCACCAGATCGGCGTTGATGTTGTAAGACTCTCCGTTCTCGCCCACGCCAATCGGTGCGATCACCGGGATGAAATCACCCTTGGTCAGCATGTGCAGCAGATCGGTATTGATACCGACCACTTCACCCACATGACCAAAATCGATGATTTCCGGCGTGGTCATTTCTGGCGTCTGGCGCGTCACCAGCATTTTTTTGGCGCGGATCAGCGTGGCATCTTTACCCGTCAGGCCGATGGCGCTGCCGCCATGGCGGTTGATCAGGTTAACGATCTCTTTGTTCACATGCCCGCCCAGCACCATCTCAACCACATCCATGGTTTGCGAGTCGGTCACGCGCATACCGTCGATGAAATGACTCTCGATGGACAAACGCTTGAGCAAATCACCGATTTGCGGGCCACCGCCGTGGACGACCACCGGGTTGATACCCACGGCCTTCATCAGCACGATGTCGCGGGCAAAGCCGGTTTTCAGCTCATCGTTCTCCATTGCATTGCCGCCGTACTTGATCACCAGCGTCTTGCCGACGTAACGGCGAATGTAGGGCAGCGCTTCGGACAAAACCTTGGCGACGTTGGAGGCGGCATCACGTTCGAGGGTCATTTGGGCTCCGGTATTACAAAGTCGATCAAAACGGTAGTGGGAGGTCAGGTGCCACACGCTTCAATTGAGCGTGAAAAACATCCTTGATACGTTGCAGTTCGGTCTCGGATTCAGCCTCAAATCGCAGCACCAGCACCGGCGTGGTGTTGGATGCGCGAACCAGGCCCCAGCCGTGCGGGTAGTCGACGCGGACACCATCAATAGACGTCAATTTGGCGTCGTCACCCCATTGAGCGTCGTGCAAGGCGTCAATGATGCTGAATTTGCTCTCATCCGTCACATCGATATTGATTTCTGGCGTAGAAATATCGTTCGGGAAGGTCTCAAACAGTTCTTCGGCGCTCATAGACTGCTTACTCAGCACTTCCAGCAGTCGGGCAGCGCTGTAAATGCCGTCATCAAAGCCGAACCAGCGCTCTTTGAAGAAGATGTGCCCGCTCATCTCGCCGGCCAGTAAAGCCCCGGTTTCTTTCATTTTCTTTTTGATCAACGAATGACCGGTCTTCCACATCAGGGGACGGCCGCCATATTCTTTGATCAGTGGTGTTAAAAGGCGTGTGCACTTCACGTCGAAGATGATTTCGGCCGCCGGGTTACGTGTCAGCACATCCTGGGCGAATAGCATCAGCAAGCGATCCGGGAAAACCATTGTGCCTGTATTGGTTACCACGCCTACGCGGTCGCCATCACCGTCAAAAGCCAAGCCCAGATCAGCCCCTGTTTCTTTAACTTTGGCAATCAGGTCCACCAGGTTTTCAGGCTTACCCGGATCCGGGTGATGGTTGGGGAAGTTGCCGTCGACCTCGCAGAACAACGGAATCACTTCGCAGTTCAGCGCCTCGATCAATTGAGGCGCAATGACCCCAGCGGCACCGTTACCGCAGTCGACCACTACCTTCAAGCGCTTTGCCAGCTTGATGTCGCGGGTAATTTCCTCGTAATAGCGCGGCAGAATATCAACCTGAGTGATGCTGCCTTCGCCCGAAGTCAAATCATTGGTTTTGAGACGGGTATGCAGTGCCTGAATTTGCTCGTTGGCCAGCGTGTCGCCTGCGATAACGATTTTGAAACCGTTGTAGTTCGACGGGTTATGGCTGCCTGTGAGCATCACGCCCGACTTGCCTTCCAGCACATTCGCGGCGTAATACAGCGCGGGTGTGGGCACCAGCCCCACATCGCTGACATGGCAGCCGCTGTCCGCTACGCCCTGAATCAAGCGCTCAACCAGCTCCGGGCCCGATAAGCGGCCGTCGCGACCTACTGACACGTTAGGCTCGCCCTGAGCCAAGCTCTGGGAACCGATGGCCCGTCCTACCCAGTAGGCAGTTTCAGCAGTCAACGTGGTCGGCACGACGCCTCGAATGTCGTAGGCGCGAAAGATACTGTCAGGGAATTTCGGTGCAACCGTAGCTGGACTGCTCATTACAGGGGGACTCCATTGTCTTTCAGAGAATTCAACAGGCGCGTTGAAACGATCAGGCGCGCAAAAACGACTGGGCTCTACGGCATGCAATCACGGGGGTGACGGGATACTGTTGAACGCAAACTGAAGGTTTGGACGGTGTTTTGGCGCGAGAGTTCGAGAGGCCATTTGGCATCACGGGGCTTATGGCACAAGGCTGCCATGTAATTCGAGGCTGAAAAAGGTATCCCCATCCGGGCGAGAATCATCCTGAATTAACCGCCAGACGCTTCCGCTCAGGCAGGGCGCCCGAGCGGAGGCTTTACAGTCAAAGCGTTCCGGAGTGCCCGAAACCGCCAGCACCGCGTTGGCTTTCGTCGAACGTTTCAACCATCTCAAAGTGTGCCTGTACCACCGGCACCAGCACCAACTGAGCGATGCGCTCACCGATGGTGATAGTGAAAGCGGTCTGGCCACGGTTCCAGCACGACACCATAAGCTCGCCCTGGTAATCGGAGTCGATCAGACCGACCAGATTACCCAGCACGATACCGTGCTTGTGGCCCAGCCCCGAGCGCGGCAGGATCAGCGCCGCGAGGCCCGGATCACCAATGTAAATCGACAGGCCAGTGGGAATCAGCAGGGTTTGGCCTGGCTCCAGCACGGTGTCCTGTTTGAGCATGGCGCGCAGGTCAAGACCCGCGGAGCCGGGTGTGGCGTACTGCGGCAACGGAAATTCGTTGCCAATGCGTGGATCGAGAATTTTGGCTTGTAAAGCGTGCATACGAGTTAAACCTGGTTCAGACGTTCGGCGATAAAAGTGATCAGCTGGCGGGCAATCTTGCCCTTGCTGGTCTGGGCAAACACAGTGGCGTGCAATTGACGATCAATCACGCTGCAGGCGTTCTCCTCGCTGTTGAAGCCAATGCTGGGGTTAGCCACGTCGTTGGCGACAATCAAGTCAAGGTTCTTGTCCTTCAGCTTGCGCGCAGCGTAATCGAGCAGGTGCTCGGTTTCCGCAGCGAAGCCGACACTGAAGGGACGATCCGGGCGTGTAGCAATGGTGGCCAGGATGTCGGGGTTGCGCACCATTTGCAGCAACAGACCGTCACCTTTTGTAGGGTCTTTCTTGAGTTTTTGCGGGGCGACGACTTCTGGGCGGTAATCCGCGACCGCAGCCGAGGCAATAAACACGTCACACGGGATCGCTGCTTCGCATGCCGCGAGCATGTCGCGGGCACTGACAACATCAATGCGGCTCACGCGGTCCGGAGTCGGCAAGTGCACCGGGCCTGTAATAAGAGTCACGCGAGCCCCGGCTTCAACCGCGGCTTCGGCGAGGGCAAAGCCCATTTTCCCCGAGCTGTGGTTAGTGATGTAGCGCACCGGATCGATGTTTTCCTGCGTCGGGCCAGCGGTAATCAGCACGTGTTTGCCCGTCAACAGCTGGCGCTGAAAGCACTCGGCTGCGCAATGCACCAGATCATCTGCTTCGAGCATGCGCCCAAAGCCCACGTCGCCGCAGGCCTGGCTTCCGGAGGCCGGGCCAAACACGCGCAAGCCGCGGCTTTGCAGCAATTGAGTGTTGGCTTGGGTGGCAGGGTCGCGCCACATGGCCTGATTCATCGCGGGCGCAATGGCGACCGTGGCATCGGTGGCGAGCACCAGTGTGGTCAGCAGATCATTGGCCAGCCCTTGAGCCAGACGCGCGATCAGGTCAGCGGTCGCTGGCGCGATAAGCACCAGATCGGCCCACTTGGCCAGCTCGATATGCCCCATGGCGGCTTCTGCCGCGGGGTCGAGCAAGTCCAGATGAACGGGGTGACCGGAAAGGGCCTGCATGGTCAGGGGGGTGATGAATTCGCTGCCGCCGCGCGTCATCACAACGCGGACTTCGGCGCCTTGATCCAGCAGGCGGCGAACCAGCTCTGCACTCTTGTAAGCCGCGATGCCGCCGCCGACGCCCAAAACAATGCGTTTTCGATACAGCCGCTGCATAGGCCTGCCTTTTAGTTCGATGATGACTGCGCGGAAAATGGCCAAATGCCACGCAAAAATGATGGGCTAAGATAACACAGCGCCTGCCAGGGAACAGCGGGCGACCACTCACACGGAGGTGTTATGAGTATCAGAGATTGGCCTGCGGCCGAACGACCGCGCGAGAAACTTTTAGAGCATGGGTCATCCAGTCTGTCTGATGCCGAGCTATTGGCGATCTTCCTGCGCACCGGGGTATCCGGCAAAAGCGCTGTTGATCTGGCCCGCCATCTACTCAATGAGTTCGGGAGTTTACGGGCTTTGCTGGAGGCGGATTTGAGATCATTTTGCCGGCCGCTTGGGCTTGGTCCAGCCAAGTTCACCCAGCTACAGGCGGTCCTCGAAATGAGCCGCCGTCATTTGGCCGAGCATTTGCGTCGTGATTGCGCGCTGGAGAGCCCGCAGGCGGTTCGTGACTTCCTTACATCGCAAGTGCGTCATGAGCCGCATGAGGTGTTCGGATGTCTGTTTATGGACACCAAACACCGAATGCTGGCCTTTGAAGTGTTGTTCCGAGGCTCAATCGACAGCGCCAGCGTGTACCCACGCCAAGTGGTAAAGCGGGCCCTTGTGCACAACGCCGCGGCAGTGATTTTCTGCCATAACCACCCATCAGGTATCAGTTTGCCCAGCGAGGCCGACCGCACGCTGACCCAGCGCCTCACCAAGGCGCTGGATTTGATTGAGGTGCGCGTGCTTGATCATTTTATTGTCGGCGAAGGCCAGCCGCTTTCGATGGTTGAGCACGGCTGGATGTAAGGATCAAGGTTTGACGCTGACGGTCGAAAAATCCTGTCTGCCAAACGGACTCACCTGATAACCCTCTACGTTTTTGCGGGTGAGCGTGTAAGCCGTTGGGTGTGCCAGAGGCAGCCAAAGCGCCTGTTGCTGAATCAGCCCTTGGGCCTTTTGATACAACGCGCTGCGCTTGTCCTGATCGGTGAGGGTTTTGCCCTCGCTGATCAAGGTGTCCAGAGTGTTGTCGCAATAACGCGCAAAGTTAGTCCCGGACTTCACTGCCGCGCAGGAAAATTGCGGTGTGAGGAAGTTGTCCGGGTCGCCGTTGTCCCCGGCCCAGCCCATGAACAGCAAGTCATGCTCACCGGCCTTGGCGCGCCGAATCAATTCGCCCCATTCAATCACCCGAATATCTGCCTGAACGCCAACTTTGGCCAGGTCAGCCTGCAATAACTGCGCACCCAGACTTGGGTTGGGGTTCAGCACACTGCCTGTTGGGCGTGTCCAGATGGTTGTTTTGAAACCGTCCTTCAGACCCGATTTTGCCAGCAGCTCCTTGGCTTTTTGCGGGTCGTAAGCGTACCCCGGCAAGTCCTTGGCATAGCTCCAGGTGGTGGCCGGGTAGATACCGTTGGCCGCCTGAGCGCTGTTTTCGAACACGGCTTTCAGGTAGGTGTCTTTATCGAATGCGAGGTTGATCGCTTGACGCACTTCAGGTTTGTCCAGCGGCGGATGCTGGCTGTTGATGGCCACAAACGCGGTCATAAAAGCCGGGGTCTGAGCAACGCTCAATGCCGGGTCTTTGGTGGCGCTGTCCACGTCCAGCGGTTTTGGCGAAAGGGCTATCTGGCATTCGTTCTGACGCAATTTTTGCAGGCGTACGTTGGCGTCTGGGGTAATGGCGTAAATCAGCCCGTCAACCGAGGGCTTGCCCGCGAAGTAATCAGGATTGGCCTTGTAGCGCACCACCGCATCTTTTTGAAAGCGGGTGAAGACAAATGGGCCTGTACCAATCGGCTGGCTGTTCATCAGCTCAGGGGTGCCGGCCTTGAGGAGCTTGTCGGCGTACTCGGCTGAATAAATCGAGGCGAAACCCATGCTCAGGGCGGGCAGGAAGGTGGAGTCTGGGTGACTCAGGGTAAAGCGTACGGTAAGCGGGTCAGGCGTCTCGATTTTTTTGATCAGGGCGGGCAACTGCAATGATTGCGCGTGAGGGAAACCGCTTTGGGCCACCTTGTGCCACGGTTTGGCAGGGTCCAGCATGCGTTCGAAGCTGAAACGCACGTCTTCGGCGTTGAGTTCCCGGCTCGGGGTGAAATATTTAGTGGTGTGGAATTTGACCCCAGGGCGCAATTTGAAATCGTACACAAGGCCATCAGGGGACACTGACCAGCTTTGCGCCAGCCCCGGCACCAACTTGCCCGTTTGCGCATCAAAGTCCACCAGCCGGTTCATCAGCACGTCTGCGGAGGCATTGGTGGTGGTGAGCGAGTTGTATTGCACCACGTCGAACCCTTCAGGGCTTGCCTCGGTGCAAACGGTCAAGGTTGCCGCGTGAACCCACGGGCTCAAGCACAGTGTCAGCAAAAAGGGGGCGGCAGCGAGGCGCATTGTGTGTGTCCTTTGCAAGTCGATGGGGCCCATCTGCAGGGCAGTCTGGAAAAGTCCTACCGTAGTGCGCGGGTAGATAAATAACTACCGTTTTCATGCCTTATGTGTGGCTTCCCTGCAAAGCAGTAATTTACGCAGCACCCACTGCCGCCCGGAATGCGGACTGAAACCTTTCATCTCGCGACGAGCGGTTGTAGATAGCCGGACATAGGCTTTAGCGCGGATTGGCGCTAGAATGCGCGCTAAATTAATTACAGCAAATCACATCGCTTGTTGTTGCTCTTTAGTCTTTCTGGTATAAAGCAGCGCTCTTTTCTAGGGGCCCGGTTCCTGCGTTTGTAGGTGTAGCCGGTAAGACCCTTAAAGAAACGCGGCGCCTGGCGCCATGACTGAGAGATTAAGCGGCCAACCCATGCCGGGTTGGGCATGTGGTTTTAGAGGGCTGAGGCATGTCGAGAGTCTGTCAAGTTACCGGTAAGGGTCCGGTGACTGGGAATAACATTTCCCACGCAAATAACAAAACCCGTCGTCGTTTCCTGCCGAACCTGCAGCATCACCGCTTCTGGGTTGAAGAAGAGAAACGTTTTGTTCGTCTGCGCGTATCTGCTAAAGGCATGCGTATCATCGACAAGCGCGGCATTACTGTCGTGCTGGCCGAAATCCGCCGTGCTGGCAAGATCTAAGGGAGCTAATCATGCGTGAATTGATCCGTTTGGTGTCGAGCGCTGGTACAGGCCATTTCTACACCACTGATAAGAACAAGCGCACCACTCCGGACAAAATCGAAATCAAAAAATTCGATCCGCGGGTTCGCAAGCACGTGATCTACAAAGAAGCCAAAATCAAGTAATTGGTTTTTCTTCTTACAAAAAAGGCCCGTATCGCGAGATACGGGCCTTTTTTGTGTTTGAAGGGCGCTAAATTGTTATGCCTGCGTCATTCCATTAACCACACAGATAACGCTGCATGATGTTGTTTTTGTCGACGATCACACGCAGGCGATCATCACGAAATTCTTGGGTGTAATTCTCTCCCGGTTTTTCAACACGTACCGAGGCAGACCCCGAACGGTTACGGATATCTTCCAGAAACTCCGGAGTGGCCGGGTGCAACATCTTGGTCAGCGCAAAATCCAGGTGGCATTTGCCTGTGACCGAATCCGATGCGGACGCTTCCAGGGCGCTCAAGCCCAGCGTTACCAAACCGACCAGCGTTGCTGTTTTCAGTTTAATTAAAGTCATCGTGTAGCTTCCTTGCATGAATAGATTTTTGATTGGAAAAAGTGTGTATCAGTAGAACCAGCAGAGTCCTTCTGCTGTTCCTTGCTCTGCAGAACATGCACGCTGCGTTTACCCACAGATCTGCGTGTTCAAAAAATTGTCTTCATTCACTAACAACCTCAAGCGAAAGGGATTGAATTCTTTAGTATGTGCCTCTCCCGGACGCTCTATACGAACCTCTTGCGCGCTGTAAGCGGTACGTAACTGCTCCACAAGCTGGGGTGTGACTTTGGGTGGTACGAGGTAGTTAATCGCCATGTTTGTATTGCATTTGCCGTCTTCGCCAGCCATTGCCTGCAATGAAAGGGTTGAGACCGCAACTGTTGCAGCCAACGCTGCACGTTTAAAAACCGTAGAGATCGACATGGTTCATCCTTGTCAGTAATCGAAAGTGAGTGGTGACACTGTCAGTGCTTGCTACTCCATGAGTGTTTGGCACCGCAGCGCTTGCCTCCAAAGACTGGCTTAATTTGACCCGCGCGCACTGCCGCAGGTGTTTCGGAATTTGTGCGTTAGTGAGTGTAAAAACAGGCAAAAAAAAGCCTCGCCCTGTCTTGATGGCGAGGCTTTCAAATGGTCTAAATCAGAGCTTTGGAGCGTTCTGCTCAAACACGACGTAAATCTTCCTACACGGTTCCAGTACTTCCCAAGTGCCGCTGAACCCGGCCGGGATTACAAAACGATCACCTGCGCGGAGTGTCTTGGCATTCCCTTGAAGGTCACGCAGAACCGAAACGCCTTGCATGATTTCGCAGTATTCATGCTCGGTGTAATTGACGGTCCATTGACCTACAGCGCCTTCCCACATCCCAGCATTCATTTGCCCACAAGGACTGTTGTAGTGATTGTGGATGACTTGCTCAGGGGAGCCCTTGAGTACTTTTTCCGGAGCCGGGCTGAAGCGTTCCGCCTGAGTGTTGGCCGTGCTGAAATCGACGATAGTTTTGATGCTCATGGTTCTTGTCCCCCCTGAAAGTGCGATGTGCAGGTCATTAAAGACCCAAGGTTATGTTTATTAAAACGAACAAGCCAAGCCATTCGCGCCCCATGTGTCAAATATATTGAAAGTTCCAGGGCCACTGGTTAGGGTGGCACTTCCATTTAACAATGAGGAGGACACTCGAATGACCACCCTGACGCGTGCTGATTGGGAACAACGGGCCCAACAGCTAAAAATCGAAGGTCGTGCGTTTATCAACGGTGAATACACCAACGCAGTCTCCAATGAAACATTCGAGTGCCTCAGCCCGGTCGACGGCCGCTTGCTGGGCAAAGTCGCCAGTTGCGATGCCGCAGACGCTCAGCGCGCTGTTGAAAATGCCCGCAAAACTTTCGAATCAGGTGTCTGGTCACGGTTGGCACCTGCCAAGCGTAAAGCGGTGATGATTCGTTTTGCCGATCTGCTCAAGCAAAACGCCGAGGAGCTGGCGCTTCTTGAAACCCTGGACATGGGCAAGCCAATTAGCGATTCGCTGCATATCGACGTACCCGGCGCCGCCGGTGCACTGAGCTGGAGCGGTGAAGCCATCGACAAAATTTACGATGAAGTGGCCGCCACCCCCCATGACCAATTGGGTCTGGTGACCCGTGAAGCCGTTGGCGTGGTCGGCGCCATTGTGCCGTGGAACTTCCCGCTGATGATGGCGTGCTGGAAACTGGGGCCTGCGTTGTCCACCGGTAACTCGGTGATCCTCAAACCTTCGGAAAAATCGCCACTGACGGCCATCCGAATTGCTGCACTGGCTGTTGAGGCAGGTATTCCCGCAGGCGTTCTTAACGTTCTGCCCGGTTACGGTCACACCGTCGGCAAAGCGCTGGCCTTGCACATGGATGTCGACACGCTGGTGTTCACCGGCTCGACCAAAATTGCCAAGCAGTTGATGATTTACTCCGGCGAATCGAACATGAAACGCATCTGGCTGGAGGCGGGTGGAAAAAGCCCGAACATCGTCTTCGCCGACGCGCCAGACCTTAAAGCAGCCGCCGAATCTGCCGCCAGCGCGATCGCCTTCAATCAGGGTGAAGTCTGCACCGCAGGTTCCCGCCTGCTGGTCGAGCGTTCGATCAAAGACACCTTCCTGCCGTTGGTGATTGAAGCCCTTAAAAGCTGGAAGCCAGGCAACCCACTGGACCCTGAAACCACGGTGGGCGCGCTGGTCGATACACAGCAAATGAACACTGTGCTGTCGTACATCGAGTCGGGCCATAGCGAAGGCGCCAAACTGGTCGCGGGCGGTAAGCAAATTCTGCAAGAAACGGGCGGTACTTACGTTGAGCCGACCATCTTCGACGGCGTCAGCAATGCCATGAAAATCGCTCAGGAAGAAATCTTTGGCCCTGTGCTGTCGGTCATCTCTTTCGATACCGCAGCTGAAGCGATCCAGATTGCCAACGACACCCCTTATGGTCTGGCTGCAGCGGTGTGGACGTCTGACATCTCCAAGGCACACCTGACTGCCAAAGCCTTGCGGGCCGGTAGCGTGTGGGTTAACCAGTACGATGGCGGTGACATGACTGCGCCGTTTGGCGGATTCAAGCAATCCGGTAATGGCCGCGACAAGTCGTTGCATGCGTTCGACAAATACACCGAGCTGAAATCCACCTGGATCAAGCTGTAACACCCCGCATCAAAGCATGACGTGCCCGCGCGATTAAACGCGCGGGCACACATTTCCCTCCCAAAAAACCATTGTCTCCGTTCGCGCAAACCTGCGCGTACGCCACTGGCCTTTGCAACCAACTACAGTCACTCTCTGTCACATCTCTATACACGGATGGTAAAGGAGGGTCAGATGGTGCAGTCCTGTTCGATCGAGCGCACAGTTGATGAGCTGCTCGCACGTTTGCCAGCCCATATTCACCTCGGTACTCCGCTGGGGCTGGGTAAGCCCAATCGGTTGATCAATGCGCTGTATCAGCGGATCAAAGGCTTGCCTGACCGTCAGCTAACGATTTATACCGCCTTGAGTCTGGGTCGCCCGCCGCTGGGAGACGGGTTGCAGCAGCGATTTCTTGAGCCTTTTGTAGAAAGAGTTTTCGGCGACTATATCGAGCTGGATTACTTGGCTGACCTGCGTCACAACCGCATGCCGGGCAATATACACATTCAGCAATTCTATATGCAGGCGGGCAGCCTGCTGGATAGCCCGCCCGCGCAGCAGGACTACGTCAGCAGCAATTACAGCCACGCGGCCCGCGACATCAATGCCTGCGGTTTGAACCTGATTGCGCAGTTGATCGCTTGCGACCCGCAGGATTCCAGCCGCTTAAGCCTCAGTTGTAACCCCGACATCACCCTTGATTTACTGCCCATGATCGCCAAACGTCGAGCCGCAGGCGAAACCATCCTGATGGTGGGCCAGCTTCATGGCGACTTGCCGTATATGCCCGGTGATTCAGAGGTTAAACCCGCTGACTTCGATTACCTGATGGACGACGTTGAGCGCACACGTTTGTTCTCGACCCCGAATATGCCGCTGACGCTTCAAGACCACTTTATTGGTGTCCATACCAGCACCTTGATTCGCGATGGCGGAACATTGCAAATCGGTATCGGCTCGATGGGTGATGCGTTGACCGGGGCTCTACTCGCGCGGCACTCCGACGGCGAAGGCTATCGAGCCCTGCTGGACGCTATTGATATCACCCCGTGGCAGGGCCTGATTGAGCGCGAAGGTGGTACCAGCTCCTTTGCCCAAGGCTTGTACGGATGCAGTGAAATGTTTGTAAGCGGGCTGATGGTATTGGTCGATGCGGGCATTGTTCGGCGCAAGGTCTATCCCGACGTCGAGCGCCAGAGCCAGGCCAATGCCGGCACTCTGGACGAATCTCTGCACACCGATGGCGTCTGTGTTCACGGCGGGTTCATTTTGGGGCCTGACAGTTTCTACCAACGCTTAAGGGCCTTGCCTCTCAGTCGACGTACTGAATTCAACATGACCGCAATCAGTTACATCAACGAGTTGTACGGCCAGGAAGAGTTAAAGCGCTTACAGCGGCGAGATGCCCGCTTTGTAAACAGCGCGTTCACCATGACGCTACTCGGGGCCGCAGTGTCTGATCAGTTGGAAGACGGCCGAGTGCTGAGCGGGGTGGGAGGCCAATATAACTTTGTTGCTCAGGGCCACGCGTTACATGACGCACGCTCAATTATCATTCTGCGCAGCTGGCGTGAATCAGGTGGGGAGGTCAATTCCAATATTGTCTGGGAATACGGTCATTGCACTATCCCGCGTCATTTGCGCGACATAGTGATCACCGAATACGGCATCGCGGACTTGCGTGGCAAGACGGATCGGCAAGTGATCGAAGCATTGCTCAACATCACCGATTCACGCTTCCAGACCGAACTGATTGCGCAGGCTCAGTTCTTCCGCAAATTGCCGGAGGACTTTTGCCTTGATCCACGGTTTACGGACAATAGCCCGGAGCGACTTCAGGAGATTGCCGAACGGCATGCGCATTTATTCCCGGAGTATCCGCTGGGGAGCGATTTCAGCGCGCAGGAACAAGACCTTCTGCGGGCATTGAACTGGCTTAAAAGTAAATTCAAGCTCACGCAGATCTACGAGTTGGGCAAAGCGACGCTGGAGGCCCCCGCACCGCAGGCTTTCCCTGAACATCTCGAACGCATGGGGCTGGAAAATCCTGACGGCCTGCGCGAAGAGTTGTATCAGCGTTTGTTGCTGGCCGGGCTGGAGGCCACACGCAACGTAAACCCTTAACCCTGTAGTCGCTGCCGCAGGCTGCGATAAGGACCGCAGGGCCTTCGCTTTCGAAGCGAGGGCCGCTGTGATGCCCATCGAAGCCTGCGACAGCGACTACAGATGGGGGTTAGTCAATAAACGTGACTTTGCCACCCGCCAGAGATTTAACCCGAGCCAGCGATTCAACGCGGTAGCCCTGTGCGTCCAGTTCAGCGCGGCCGCCCTGAAACGACTTCTCGATCACGATACCCAAGCCGGCCACTTCGGCACCCGCTTGTTTGATGATCGAAATCAGCGCCTGCGAGGCTTTGCCGTTGGCCAGGAAATCATCGATCACCAGCACGCGGTCAGTGGCCTGCAAGTGACGCGGGGAGATGGCCACCGTGCTTTCAGTTTGCTTGGTGAAGGAGTACACCGAAGCCGTCAGCAGGTTTTCAGTGAGGGTCAGGGACTGGTGCTTGCGTGCAAAAATCACCGGCACGCCCAAGTTCAAGCCAGTCATCACGGCCGGGGCAATGCCCGAGGCTTCGATGGTGACGATCTTGGTAATGCCCGCATCCTTGAACAAGCGCGCGAACTCATCGCCGATCTGCTTCATCAGGTACGGGTCGATCTGATGGTTCAAAAAGGCGTCGACCTTCAAAACCTGATCGGAAAGCACGATGCCTTCTTCGCGAATTTTCTTGTGCAGTGCTTCCAACGTAACGTCCTCAAATAGCGCATATGCGCTGAAGGTAGAGTGAAAAATAGTCGATTTTAGCGTTTTAGCATGGCGCGTATATCGGCCAATGCCGTATTTCCGCGAACCGCTTTAACTTCGGTAGGGGTGTCATCGTTGCCTTCCCAGGCCAGATCGTCCGGGGGCAACTCATCAAGGAAGCGGCTCGGCGCGCAGTCTATGATCTCACCGTATTGCTTGCGCTTGGCGGCAAAGGTAAATGCCAGCGTCTCACGTGCGCGGGTAATTCCCACGTAGGCAAGGCGACGCTCTTCCTCGATGGTGTCTGCTTCAATGCTGGAGCGGTGCGGCAGGATCTCTTCTTCCATGCCCATGATGAACACGTAGGGGAATTCCAGGCCTTTGGAGGCATGCAGCGTCATCATTTGCACGCCCTCGGCGCCGTCTTCCTCTTCTTGCTGACGTTCGAGCATGTCGCGCAGCACGAGTTTGCCGATGGCTTCTTCGATGGTCATGGCGCCGTCTTCGTCCTTTTCGAGGGTGTTTTTCAACGCCTCGACCAGAAACCAGACGTTGGACATGCGGTAATCAGCCGCCTTGTCGCTGGAGCTATTGATACGCAGCCAGTTTTCGTAATCGATGTCCATGATCATGCTGCGCAACGCTGCAATCGGGTCTTCCCCCGAGCAATGCTCACGCACGCGGTCCATAAAGCGTTTAAAGCGCACCAGACGATCCGTGAAGCGAGCGTCCAGATGCTCGCCCAGACCGATTTCATCGGTGGCCGCATACATCGAAATCTTGCGTTCGGTGGCGTAGTTTCCGAGCTTTTCCAGTGTCGTCGAACCGATTTCGCGGCGTGGGACGTTGATAACCCGCAAGAAAGCGTTGTCATCATCCGGGTTTACGATCAGGCGGAAGTAGGCCATCAGGTCTTTAACCTCCTGACGTCCGAAAAAGCTGTTACCACCCGACAAGCGGTAAGGAATCTGATGGTGTTGTAGCTTCAATTCGATCAGCTTGGCCTGATAGTTCCCGCGATAGAGGATCGCAAAGTCACTGTAAGGCCGGTCAGTGCGCAGGTGCAGCGTGAGAATTTCAACAGCCACGCGCTCAGCTTCGGCGTCTTCGTTGCGGCAACGTATTACCCGCACTTCATCACCGTGGCCCATCTCGCTCCACAGTTGTTTCTCGAAGGCATGGGGGTTGTTGGCAATCAACACGTTGGCGCACCGCAAGATGCGGCTGGTGGAGCGATAGTTTTGCTCCAGCATGACCACTTTCAGGGACGGGTAATCGTCCTTGAGCAGCATCAGGTTTTCCGGGCGGGCACCGCGCCAGGCGTAGATCGATTGGTCATCATCGCCCACTACGGTGAACTGGTTGCGCGTGCCGATCAGGTATTTCACCAGCAAATACTGGCTGGCGTTGGTGTCCTGATATTCGTCCACCAACAGGTAGCGCACCTTGTTCTGCCATTTTTCCAGAATATCGGCGTGCGCTTCGAAGAGTTTCACGGGCAGCAGGATCAGGTCGTCAAAGTCCACCGCGTTGTAGGCTTTGAGCGTGCGCTGATAATGGGTGTAAACGATAGCGGCCGTCTGTTCCTTGGGGTTGCGCGCGTTTTCCAACGCCTCGGGCGGCAGGATCAGGTCGTTTTTCCACGAGCCGATCATGTTCTTGATTTCATCGACCCCGTCGTCGCCTGAGTATTCCTTTTGCATGATGTCGGCCATCAGCGCTTTGACGTCCGCTTCGTCAAAGATCGAAAAGCCCGGCTTGTAACCTAATCGTGCATGTTCCTTGCGGATGATGTTCAGCCCCAGATTGTGGAACGTACACACCGTCAAGCCTCGACCTTCACCCTTTTTCAGCAGCGTACCGACCCGCTCCTTCATCTCGCGGGCGGCTTTGTTGGTAAAGGTCATGGCGACGATGTATTGGGCACGGATGCCACAGTTCTGAATCAGGTGCGCGATTTTTCGGGTAATCACGCTGGTTTTGCCGGAGCCTGCGCCGGCGAGCACCAAAAGAGGGCCGCCGACGTAGCTCACGGCTTCTTGCTGCCGGGGATTGAGTCGGGACATGACGAGTTAGGGGGTCGTGTGTAAAAAGGGCGAGCATTTTAACAGGCTGTGCAGATAATGCTGCCTCTGTGCGACGGTGTGACACGTCTCTTGATCTAAATTTGCCGCTTTTGTGCGTTTGTCGCAGGCTACCCCCTTGTTTTACGTCTACCTTACGGTAGGTTCAGGTCGCGTGTTCCGGACAAAGGGTCTCATTGCCATGACTCGCTGGAGCACCAAAATGCCTATCACTCATTTGTGTAGAGTCCAGGGAGCTAGCTTGTCAGAGCATGTCGAACCCTTGCGTTTGCTTTTGCTGGCTGAAGATCCTTCTTGGGAAGCGTTGGTACGCAAGTGCCTGCTGCCGATGGGAGGTTCAGTCATTTTGCTGTGCGCGCCAAGCTGGGAGTCCGTCAGCTACCTGTTTGAGAATGACCGAAACGCATTGTTGCTGACCACGCCCACCTTACAGCCAGCCCCGGGCCGCTGCCGCTTGCCCACCGTATTGTTGCTGGACGCTGAACCCGAAACCTCGCCCCAGGACGTCAGCGACTGGCTGGTCCGGCCCAGCCTGACCACTGATGTACTGCGACGTTGCCTGCGCCATGTACGCGAGCGCGGCATCCTTGAATACACCCTGCAACGCCTCGCGGAAGAGGACCCGCTGACCGGTATCGCCAACCGCCAGGGCTTTCAGACCTTGCTGGCCGTACGCTTGGCTGAAAACGACGGGCGTGGAATGGCGCTCGGGCATCTGGATCTGGACAATTTCCGTCACGCCAACGATGCGCTTGGCCATCAGGCCGGTGACCGTCTGATTCTGCAAGTCGTGGCGCGCCTTAAAAGCAGGCTTGAAGCCGGCGACCAGTTGGCACGGCTGGGCAGTGATGAGTTCGCACTGTTGATCGACACCCGCCGAGCGCCCGAGCGTGCTGAATGGATGGCCGAACGCATCATCGAAGTGCTGTCCGAGCCGTACTGGATCGACGGCGAAAGCCTGCTGCTCGGGTGCAGCCTCGGGATAGCCCATGCCCGCGTCAACGCCGGGGCCGATCCATTGATGTGGCATGCACACATCGCCATGCAACAGGCCAAAAGCACCCAGGGCTGTACCTATCATGTGTTCGACGAACGCATCAATCGTAATGCCCGCAGCCTGGCTGACCTTGAAAGTGAACTGCGCCGTGCCTTGCGCCGTGACGAACTGGAGCTGCATTACCAACCGCGTCTGGATTTGGTCACGGGGACGATTGTGGGATTAGAGGCGTTGGTGCGCTGGCGCCATGGCGAACGCGGATTGCTCGCGCCCAATGAGTTCGTGCCACTGGCCGAGCAAAGTGGATTGATTGTGCCGCTGGGTTACTGGGTTATCTCGCGTGCCCTGCGTGATATGCAGGCGTTGCGCGAGCGCGGGCTGGCGCCACTGCATATGGCCGTCAACCTGTCGTTCCGCCAGTTTCAGGACAGTCAGCTGCTATCGACCCTGAGCCGCCTGATTACCGAACGAGGCGTTGAAGCCAACTGGCTTGAGTTCGAATTAACCGAAACCGCGGTGATGCGGCGCAGTGATTTGGTTAAACAAACGATGGATGCGCTGGGACGACTGGGCGTGCGCTTCTCGCTGGATGACTTCGGCACGGGCTTTTCATCGTTCGTTCACCTCAACAGCTTGCCCATTGCCTTGCTCAAAATCGACAAAAGCTTCGTAGGCGGCATGGAAAACCGTGAAGAAAACCGCAAGCTGGTGCTGGCCATGATTAACCTGGCTCACAACCTGGAGCTGGAAGTCGTCGCTGAAGGCGTTGAAACCCCCGAGCAATTATCGTTGTTACGCGACTTTGGCTGCGACCAGGTGCAGGGCTACTTCATCAGCAAACCGTTGCCGCTGGCAGAACTGGTGGAGTTTTTGACGTTAGGGGCTGCGCAATAGGCCCGTCACGTCCATCCGTAGCGCACCAGATGAAAGAAAATCGGTGCTGCGAAACACACTGAGTCGAGTCGGTCCAGCATTCCACCGTGCCCTTCAATCATGTGCCCCCAGTCTTTCACGCCCCGGTCGCGCTTGATCGCCGACATCACAATTCCGCCAGCAAACCCCAGTAAGTTGATCAATAACGCGATCAAGAACGACTGCCACGGGTTAAATGGCGTCGCCCACCACAGCGCTGCACCAATCACTGACGACAGCAGTACTCCCCCTACAAAGCCTTCCACTGTTTTTGACGGCGACAGGTTGGGGGCTATTTTGTGTTTACCAAACAACTTGCCGCACACGTACTGCAAAACGTCAGAGAGCTGCACCACGATCACCAGGTAGGCGATCAGCAGGAGGCCGCGGCCCTCATGACCTGGAATGTCCAAAGTCAGTAGTGCTGGCACGAACGACACGCAAAACACCGCGATCATCAGCCCCCACTGCACTTTCGACGCGCGTTCCAAAAAGTGCGTACTGTCACCACCCAGAGAGGCAAGAATGGGTAACAGCAAGAACACATACACAGGAATAAAGATCGAGAAAAGCCCGTACCAGTCCAGGTAGATCAGCGCGTATTGCACTGGTAAAGCCAGGTAAAACGCAGCCACCAACGCCGGATAGTCGCTGCGACGGGTGGGGGTGAGGGTGAGAAACTCGCGCAGGGCGTAGAATGACACCGCGTAAAACAACAGGATCACGGCGCCAGAGCCCAGCCAGAAAGCGACGCCAATCACCACCACCATCACCCACCATGCGTTGATGCGAGCGTTGAGGTTGTCAATCAGCGCATTAGGCGCACCACGGGTGCGTCGTTTAAGGATCAGGCCGATAAGCGAGGCCAGGACCAGAATTAATCCGATCCCGGCGAACAACATCAGGGTGTGGCCATTCATGTCAGGATTGCTCCGAAGCAAGGGCGAGTAAAGCGTTGCGGGCGCGTACAAGAAACTGAGCCTTGTCTTCATCGCACTCCACGTACAGCGGTGCACCGAAGCGCAGGGTGCACAACAATGGCAGCGGTAGCGGGCGCCCCTTTGGCATGACACGGTTCAGATTGGCAATCCACACCGGAATCAATTCCACCTGTGGGTAACTTTTAGCCAAGTGATACATCCCGCTTTTAAACGCCAGTAAGCCCTCTTCCGGGTTGCGCGTACCTTCCGGGAAAATGATCAGTGAGTCGCCACTTTCCAAAGCGTTGAGCATTGGCTGCAAAGGGTTATCCACAGGCTCTTTGCGGTTACGGTCGATCAGAACACCGTTGAAGACCCGAGTGATGATGTAACGGCGCAAAACGCTCTTGTTCCAATAATCGCTGCCAGCGACCGGGCGCGTGAGCAGGCGCAAGTTGCGTGGCAAAGAGGCCCATAGCAACACGAAGTCACCGTGGCTACTGTGATTGGCAAAGTAGATACGTTGCACCGGCACCGGCGCGCAGCCCATCCATAAACTACGGGCTCCAGTGACAGTGCGCGCCAGCGAGGTAATCAAGGTGGCAACCATGGGTTCAAGCATGAGAATTCCTTATCCGCAGAAACGTAACCAGAAGCTGGTGAAAATGGCTGCCAGCGTCAGCATCACTTGCGCGCCGAATAACCACGCTTGCTTGTGCAGCAGTGCAAGCGCGCCATGACAGCGTTCAGTCCAAGGCCGGCCGGCTTTATTCGCCGTTTGCAGGCCAAGGCTTTGCAAGGCGAGGTCGAGTTGAGGGGTGTGGTGCAAGGTATCCGCCATCAAGGCGAACAGATCGGCGTCCAAAGCCACCCTTAGCGCCCAATATTTTTGCAAAAGGCCGACGATAATTATTCCAAGGCTCAATAGCAGAACGATCGGTGCAACAGGGAGCATCAATAGGGGCGCTAAACCCAATATCACACCCAACAAGGTCAGGCCCGTAGATAGGTGATCCAGCGCGCGGCCCCGACGCAACAAGCAGGCGGCCACCTGGAGCCGCATATCAGCGGGCATGCACCAAGGCCTTCAAAACGCTGCGATGGGCAGCATGCAGAACCACGCAGGGCCGTGCTGTACCTATAATGGCCACTGCCTGATCAAGCGTCTCCGCGCGCCGGCTGATCAACAGCCAAGCGGCAACCGCCGTAGCGCTTCGCGAATAACCCAGTGCGCAGCACACCAGCAACGGTCCGTGATGGCGTAAGCGCTCAATGGCTTGACCGGCTTCCAGACATTGCGACAGGGTAGGTACGGTCAAGTCCAGCACCGGCAAGCTGTAATAAACACGGTCCTGTGGTTTCACCGGGAGCTCTGCACACAGGTCCACCACGACGTTGAAGGGTTGTAGTTCGTTTGCTGCAGGAATACGTCCTAACCACACGTTATCCACAATCAGGTCAGGCCGTGGATGGTCATGCGTCCACAGCCGAGAGTTGACCCAAGCAGCGCCCAAATACGGCGCATACAGCCAGCGCGAGGCTTGAGTGAGCTGACCATCGATGCCTTTCTGAAAACCTGCAGCGCCCAGTAATCCATAATTGAGCGCTACCAACAGAAAGGATGCGGCTGGCCAGAGCATCCACAACCACCACCCGCCCAATTTAAATGCCAGTATCAGCAGCCCCAATACGCCCGCCCCATAGCGAAGCGCTAGTTGCCAGCGCGTTGAATCTTGCGCGAGTCGGGCACTCGACAACGGGCTGGACTGTTGCAATGGCCACATCCACACGCACAGCCAGCCAAGCAAAGCCCCGGTGGGCACATCGATAAAATGATGTTGATACGTGGTCAACACCGAAATACCAATCAGCCCGAACCAGCCATGCATCCACCAGCGCAACAGGCCTTGGGTATGGCGCTGGAACATGACCCACACAATCACCAGCAAAGCGATATGCAGCGACGGTGCCTGGTTGAACGGCTTGTCAAACCCCGCCAGCACAGCGAACAACCAACCGAACACACCGTCCAGTTCTGGCCGCTCAAACGTGAAGCGCAATGGCCAGATCAGGAAACAAGTGACCGCGATTAACTGGGCCGAAAGAAGACGCAGCACATGGCGTTTGAGCTCAGCGCGGTTATCGGGCAGAAACAAGGAGAGGCCATATAGCAGATCAATCGACCAGTACGGCACGATGGTCCAAGCCAGAAACGGCACATGGGTTTCCCAGGCGAATACCAACGTGCCCACGTCGTTACGCTGGCTAGTGAACCACGTCGCAAAACCGTAGGTGCTGAAAAATATCAGCGCCAACAGCAGCAGCCAAAAAGTCGCAAGCCTAAACAGACCGGGTTCGCGCATGGTCAGATCTTTTGCGCCAGGGACACGCTGAAAATGCCCCATTCGTCGACGCGCTGAGTCACCTTGCGGAAACCGGCGGCTTGTACCAGTTGATCCATTTCTGCCTGTGAGCGCCGGCGCATGACCCACGCCTGACCTTGACGGTGGCTGGTGAGGGCACGGGCAATCAATTCCAGTTGTGGATGCCATGGCTGGCCGGTGTAAATCAGATAGCCACCAGGCTCCACGGCCTCGGCAAGTCCGGCCAGAGAGTCCCCTACCATCGCGTTGTCGGCGAACAACTCATACAAGCCGGACACCACAGCTAACGTCGGTTTAGGTTGCAATGCTGCTAGATCTGCACGATCAAAAGCATCTCCTTTCACGAATTGCGCGATGCTTTCCAGACCTTTCTCACGAATGAGTGCGCCGCCGTTGCGTACATTTATATCGCTGTAATCGCGTAGCAAGATCGATTCCGGTAACGGCGTGACGCCCTGCAACGCTTCAAGAATGTAACGGCCGTGACCCGCAGCAATGTCGAGGATGCGGACTTCACGCCCTTCTTCGCGCAGCCGGGCCATGGTCGCACGCAGCAATTCCTCGGCGTTCAGCTTGCGCTGACGGATCCCGCGCCAGCCGATGGAATTCAGGTAATGGGCGTCGATCATCCGTCCCAGTGCGCCCTTGCCGGTGGGCTTGTTGCGGTAGACGTAATCCAGAGTGCTGCCGGAATCGAAGCCCGTTTCAACGCCCAGCTTTACACCCGCCGACAGGGCGCTGCCCAACCTCATGCTGGCACGGGTCATGCGCCAGTACAGATCGCGCAATGAATTGCGCGGTAGGGGCGCGGCCAGTGATTCGGACTCGGCACAAGTGGCCCCCAGTTTGTCGGCATCCAACAAGCACGTACGCGGCACGGGGTGCTCGAAGTTCTGCAGGATAAAACGCCGGGCACGGCTCAACGCCGTATCACGATCACGCTCACCGAGGGTGTCATGAAAGAAACCGGGAAGGATGTGCAGCTCTTTTTTCAGGCTGCCCAAGCGATCATGGAATTGCTGTTGGGGTTTGCGCTGAACCACAAAGTCCGAACCCGAGATCAACACCTGAGTCGGGACCTGAATGGCCTGAGCATCGGCAACCACCCGGTCGGCCGCTTCGTACAAGCCCAATAGCACGTTCACCGAAATCGCTTTGGTGATCAGCGGATCGCTGTCGTAAGAAGCGATGCGTTCAGGGTCGTGAGTGAGAAACTTGGACTTCACATAACTGTTCACGAAAAAGTTACCCCGCACTGCGCGCATCAGCGCCAAGCCCGGACGGGCGAAGGGCACGTAAAGTTTGACCTTGAAGGCGGGAGAGGCGAGTACCAAAGCGCTGATCTTAGGCGCGTAGTCATGCACCCACGTGGCCGCAACCACCGCGCCGACGCTTTGCGCGATCACCGCGAGGTTTTCTTCCTTAATTGCGTAGGTGCTGACGATATGGTCACAGAAGGTTTGCACGTCCCGTGCGCTGGTGGCAAAACTGGGGCTGTCACCTCGTGGGCCGGGAGACTGGCCATGTCCACGGGCGTCCCAGGCGAAGAAATCAAACTCCGGTAAGTCGAGTTCATCGACCACATGGGCGATACGCCCAGAATGCTCGTGACCGCGATGAAATAAAAGAACCGCCTTGCGCGGCTTCAGGTCTGTCGATTTCGCGGCAGGCCAGTGACGGTAGAAAAGTTCAACGCCGTCATGGGTGCTGAAAGTCTGTGTTTGCTGCTCTCGCATCGTAATGTCCTTATGCAGACGCTGAAGGTTTTATGGCTTCAAGGAGGCCCTGACGCACACGATTGACCGCGGTATAAACCAGCAACGCGCTAAGCAGCCACATCACTGCGTCGACTCCGCTGGCATCAAGCCAGCCCGTGGCCACCCCGATAGCCAATACGCTGATCACAAATGCCCGATCGCTCTTGCCCATGGGCCCGTCATAACGGCGCGAGGCGCCAACCATCGGCCCAAGGACGCCGGCGTATTCGCTGAACACGGCTAATAACGTCACCAGCAACACGGCGGTCAGGCTTACGTCGGGAATCAGTGCAAAAGGCAGAATTAGCGCGCAGTCAGCGATGACGTCGCAGAGTTCATTGAGATAGGCGCCGAGCCGTGACTGCTGGCCGAATTCCCGGGCTAGCATGCCGTCGATGGCATTGAAGGCCATGCGCAGAATCATCCACACCGGCATGAGCGCAAACAGCCAAACGTGCTGGACAAACACTATGATGAGCAGGCCGATCATCAGGGAAATAACTGCAGCCAGCACGGTGACTTGGTTGGCAGTGATACCGCGGTGGTCAATATATTTAACCAGCGGCCGCAGAAGATTTTGAAACGCAGGTTTAAGGTGGTAAATGGAAAGCATCTAAGAGTTATCTCGGCAGTTGAACGCGAGCCAACTCATGGTCGACTGCATTAGCCGACACGCTATCCAATACCGAAATTATTTGATGTAGGAACTATCTGAAATGTTTAAAACATATTGCTGATAGTTCCATTCAAACGTAACGCATGCTTTAGCGTCTAACGCTGACGTTTCAACATACGCCGCATTTTCCATTCAAAGGCCAACGTCAGGCTTATTGACGCGCAAGCCAGTCCCAATGCGAGCCCCCACCAAACACCCGTGGGGCCCCAGCCCAGTGTGAACGCCAATAGCCACGCCATCGGGGCGCCTATGACCCAGTAGCAAAACAGCCCGACCAAAAACGTGGTTCTGGCATCTTTAAGCCCACGAATGGCGCCCATGGCGATGGTTTGCGCACCATCGAACAGTTCGAACCAGGCAGCCACCGCCAACAAACTCACGGCCAGCTCGAAGACTGGACGGAACGCCGGGTCGTTGTAGTCCACAAACAGCCCGATCAGTTGGGTCGGCCAGAACCAGAACACCACTGAAAAACCCAGCATGATGAACGCACCACAACCGATGCCAACGCGCCCCGCCAATCGTGCCCGCAGTAAATCGCCGCCGCCGTAATGCTGGCCGATACGCATGGTGATCGCGTAGGACAGGCCGGCTGGCACCATAAAGGCGGCAGACACAATCTGTAGGGCAATTTGATGAGCGGCCAGTTGCGTACTGCCCATTGTGCCCATGCACAGGGCGGCAAACGCAAACAGGCCGACTTCTACCGCATAGGTGCCGCCGATGGGCAGACCAAGCCGCCACAGTTCACGCAGGTACGTAAGGTTGATCCGGGATAAACCTTTGCTGATCGGATACGCGTCGTAGGCCGGGTGCCAATGAATATGCCACGCAAGACCTAATGCCATAGCGGTGGCCACAATCGCTGTGACCAGCCCGATACCCATGAGACCCAGCTTCGGAAGCCCGAACATGCCTGTGATCAGTGCGTAATTGAGCAAAAAGTTGGCCACGGTGCCGATCAGGCTAATCACCATCACCGGCGTTGCACGGCCCATGGCACTGGTGAACCCTCGCAACGCCATAAACGTCATATAGCCGGGCAGGGCCAGCGGCAGCAGTAACAGAAACTGACCTGCGGCTTCGACGTTGGTGGGCGTTTGGCCAAATAGCAGCAACAGAGGTTTGATATTCCACAGTGCCACTGCACCCACCAGGGCCAACGCCCACGCAAGCCACAATCCGGCCTGAGTCAGGCGGGTAGCGCCTTCTATGTCCCCGGCCCCTTGGCGAATAGACACCAGCGTACCGACAGCGGCAATGACACCGATGCAGAAAATGGACACGAAGGAGTAACTGGCTGCCCCAAGGCTGCCCCCGGCCAATGCTTCGGGGCTAAGGCGCGCCATCATCAACGTGTCGGTGAGCACCATCAGCATGTGAGCCAACTGCGAGGCAATCAGCGGCCCTGCCAGCCGTAGAATGGCCCGGAGTTCGATACGTGCAGGATGCTTTTTGATCATCGGTCAATATTCTTCAAGTGCGTTTAAGGGCTGGATTTTCGGTGCCCTGACTGATTTAAGCAAAGGGATAAAAAAGATTAGTGGCATGATTTAAACTCATGCATCGTGTGGGTGCCCAACGCATCCAGCCCTTGCGCTACCGGAACAGCCCTGATGATCCGTAATCTACCGCCGCTTTATGCCCTGCGCGCGTTTGAAGCCGCAGCCCGTCATAGCTCGTTTACCCGTGCGGGCGAAGAGTTGTCGATCACCCAAAGCGCGGTGAGTCGACACATCAAAACCCTTGAAGCTCACTTCGCCTGCCGTTTGTTTCAGCGTAACGGGCGCACATTGCAACTGACTGAAGCCGCACGCCTGTTGCTCCCCGGTGTTCGCGAAGGGTTCAGCGCGCTGGAACGTGCGTGCACCACCTTGCGCGCCGAAGATGACATCCTTCGCATGAAGGCGCCCTCAACGCTGACCATGCGCTGGCTATTGGCACGTCTGAGCCGCTTTCGCCATCTGCAGGCAGGCAATGAAGTGCAGCTCACTAGCGCGTGGATGGACATCGACCATGTGGATTTCAATCAAGAACCGTTCGACTGTGCCGTGCTGTTGAGCAACGGCCACTTCCCGCCTGACTGGGAAGCGACCTTGTTGTTTCCCGAGATGCTGATCCCGGTGGGTGCGCCTATCGTGCAAGATGAATTGCCCTGGAATGCCGAACGGCTGGCGGCGACCGAACTGTTGCATCCCACGCCTGACCGTCGAGACTGGCGGCGCTGGCTTGACTGCATGGGGCTGACTGCACAGGTATCCCTTAAAGGCGGCCAGGTATTCGATACCCTGGAGTTGGGCATGATTGCCGCGGCGCGGGGTTATGGGGTCTCAATGGGCGATTTGTTGATGGTCGCCGAAGACGTAGCTCAGGGCCGACTGAGCTTGCCCTTTCGCGCGGCAGTGGCCAGCGGCGAAAACTATTACCTGGTGTGGCCCAAAACTCGGCCCGGCGGCGAACGTTTGCGCCGCTTGAGCGACTTTTTGCTGCAGGAAGTGGATGCAATGGAATTACCGGAGGTGGAACGTCATTAAGCTTCACCGACTGTCCGGCCGATACTGCAACGCCTCCGCCAGATGCGTCCTCTCTATAGCGTTTGCTTGCTCCAGATCCGCCAATGTTCGCGCCACCTTCAATAAGCGGTGGGCTGCTCGCAGCGATAAGCTCATGCGCTCACATGCGGTCTCCAGCCAAGTGTTATCCACTGCACTTAACGTGCATTGGGCTCGCACTCCCGGCAGGTCAAGAAAGGCATTGGCGCAGCCCTGACGTTGCAGTTGCCGCTCACGAGCAGCCGCCACTCGCTCGGCCGCCTTGGCCGTGGTGTCGTTTGAGGTCAGCGGAGGGTTGAGCGAGGTGGTTTCGCGAGCCACGGTCAGGTGCAGGTCGATCCGGTCGAGCAAGGGCCCGGACAGTTTGTTGCGGTAACGCTGGATTTGCTCCGGCGTGCAGCGGCAGCGTCCCGTCGGTTCACCCAGATAGCCACAGGGGCAGGGGTTCATGGCGGCGACCAGTTGAAACCGCGCCGGAAAGCGCATGCGGTCGCGGGCGCGGGCAATCACGATAAAACCCGATTCCATCGGCTCTCTTAAAACTTCCAGAACCTTGCGGTCAAACTCGGGCAGTTCATCCAGAAATAAAACACCGTGGTGGGCCAAGGTGATTTCGCCCGGTTGCGGTTTAGAGCCTCCACCCACCAAGGCGGGGCCAGAGGCTGAATGGTGTGGCTGACGAAAGGGGCGCTGCGGCCAACAGCTCAACGGCACATGGCTGGCAACGGATTGAATGGCGGCCACTTCCAATGCTTCCTGCTCGCTCAACGGCGGCAGCAAGCCGGGCAGGCGGCTCGCCAGCAAGGTTTTGCCCGTGCCGGGCGGGCCGGTGAACAGCAAGTTGTGGCTGCCCGCTGCGGCGATCAATAGCGCCCGCTTGGCGGAGAGTTGGCCTTGTACGTCGCTCAAGTCTGGGTAAGGTTTGTTCACGTGTAGCAAACCGCTCGCCACATACGGTTCGATGACGGCTCGTGCCGAGAAGTGCGCCACGACCTGCAGTAAATGTTCAGCTGCAATGACCGTCAGCCCTGAAGCCAGGCTGGCTTCTTCTGCATTGGCCATTGGCACCACCAGAATACGACCCGCTGCCCGAGCTACCAGCGCGGCCGGAAGCACGCCCTGCACGGGACGAATCGCGCCCGACAACGCGAGCTCACCGAGGCACTCCACCTGTTCCAGCGCTGCCGCGGGCATTTGCCCACTGGCCGCTAAAATGCCCAGCGCTATCGCAAGATCAAAGCGCCCGCCATCTTTGGGTAAATCGGCGGGCGCCAGATTGAGAGTGATGCGCCGGGCGGGGAAATCAAAACCCGAATTCAGGATGGCGCTTCGTACCCGGTCCTTGCTTTCCTTGACCGCAGTTTCGGGCAACCCGACCAGTGTCAGCGCTGGCAAGCCGTTCGCCAGATGAACCTCAACCGTGACGGCGGGCGCTTCCACGCCGACTTGAGCGCGGCTGTAAACGATGGCCAGCGACATGACTCATTCCTTGAGCAGGCAAAAAACGCATGGTGCGCGAATCGCGGGCCAAGGGCAGGGCGTGAATGGATACGGGATGTGTTTGTACGACGGTGCGGCCACCCGCTCTGGAATCCAGCGAACGGACTAAACGCACCGCTGTTGAGCGTTATTCGCCGGGTGGCAACAGTTTGGCTTCCAGCTCCGCCACTTTGGCTTCCAGGCTTTCAAGGCGAGCGCGGGTACGGGCCAACACCACCATCTGGCTGTCGAATTCTTCACGGCTGACCAAATCCAGTTTGCTGAAGCCACTTTGAAGCAAGGCTTTGAACTGGCTTTCGATTTCGTTGCGGGGCAACGGCGTTTCGCCACTGAACAAACGTGAAGCTTGGCCACTCAGGGCGTCGAGAAAGTCTTTGGGCGCGAGCATGGGTAATGTCCTGAACACTGATGGCGGCGAGTGTAGCACGCAGGCTGTGGGCTCAAGGCTGACGGCCCGGCGCACAGCTTTCGGGCAGGCTGCTCGCAAGCCGAGCACTGTTTTGGTGCGTAAATGTCTTCCAGCTTGGGTCTAAATGCCATCAATGGATCTTAATTGACTGTAATTATTGGTTTTTTCAGACATGGCAAGGTTTCTGCTTAGTTGCCTGTGACTCATGTACTGATGCAGTTGCTGTGACGATGGCAGTGCGGCAGGTGGTTCAGAGAGTGTTTTCGTCACCAGCGATTGATACACGTTGTGTTGCTTGTAACTGGCAGCGACGCGTTACAAAGCCAGACACTGCGCTTAGACTTGAGCCGGGTTTGTTTTCCTGGGGCAAGTCCACCAATTCGGGAGAAGTTTCATGAAGCTAGTCACCGCCATTATCAAGCCGTTCAAGTTAGACGACGTACGCGAGTCGCTGTCTGAAATCGGCGTGCAGGGCATTACCGTTACTGAGGTTAAAGGCTTCGGCCGGCAGAAAGGTCACACCGAGCTGTATCGCGGCGCGGAATACGTGGTCGATTTTCTGCCAAAGGTGAAGATTGATGTCGCCATTGACGACAAAGATCTTGATCGGGTTATCGAGGCGATAACCAAGGCTGCCAACACCGGCAAAATCGGTGACGGCAAGATTTTTGTAGTCAATCTGGAACAGGCTATTCGCATCCGTACCGGCGAAACCGATACCGACGCAATCTAAGCCGCCAAACCCCAACGCCCCAGGAGAAAACACTATGACTCTGCGTAAATTCGCAGGGCTCGGAGCCCTGTTGTCTGTCGTAATGCCTGGCCTGGCCATGGCCGCAGACGAAGTGGCCGCTCCAGTCCTGAACTCCGGCGATACCGCCTGGATGCTGACTGCAACAGCCCTGGTGCTGTTTATGACCATTCCCGGCCTTGCGCTGTTTTACGGCGGCATGGTGCGCTCCAAAAATCTTCTGTCCGTAATGATGCAGTGCTTTGCCATTACCGGGCTGATCAGCATTCTGTGGGTCATTTACGGCTACAGCATTACGTTTGATACGACGGGCATGGAAGAAGGCGTCACCAACTTCAACTCGTTTATCGGCGGCTTCGGCAAGGCCTTTCTGGCTGGTTTGACGCCCGCCAGCCTGACCTCGTCCACGGCTCTGTTTCCAGAAGCGGTGTTCATCACCTTCCAGATGACCTTTGCCATCATTACCCCGGCACTGATCGTGGGTGCCTTTGCCGAACGCATGAAGTTCTCGGCCATGCTGATCTTCATGGGCGTGTGGTTCACGCTGGTCTATGCGCCGATCGCGCACATGGTCTGGAGCGGTCCTGGCGGCCTGATGTGGGACTGGGGCGTACTCGACTTCGCGGGTGGCACGGTGGTGCACATCAACGCCGGTATCGCAGGTCTGGTGGCGTGTATCGTACTGGGCAAGCGCAAAGGCTACCCAACCACCCCGATGGCGCCCCACAACCTCGGTTACACCCTGGTGGGTGCCGCGATGCTGTGGATCGGCTGGTTCGGCTTTAACGCAGGCTCTGCGGCCGCCGCTAACGGCACAGCGGGCATGGCCATGCTGGTGACTCAGATTGCAACGGCCGCAGCCGCGCTGGGCTGGATGTTTGCCGAGTGGATCACTCACGGCAAGCCAAGTGCCTTGGGCATCGCCTCAGGCGTGGTAGCCGGGCTTGTCGCCATTACTCCTGCCGCAGGCACCGTTGGCCCTATGGGTGCCATCGTGATCGGCTTGTCGGCAGGTGTGATCTGCTTCCTTTGCGCCACTGCCCTCAAGCGCAAGCTGGGTTATGACGATTCGCTGGATGCGTTCGGTGTTCACGGCATCGGCGGTATCGTAGGTGCCATTCTGACGGGCGTGTTTGCCGCTCCGGCAGTCGGTGGCTTCGGCGCGGTGACTGACATTGGTGCCCAAGTCTGGATTCAGTTCAAAGGCGTAGCCTTTACCCTTGTCTACACGGCGGTGGTGACCTTCATCATTCTCAAGGTACTGGATGCCGTTATGGGCCTTCGAGTGAATGATGAGGAAGAGGCTGTTGGTCTGGATCTGGCGCTACACAACGAAAGAGGCTACAACCTGTAAGTAGCACTTTTAAAAATACCCGGCTTGCCGGGTATTTTTTTGCCTTTAATGTGAGTTATCCCCTGCAAGAGAATGATTTTTCCCACAGTTTTGAGACGGATCCCAGCCGCTAAAATTTGTAGGATGATCACTTACTGCACAAGTCGACTATTCGCTGCTTTGTTTTTTTCTTCAGCACGCTAGAATGCGCGCCGAGGGCAGCAAAGCTGCTCCCTGTGCAGGCTATGGAGCGAGGATAATTTCCTGGCGCTTCCATGCTTTGCGAGCCGGATTGTCGCGGTATGTGCCCTTGCGGCAGGTCAGCGACAGATGGCGCGTCAGCACAGTGTTTTTTGGACAGGCAGCGTGAACATGACGGTGCCTGAAAGTCCTCATCACCCTTTGTGGTGAGGAGGCGTAAGCCGGGGGATTGACCAGGGCTACTTTTTCACCACCCGAGGTCGACATTTGTCGCATCTGGTCTATATAAATAATCTGCTTTACGAAAGTCATGAGGTAGAACATGAGCGACGACGATCTGGAAAATGATGACCTCGAAGTAGGTGACGAGGACGAGACCGAAGAGGGTCTTGAAGCCGCTGCCGATGACGTGGCTGATGACGATGGCGAAGATACGCCGGCCCCGGTGGCCAAAGGCAAATCCAAAGCCGCAGTGTCGGTTGATGACCTGCCCAGCGTAGAAGCCAAAAACAAAGAGCGTGATGCTCTGGCTCGTGCGATGGAAGAGTTCCTTTCCCGTGGTGGCAAGGTGCAGGAAGTCGAGGCGAACGTGGTGGCAGACCCACCCAAAAAGCCAGACAACAAGTACGGCAGCCGTCCTATCTAAGGACTGCTGCACGGCTTGAAAAAAACCCGCCGTCGCTGCGGGTTTTTTTGTGGGTTCAGGGCAGGGACGCAGGCACAGGGCAGGGGGTTATTAAAACTGCTTAAGCACACTCGGCAACTCACTCAAGCAACCAATCTCGGCATCCGGTGCCTTGTCGCCGTCCCAGTGCTTGCCGCCAGGGTTGAACCACACCGCCCGCAAACCTGCTTGCTGAGCACCGGCAATATCATCGCCCGGATGATCGCCCACATGCACCGCCGCGCCTGCCGTAACGGCACCTCGCAACAATGCCTCGTGAAACAGCCGTGCATCCGGCTTGGCTATGCCGATGTCTTCGGCGCACAGCACAAATTTGAAATGATGCCCCAGCCCGATGCGGCGCACATCGGCATTGCCATTGGTCACTACGCCTAACGCGTAATCCCGGGCCAGCGCCGCCAGCGTCGGTTCCGCCTGCGCGAAGACCTCAAGTGCGTGCCGTGCCTCGATAAATACTTCGAATGCTTCATCGGCCAGCCGCTGAGCGTCGCCGTAACCGGTGTCTTGAAGTGCGTGAAACAGCACGCGGCGACGCAATGCACTGATTCGGTGCTTAAGCTCGGGTTGCTCCGTTAATACGCGCAGGCGAAGTGCCTGAAAGTCGGCCACCTCAAGAGCGCCCGCTTTTGGTGCATGAGTCGTCAGCCAGTCACGCAGTACGGCTTCGGCACGCACGATCACCGGAGCGGTGTCCCACAGGGTGTCGTCGAGGTCGAAGGTAATCAGCTCAATCGTCATTCACTGTCCTTGCTGCGTTTGGCCCGTGGGTGGGCGCTGTCGTAAACCGATGCCAGATGCTGGAAATCCAGATGGGTATAGATTTGGGTGGTTTTGATGTCTGCATGACCCAGCAACTCTTGCACCGCGCGCAAATCCTGCGAAGACTCCAGCAAGTGGCTGGCAAACGAATGGCGCAGCATATGTGGATGCAGGTTCTGGCCCAGCTCGCGCTCGCCCGCCGCCTTGACCCGTAACTGAATCGCCCGCGGACCCAGGCGCTGACCGCGCTGGCTGATGAAAACGGCATCATCCTGGGGGTTGGCCAAGGCGCGCAGGGGTAACCACGCCTGTAACGCCTCACGGGCCTTTCTGCCCACGGGCAACACGCGGGTCTTGCTGCCTTTACCCAGCACCTGGATCAGGCCATCGGCCAAGTCCAGCTGCTCCAGATTGAGCCCCGTCAGCTCTGACAGGCGCAAGCCCGACGAATAAAACAGCTCCAGAATGGCCTGATCGCGCTGCGCCAGAAAGTCTTCTTCAACCGCACCCTCCAGCAACTGAAGCGCTCTATCGGTATCAAGGGTTTTAGGCAAACGACGTTCGCCCTTGGGCGGGGCGAGACCGTTAGCCGGGTCGTGATCGCACAGGCCTTCTCGGTTCAGGTAGTGATAAAGCCCGCGCACCGCAGACAAAAGACGCGCAATGCTGCGTGATGACTGACCTTGCTGGTGCAACCGCGAGACAAGCTGGCGCAGGCGTTGAATATCCAGAGCAGCCCAGCGGGTGATGGACTCTTTGTCGCAGAACACCAGAACCTTGTTCAGGTCGCGGCGGTAGGCTTGCAGTGTGTGGGGCGACACTTGGCGCTCACTGCGCAAGTGGGTGCAGTAAGCGTCCAGTTGCCGTTCCACAACTAACGCACCGAACGCAGTGCGTGGGTAAAGCGCGGCAACATGCGCCCCAGGACTTCAGCGATGTGATTGAGAAACAGCATGCCCACCGAGCTTTTGTAATGCTGCGGGTCGCGACTGGCAACCGCCAGCACACCATGCAAGCCCAGATGGTTGAGCGCTACCACAGCGGTAGAGCCGATTTCCTTGCGCTGATTTTCGCCGAACAGGAAGTCCAGCTCATGCTCGCGCAGGCTGCCACTGACGGCTTTACCTTCCGCCAGCAAACCGCCCAAGGCGCGTTGAGCGTCAGCACTGTTGACCCATCGGCCAACAGGCATTGGGTTGTCACCAAACAGCACCAGACTGACAAACGGAACCTTAAAGTCCTGTCGCAGGCTGTCTTCGACGGCAATCACCAGTTCTTCAAGGCTGGTGGCATCCATCAAGGCCAGGTTCAAACGACGGGTTTTTTCGAACAAGCGGTCGTTATCGCGTGCCACGTCCATCAGTTGCGACAAGCGATGACGCATTTCGATATTGCGGCCCCGCAACAATTCCAGCTGGCGCTCCACCAGCGAAATGGTGTCGCCACGCTGATGAGGAATACGCAGCGACAGCAGCAGCTCGTCACGCTGGTTGAAGAAGTCTGGATGGGCCTCAAGGTAGGCCACTACGGCGGCCGCTTCGGGGCTTTGCTCAGAATGTTCGAGGTCTGAAGACTGTGGCTGATCGGTCATCGTGTGCGCTCGCTCATAAACGGACTTGTCCTTCGTAAACGCGCATGGCAGGGCCGGTCATGATCACCGAATGGCCAGGGCCAGCCCATTCAATCGACAATCGGCCACCGGGCAAATCGAGGATCAAGGGTGAGTCCATCCAGCCTTGGCTGATGGCTGCCACTGCCGCTGCACAAGCGCCAGTCCCGCATGCCTGAGTTTCCCCGGCACCGCGCTCCCATACCCGCAATTGCCCGCGTTGGCGGTCAACCACGTGCAGAAAGCCGACATTGACCCGGGCAGGAAAGCGCGGGTGATGCTCAATCTTAGGCCCCAACTCATGCACCGGCGCGTTATTGATGTCATCTACCCGCAAGACGGCGTGCGGGTTACCCATTGATATGGCGGCCAACTCAACCTTCTGCCCGTCCACATCCAGTTCGTAACTTAACGCTTGAGCGTCAGCGACAAACGGGATTTCTTCCGGGAGCAAGCGGGGCGGGCCCATATCGACGCTGATTTGCCCATCGCTGCGAACGTTCAGCTCAATAATGCCGCTTTTGGTTTCAACCTTGATCTGACGCTTGGTGGTCAATCGCTTGTCGAGCACGAAGCGCGCAAAGCAGCGCGCCCCATTGCCGCATTGCTCCACTTCCGAGCCGTCGGAGTTAAAGATCCGGTAACGGAAATCCACTTCCGGGTTGCTGGGTGCTTCAACCAGCAACAGCTGATCAAAACCGACACCCGTGTGCCGATCACCCCATTGTTTGGCGTGCTTGGGCAGGATGTGCGCGTGCTGGCTGACCAGGTCGAGCACCATGAAGTCATTGCCCAGGCCATGCATTTTAGTAAAACGCAGCAACATGGGATTACTCCGGCAGCAGGCTTTCGCCAGCAAACAACTCAGCGACCGTCTCGCGACGGCGAACTTCAAACGCTTGATCGCCATCCACCAGCACTTCGGCGGCGCGGCCACGGGTGTTGTAGTTCGAACTTATCACAAAACCATAGGCGCCAGCCGAATGCACGGCCAACAAATCGCCTTCAGCCAGCGCCAACTGGCGGTCTTTGGCGAGGAAGTCACCGGTTTCACAGATCGGCCCCACGATGTCATAGGCGCGGGCTTCAGTGTCTCGCGGGCGAACTGCAGTCACGTCCATCCAGGCCTGATACAGCGCCGGGCGAATCAAGTCGTTCATGGCGGCATCGACAATGGCGAAGTCTTTGTGCTCGGTGTGCTTGAGGTACTCGACTTGCGTCAGCAACACCCCGGCGTTGGCCACGATAAACCGGCCCGGCTCAAACACCAGCGCCAGGTCACGCCCGTCGATGCGCTCACGTACTGCTTTGATGTAATCACCTGCCAGCGGCGGCTCTTCATCGCGATAACGAACGCCCAGGCCACCACCGAGGTCAATGTGACGCAGGTAAATGCCGCAATCGCTTAAGCGGTCAACCAGTGCCAAAAGGCGGTCGAGGGCGTCGATAAACGGCTCAAGCGTGGTCAGTTGCGAACCGATGTGGCAATCCACGCCGACCACTTCCAGGTTTGGCAACTGGGCGGCACGGATGTACACATCTTCGGCGTCAGCAATGGCGATACCGAATTTGTTTTCTTTAAGGCCGGTGGAAATGTACGGGTGGGTGCCCGCGTCAACGTCCGGGTTGACTCGCAGCGAAATCGGCGCGCGAACGCCCAGTTCTGCAGCGACTACTTGAAGACGCTCCAACTCGTCGGTGGACTCGACGTTGAAGCAATGCACGCCGACTTCCAGTGCGCGACGCATATCATCGCGGGTCTTGCCGACACCGGAAAAGACGATTTTGTCTGCCGAGCCACCCGCGGCCAGCACCCGTTCCAGCTCGCCCCGGGACACAATGTCAAAACCGGCGCCCAAACGCGCCAGGACATTGAGGACAGCCAGGTTGGAGTTGGCCTTGACGGCGAAACACACCAGGTGCGGCATGCCCTTCAGCGCGTCGGCGTAAGCGTTGTACTGCGCCTCGATGTGCGCGCGGGAGTAAACGTAAGTCGGCGTGCCAAAACGCTCGGCAATCGACGTCAGCGCAACACCTTCGGCGAACAACTCACCATCGCGGTAGTTAAAAGCGTCCATGGTGCTCCCTTATTATTGGTGCTTGTGTGCTTGCGATTGCGACGACTTCGCTTGCTCATCGGGAGATTTACTGTCATCGGGCAGATACAGCGGACCTTTTTGACCACAGGCAGAAACAAGGCAGGCAACCGCGACGAGCGCAGCAATAGAAGAGATCAGGCGCTTCATGGCGAAATCCTTTGAAAAGCATTAATTGCGCCCGAGTATACCGAGCACCCACCAGCTTGCCTATGCAGTAGACGGCTCCCGTAAATCCACCTGTGTGGATAATCAGTGGTGCATCGGGCCGCGTCGTCTTAGGGTTTGCAATCGGTCTGGAGCGCCCGTATCTTGCGAGTTCCGAGCATGACTAGATATTACGAGGTTCCACCATGAGTTTGACTGAAGCCCGTTTTCACGATCTGGTCGATGCAACCCAGGAAAACCTGGAAGACATCTTCGACACCTGCGATCTGGATGTTGATGTAGAGAACTCAGCCGGCATTTTGACGGTCAAGTTCGAGAATGGAAAAGCACTGATATTCAGCCGCCAGGCCCCTCTGCTACAGCTATGGCTTGCGGCTCCCAATGGTGGTTTCCACTTCGACTACGATGAAAAGCGCAGCGCATGGAAGTGCGACAAAAGTGACGAGCTGCTCAGCGAAATGGTTGAGCGCCTGACTAAGGAACATGCAGGCGCCGAGCTGGAATTTGAAGAGATTTAATTGTGACTGCTTCTGCTAAACCCGCAAAACCGCTCTACAGCAACGTCAGCCCGGCCGTGGCTTCACCTTGCATCAGCACGTGCCGGCTTGATGAGCACAAAGTTTGCCTTGGCTGCTTTCGGCATGTCGAAGACATCCGCGAGTGGCGCTCGGCAGACGACCAGCGTCGTCGGGTGATTTGTGAGCAGGCCCGTCAACGAAAGGGCTGAAACGCATTTCCTCCTCCCTTGTGTATTTATTTTGCTGTGGTAGTGTCCGGGTTCGCCTCGCACTGTCGAGGTTGGTCAAAACCCCGCCATATTCCGGCGGGGTTTTGCTTTTTCGTGCAGAAAAAAGGAGTCTGCCAGTGAGTACTTCACCCGCCATCATCCTCACCCGCCTCGATGTTCAACGTCTGGAGGCATTGATCGACAGCCTTGATGATTCATTGCCGGGCGTTATTGCGTTGCAGGACGAACTGGATCGCGCTGAAACCCTGGTGGGCCATGAAGAGGTGCCAGCAGGCGTCGTGACCATGAATTCTCGTGTGCACTGTCGCGAAGAAATCAGCGGCAAGGACTATCACCTGACCCTGGTTTATCCGAAAGATGCCAACGCCGACGAAGGCAAGATCTCCATCCTTGCGCCTGTGGGTAGCGCATTGTTGGGCTTGCAGACGGGTCAGCACATCAACTGGCCAGCGCCGGGTGGCAAGACCCTCAAGCTCAAGCTCAAGCTCCTTGAAGTTGAATACCAGCCCGAAGCGGCCGGCGACTACAGCCTTTAAGGTCGATCCTCAAGAGCGGTAACGCACGGTTTCGCAGCGTTACCCCAATGCCGTGGTCCGCACTTTTTCGCCGAGCGCAAAGTGCCTCAAAAATCGATAGCTGACGCTCAGCTCGCGGGCGACCGCCAGGCGCTCATGGCTCACCTGTTCGGCATCCCAGTGCGAACGATTGTCGAGCGCCGCACGCGTGCATTTATCCCAGCCCCACTCAACCGTCAATCGCTCCAATAATTGGCGCTGCCATTGCCTGCCCACGTGCACAGTGGGACCAGTGAGCTTGCGATTGACCTGCAGGTACAGACTGCGGCGTACCCGCTCCAGCCGTTGCAAGTCACCCACCCCTATTAGATAACGTTCGATAAGTCGGTACACCCCGACATAGGGGTCCAGTTCGTCGAGGTTCAGCGGGTTGGCGTGCACCGCTCGCTTGAAGTCCAGACTCAAGCAGTTCACGTGCGGATGCTCGCTGGCGTACACCTCAATCAGCAACAGTTTGAGCACTGATTTGTGGGGCGATTCAATCCCTTTGAACAGTTGCCATAACCCGGCCCCCAAAAATTCGTTCGAGGGTATGCGCGCCAGATGCCCAAGATCCACGACCTCATCGCTGTCCATTAAAGGCTGATCTCGTGTGGCACGGGTGAATTCAGCGTACCGAAATTCTTCGCAGGCAGGCACGTACCACCACAAGGGTGTGCGCCCCGCTAGCCAGATGGCGGTGCGATAAAACTCATCGAGCAATAAATGATGTTGAGTCGTACCGCCATTTTCGGTGCACAACTGAACCTCATGCTCGCCTTGAGCGAAGCGCTGGGTGTCGATTAAAAAGCAATGCGCTTCGAACCCCTGACTGGCCGCCCACATCTCCAGCCGCTGGCATTTACGCTTCAAGGCTTTTCGCTCGGCCTCAGTTAACTGCGGGCCATGGCACACCCACACATCCATATCGCTTTGATCGGTATGAGCCAGAGTGCCGAGGCTGCCCATCAAAAAGACACTGTGGATGGGCTGTCGGCGTTCGGGGTTTGAAGCATAAGTAAACTCACGAGCCAAGCGTTTAGCGGTGCTGATGACCGCCGCATCGGGTTCATAACCGGATACCCCGGCAGGGGTGCAGTCCGATACATAACCCGGCAGTGAAGGGTGGTTTACATGGAAGAACAGCGCCAGCAGGCGCAGGAAGCGTTGCTGGCGAGGCGCCAGACTCTCCATGGCACGGGCTATTCGGCCTTGGTTGACGGTCAAAAAACGCTCACGTATGCGCGCAAAAGACTGCCGGTCGCAGGTGCTCTTTAACGTTGGGCGCTTTTCAGGTGGGTGTGTCATCTCAAACACAAACAGGCTGCCACGTCAGGAAGAAAGGAAACGTAGGAGGAGTTTACAGTTCGCGATGCCAAAGGCTTATGGCGGATGTATTTTTGGCGTCAGAATTTTTACGGGTAGAGCAAGTGTGCCCGCGGAATCGTTAAGTTGCTGGATCCCGTGGGCATGGCAGTTGGTTAGGCAAGTTCTTTCAGAGGCACTTCAACGAACGCCTCAGTGGTGAGAATGGTCAGCAGTGTTTTCACGCTTTCAACCGCATCACGACCTAAACCTGTCAGGTAGCCGCCATCGGGCTGAGTGATCAGATCTTTTGCATACAACCGCTTTGCGGCTTCAACCAGTGCAGGATCGGCGGTTTGATGGACTTTCAGGCCCTCAAATGTGCTGTCCAGGTCAAACAGGGCAAGGACTTTCAGTTCGGCAACCAACTCAGGGGTGAACGACATAAAGACTCCAGGCTTTGCAGGAAAAGACGACAGTGGCTCTAAGGTGATCCCACTTGCGCTGACTGTCCAGCGAGATAAAGCATCCTGTCGTGCCTGCCCCGCATTAACGAGGCAATTGGAGTGTAGTCAGTGCATGCATTTATGCCGTGGAATTCTTACCTGCTGTCTAAATGTCATTTCAGTTATATAAACATTCTTAAATAGTATTTTTAAGAATAATCCCGGCTCACTACTATTGCCCCTACGCCAGCATCCCCCTCGGCATTTTATTTCAGGAGCAGCACCATGAGCGCATCTCTGCGTAGCGTTGACGGTCAGGACGAAGCCACCATTCTGCGGGAAATCCAGAGTGCGCTGCGAGATCTGCGTTTTGGCGCTGTGGAAATCACCGTGCATAACGCCCAAGTGGTTCAGATCGAACGCAAAGAAAAATTCCGTCTGCAAAACCCTGGCCAAAAAAACACCTGATCTGTCCAAAGCGCATTCACCTGAATGCGCTTAATAAAAACTAAAAAGTGCTTTGGAGCCTCACCTATGTCCCTACGCCGTTACGCTTTGGCCGCGCTGGCCAGTGCCATTTTTGCCGGCTCCGCAGTGGCCAAAGATTACGAGTTGTTGAACGTCTCCTACGACCCGACGCGTGAGTTGTATCAGGATTACAACGCTGAGTTCAGCACGTTCTGGAAGCAAAACCATCCCGGCGATACGGTGAAAATTCAGCAATCGCACGGCGGTTCAGGGAAGCAGGCCCGTGGTGTGGTTGACGGTTTGCGTGCCGACGTCGTGACCTTGGCGCTAGCCGGTGACATTGACGAAATCAGCAAGCTGAACAAAGGCTCGCTGCCGGAAAACTGGCAAACCCGCCTGCCGGACGCCAGCACCCCGTACACCTCGACCATCGTGTTTCTGGTGCGCAAGGGCAACCCTAAAGGCATCATGGACTGGGGCGACCTGACCAAAGACGGCGTATCGGTCATTACCCCCAACCCTAAAACCAGCGGCGGCGCCCGCTGGAACTTCCTTGCGGCTTACGCCTACGGCCTGAAAGCCAACGGCGGTGACGAAGCCAAGGCCAAAGAATACGTCAGCCAGCTGTTCAAACACGTGCCTGTTCTGGACACCGGCGCTCGTGGTTCAACCATCACCTTCGTCAACAACGGTCAGGGTGACGTGTTACTGGCCTGGGAAAACGAAGCGTTCCTGGCCCTGAAAGAAGATGGCGGTGCTGACAAGTTCGATATTGTCGTGCCTTCTCTGTCGATTCTGGCCGAGCCTCCGGTGGCTGTAGTCGACAAAAACGCCGACAAAAAAGGTAACGGCGAAATCGCCAAAGCCTACCTCGAACACCTGTACAGCCCGGCGGGTCAGGAAATCGCGGCGAAGAACTTTTACCGTCCCCGTGACGAAAAAGTCGCTGCCAAATACGCTCAACAATTTCCCAAGCTGGAACTTGTCACTATCGACAAAGACTTCGGTGGCTGGAAAACTGCGCAACCCAAATTCTTCAATGACGGTGGCGTATTCGATCAAATCTACACGCCGCAATAACCTCTGGGGTGGGGCCTTGCGCCTCGCTGAAAGCTAGAACATCGAGCCCGCGACTGAGTTGCGGGCTTCGTGCGTTAACCAAGGACTCTTATGTCACGTCGTATTTCCCCCGTCATACCCGGCTTCGGGCTGACGCTGGGCTACACCTTGGTGTACCTCAGCTTGATTGTGCTTATCCCGTTGGCCGCGATGTTTGTGCATGCTGCGCAACTGACCTGGGAGCAATTCTGGGCCATCGTTACCGCTCCCAGAGTGTTGTCGGCGTTGCAATTGAGCTTCGGCACCGCCTTTGTTGCCGCGCTGATCAATGGCGTCATCGGCACGGTGCTGGCGTGGGTGCTGGTGCGTTACACGTTTCCCGGCCGCAAAGTCATCGACGCCATGATCGACCTGCCGTTTGCATTGCCCACTGCCGTAGCCGGTATCGCCCTTACCGCGTTGTATGCACCTAACGGCTGGATCGGCCAGTTCGCGGCTGATCTGGGCTTCAAAATAGCCTACACCCCGATGGGCATCACGCTGGCGCTGACCTTCGTCACCTTGCCGTTTGTGGTGCGTACAGTGCAGCCAGTGTTGGCCGATATTCCGCGTGAAATCGAAGAAGCCGCTGCGTGTCTGGGCGCTAAACCTTTGCAGGTCTTCCGCTACATTCTGGTACCGGCCTTGTTGCCGGCGTGGTTAACCGGTTTTGCCTTGGCCTTTGCACGGGGTGTCGGTGAATACGGCTCGGTAATCTTCATCGCCGGCAACATGCCGTTCAAAACCGAGATCCTGCCGCTGTTGATCATGGTCAAGCTGGACCAATACGACTACACCGGCGCTACCGCCATCGGCGTGATGATGCTGGTGGTTTCCTTCATTTTGCTGCTGATCATTAACTTGATTCAGCGGCGCATCGAAAAACCGTGAAGGAGGCCTGACATGTCCAACTCAACACTGAGCGCCTCATCCGTGGCCAACGCCGCCCGCCGTGGCAGCCCGCTGTCGCGGCGCTTGCTGATCGGCTTTGGCTGGTTGTTCTTCATTGTCTTCTTGCTGCTACCGCTGCTGATTGTTGTGTCCCAGGGGCTGAAACTCGGCTTTGGCGCGTTCTTCGACGCGATCCTTGAGCCGGATGCCTTGTCGGCCCTGAAGCTGACCATCATCGCCGTGGTGATTTCCGTGCCGCTGAACGTGGTGTTCGGCGTCAGCGCTGCCTGGTGCGTGAGCAAGTACAGCTTTCGCGGCAAAAGCATTCTGGTCACCCTGATCGACCTGCCGTTTTCGGTCTCGCCGGTCATCGCCGGTCTGGTCTACGTGCTGATGTTTGGCGCGCAAGGCTTTCTCGGTCCGTGGTTGCAAGACCACGACATCCAGATCGTGTTCGCCTTGCCGGGCATCGTGCTGGCCACCATCTTCGTCACCGTGCCCTTTGTGGCGCGTGAGCTGATCCCGCTGATGCAAGAGCAGGGCACTCAGGAAGAAGAGGCGGCACGCCTGCTGGGCGCGAATGGCTGGCAGATGTTCTGGCACGTCACGGTGCCCAATATCAAATGGGGCCTGATCTACGGCGTGGTGCTCTGTACTGCGCGGGCGATGGGTGAATTCGGTGCGGTGTCAGTGGTTTCCGGGCACATTCGCGGGGTGACCAACACCCTGCCGCTGCACGTCGAGATCCTCTACAACGAATACAACCACGTTGCCGCCTTTGCTGTGGCCACCCTGTTGCTGATCCTGGCGCTCTTCATCCTGCTGCTCAAGCAGTGGAGCGAATCCCGTATTAACCGCCTGCGCGCCAGCGCCGCGGAGGAATAAACCATGTCGATCGAAGTCCGTAACGTCAGCAAGAACTTCAACGCCTTCAAGGCCCTGAACAGCATCAATCTGGATATTCACAGTGGTGAACTGGTGGCGCTGCTGGGCCCTTCGGGCTGCGGCAAGACCACCTTGTTGCGCATCATCGCCGGCCTCGAAACCCCCGACGAAGGCAACATCGTGTTCCACGGTGAAGACGTCTCGGGTCACGACGTGCGTGATCGTAATGTCGGTTTTGTATTCCAGCATTACGCCTTGTTCCGTCATATGACGGTGTTCGACAACGTGGCGTTCGGCTTGCGCATGAAGCCGAAAAAAGAACGCCCGAGCGAAACCCGCATTGCCGAAAAAGTCCATGAACTGCTGAACATGGTGCAACTGGACTGGTTGTCGGATCGTTACCCTGAGCAGCTCTCAGGCGGTCAGCGTCAACGTATTGCGCTGGCCCGAGCATTGGCCGTCGAGCCCAAGGTTTTGCTGCTGGACGAACCGTTTGGCGCATTGGACGCCAAGGTGCGTAAAGAGCTGCGTCGCTGGTTGGCGCGCTTGCACGAAGACATCAACCTGACCTCGGTCTTCGTGACCCACGATCAGGAAGAGGCGATGGAAGTCGCGGACCGTATCGTGGTCATGAACAAAGGCGTGATCGAACAGATTGGTTCACCGGGCGAGGTGTACGAACACCCGGCCAGCGATTTTGTGTATCACTTTTTGGGCGACTCCAACCGCCTGCATCTGGGCGAGGATCAGCATGTGCTGTTCCGTCCGCATGAAGTGTCGTTGTCGCGTCACGAGCTCGAAGACCATCATGCTGCAGAGGTGCGTGACATTCGCCCATTGGGTGCGACCACCCGGGTGACCTTGAAGGTTGAAGGGCAAAGCGAGTTGATCGAAGTGGAAGTGGTCAAAGACCATGACAGCCTGACCGATCTGGCGCGGGGCGAAACGTTGTTCTTCAAGCCCAAGGTGTGGCAGAAGGCTTAAAAGCCAGAGCACCCTCACCCCAACCCTCTCCCGGAGGGAGAGGGGGCTAAAGGCAGAAGCAGATTTAGATGGCCCCACGAATCAGTCCCCTTTCCCAGAGGGAGAGGGGGCTAAAGGCAGAGGCAGATTTATGTAGCCCCACGAATTAGTCCCCTCTCCCTCCGGGAGAGGGTTAGGGTGAGGGGCTTTTGATCTTCAGGGCTTTTTCAGTTTCGGATTAGGAAAAAACTGCACCGCCTGCACCTTCGGGTCCGGCGTCTTTTTCAATGCCGACACATTCACCCGCGTGCCCAATTCCTTGGGCACCGACAAACCCTGCTCATTCAACGTATCCGAATAACCACAGGCCACACACTCACGGTGCGGCACGTCGTCTTCGTTCCACATCATCAACTTGTCAGGCTCGCTGCACGCCGGGCAAACAGCCCCGGCGATAAAGCGTTTTTTGGTCACGTTCACAGGGGCCTCACTCATACCGCGGCGTCCTCAGTCAGGCCGCTGTGGCGCAACAGGGCGTCAATCGACGGCTCACGGCCGCGGAAGTCCTTGAACAGTTCCATCGGTGCTTTCGAGCCACCACGGGCCAGAATGGCCTGGCGGAACGCTTTGCCTGTGTGTGGGTTGAACACGCCTTCTTCCTCAAAGCGCGAAAACGCATCCGCCGACAGCACTTCAGCCCACTTGTAGCTGTAGTAACCCGCCGCGTAGCCGCCCGCGAAAATGTGCGCAAAGCTGTTCGGGAAGCGGTTGTAGGCCGGTGGACGCATCACCGACACTTCGTCACGAATACCATCAAGCACCTGAGCCACGCTGCGACCGTCGCCGTGGGTGGCGTGCAGTTCAAAGTCGAACAGCGAAAATTCAAGCTGGCGAACCATCATCAGCCCGGACTGGAAGTTTTTCGCGGCCAGCATCTTGTCGAGCAAGTCTTTAGGCAGTGCTTCGCCGGTTTCGTAATGGCTGGAAATCAGCGCCAAGCCTTCAGGCTCCCAGCACCAGTTTTCCATGAACTGACTTGGCAACTCGACCGCATCCCACGCCACGCCGTTGATACCCGACACGCCCGCGTGTTCGATTTCGGTCAGCATATGGTGCAGGCCATGACCAAATTCGTGGAACAAGGTGGTCACTTCATCGTGGGTCAGCAGCGCAGGCTTGCCTGAAACCGCTGGGGTGAAGTTGCACACCAGATTGGCCACCGGGCTTTGCAGCGTACCCGCCATAGTGCGACGGCGGTCGCGGGCGCCATCCATCCACGCGCCACCACGTTTGTTGGCGCGGGCATACAGGTCAAAGAAGAAGCGTCCGATGTGCTGGCCGTTTTCCTTGATTTCGAAAAGGCGGACGTCCGGGTGCCAGGTGTCAAAGCCTTTGAGTTCAACAATGTCGATGCCGTACAGCGTATGCACGATGTCGAACAGGCCACTCAGTACCTTGTCGATCGGGAAGTAGGCGCGCAGGGTTTCTTGCGACACGCTGTAACGCTGTTCGCGCAATTTCTCGCCATAGAAGCCCACGTCCCAGCTTTTCAGCTCCGGGCAACCCTGTTCGGTGGCGTACGCCTGCAATTGCTCAAGGTCGCGAGCGGCGAAGGGTTTGCTCTGCTTGGCCAAATCGCGCAGGAAGGTCAGCACCTGTTCCGGCGTCTCAGCCATTTTGGTGGCCAGACTCAACTCGGCAAAACTGCCGAAACCCAGCAGTTTTGCCAGTTCCTGACGCAGGTCGAGGATTTCTTCCATGACCGGGCCATTGTCGAACTTACCGGCATTCGGGCCTTGGTCCGACGCACGGGTGCAGTACGCGGCGTAGACTTCTTCGCGCAGGGCGCGGTCTTCGGCGTAGGTCATGACCGGGTAGTAGCTTGGGAATTCGAGGGTGATCAGCCAGCCATCCAGACCTTTGGCTTGAGCCGCCGCAGCCATTTGTGCCTTGGCTGAATCGGTCAGACCCGCCAGCGCGGCCTCGTCGGTGATGTGCTTGGTCCAGGCTTGGGTGGCGTCCAGCAACTGGTTGGAAAACTTGCTGCCCAGTTCAGACAATTTGCTCTGCACTTCGGCGTAACGCTTCTGCTCGGCTTCAGTCAGGTCAATGCCCGACAGCCGGAAGTCACGCAGCGAATGCTCAAGGATGGTCAGTTGGGCCTGATCGAAATCAGCCACCTGCGGGCTGTGGGCCAGCGCTTCAAAAGCCTGGAACAACGCACGGTTTTGGCCCATCTCGGTGGAGTAAGCGCTCAATGCCGGCAGGCAGGCCTCATAGGCTTCACGCAATTCAGCGCTGTTGCACACCGCATTAAGGTGACTAACCGGGCTCCAGGCTGCGCCCAGACGGTCGTTCAGCTCGTCCATCGCCAGCACCAGACCTGCCCACGTAGGGTTTTGGCCTTGGTCGGCAAGGATGTTTTGAATGCCGGCGCGGTTGTCGGCGAGGATCTGCTCGATGGCCGGCTGTACGTGCTCAGGACGGATCGCCGAGAACGGCGGCAGGTCGTAGGGCTGCAAAAGAGGGTTGTTCTCGCTCACGTTGGCACCTTGGCTGGAAGAAACATTGGGCCATCTTAATTACAATCGCCGTTGCACGCAGCATTGCAACGTCCTATTACGGCTAAAGAAGGAAGCTATTTGTGTCCATTCGTCCATTTCAGCAGCACACACCGGCCTTGGGTGAGCGTGTCTTCGTTGACCGCTCGGCCGTGGTGATAGGCGACGTCGAGATCGGCAGCGACAGTTCGGTCTGGCCGCTGACCGTTATTCGTGGCGACATGCACCGTATCCGCATCGGCGCGCGCACCAGTGTGCAAGACGCCTGCGTGCTGCACATCACCCATGCCGGGCCCTTCAATCCCGAGGGTTTCCCGTTGTTGATCGGCGACGACGTGACCATCGCCCACAAAGTGATGCTGCACGGCTGCACCGTGGGTAGCCGTATTTTGATCGGCATGGGCAGCATTGTGATGGACGGTGCGGTGATTGAAGACGATGTGAGCGTGGGCGCGGGCAGCCTGGTGCCACCGGGCAAGCGTCTGGCCAGCGGGTTTCTATATGTGGGCAGCCCGGTCAAACAGGTGCGCGAATTGAGCGACAAAGAAAAAGCCTTCTTCACCTACAGCGCGGGCAACTACGTGAAACTCAAAGACCAGCACCTGGCCGAAGGCTACGATCAGCCGGTTTAAGCCCTTTTTTTGGAGCCTTGCATGCACTATCAAAACGTATTGTTCGACCTCGATGGCACCCTTACCGATCCGCGTGAGGGGATTACCCGTTCGATCCAGTTTGCCCTGAGCAAAATGGGTATCGAAGAGCCTGATCTGACACAGTTGGAACACTTTATTGGCCCGCCGCTGCTGCAAGCCTTTATGGAGTTCTATGCCTTCACTGAAGCGCAGGCGTGGGAAGCCGTGGGGTATTACCGCGAGCGTTTTGCGGTGACGGGGCTGTATGAGAATCAGGTGTTTGAAGGCATTGCGCCGTTGCTTGAAGCGCTGAATGAGCAGGGCCGCAACCTGTTTATTGCCACCTCAAAGCCGCAGATTTACGCGCGTGAAATTGCCCGTCATTTTGACTTCGGCAAGCATTTCAAGGTTATTTACGGCAGTGAGCTGGACGGCACCCGCACCAACAAGGTTGAGCTGATCAAGCACTTGATGACCCAGGAAGGCCTCGACCCGGCACACACCTTGATGATTGGCGACCGCAAGCACGACCTGATCGGTGCGCGGGACAACGGAATGGACGCGGCCGCCGTGGGCTACGGTTTTGGTAGCTTTGAGGAATTGAACTCGTTTGCGCCCACGTATCATTTCGAGACGCTGGCGGACATGCATCGGGCTTTTGTGGCAACCGCTTGAGCCTGACGTTACATCTCTCGCATGACCAGAACCCCCAGCACATCGCAGCCTTCTTGCAACAACAGTGAGGAGGCCTCGCACACAGCGCTCAAATCATGGGGATCGCTGCTGTAAGCGTTCATGTGGGAGAGGCAGCGCAGCAGATTCTTGGCCGCCTGAATGCGCTGTTCAGCGCACGCCAAGAGGGCGTGAAGCGGGGCACGGGTATCGATCAATAAAACGTTTGAATCGGCGGGGTTGTCGGTTTGTGGAAGAAAGTGCGACATGGTTGAACTCCAATTATTAAAGGAGCCAAATCGATCAGCTTGCATGCAGAAAGAAGGTGGCCGTTGTGCGCGGGTATGCAAGACCGGTTATTGGAACCCGGCAGACCCGAAGATCTCCCACGCACAACTGCCATAACGCTGAGTGCAGGCGTGGAGCCTATCAAAGCGATATGAAAAGTTGAAATCCAATAGTCAGGCTTGCATACCTGATCGCTGATTGTCAGCGACGGCGGACTATAGGCAGGCCGCCACTGACGCCACAATAGGGCCTACGAAGGCCGAGCCGTGTCCCACAGAAGTCAGGGAAGGGTCTGTCGCAGCCCTCACCCTAACCCTCTCCCGGAGGGAGAGGGGACTAAACGCACGCGACTTCAAGAACACCACAAACCAGCCCCCTCTCCCTCTGGGAGAGGGTTGGGGTGAGGGTCAGCCGTTACCTCAACGCACCAAGTGCAAGAACTGCATATGCCGCTCGTACTGATCGAGGATGTCGTTGATGATTTGCTCTTTGGTATAGCCCGTCAGGTCATAGTCCTGACTGCCCTCAGCCAAGTGCACTTCTGCCCGGTAATAGCGGCGGTTGCGCAGTTGCTCTTTTTTACCAAAGCCACCGCGTGCGAACGACGGTGTGAAGTAGCCGCGCATCTGTACCTGATAGATGAACGGGTGCTCTTCACCATGCCCAATTTCCAGACTGACGTTGTCGTTGGCCGGATCCGGCTGGGTGACAACGCTCAGGCCTTTTTCACGGAACACCGCACTCACCTCTTCAATCGCCGGGCGCACGGTGGAGTCCATAAAGCGGTACACCTCGTCACGTGACGGGAAGTGAACGGCCTGGCTCAAGCGCTGACGCCAACCACCACGGCGCGAGTGAGACACGGGCGCCAATGAGTGTGTCTGGGCGATTTTCTTCTGCGACTCCAGGTAGAACGCCTTGTGCAGCCCCCACATCATCAGCAACAGAATCAACGAGAAGGGTAGCGACGTCAGTACCACCGCCGATTTAAGTGCGTCGATGCTGCCCGAGAACAACAATGCACTGGTGACCAGCGCGGTCATTGCGCCCCAGAACACCCGCAGCCATTTCGGGCCGTCTTCGTCAGCGTTGTTGCCCCGCGCCGACAAGGTAGACAGCACCACGGTGCCGGAGTCGGCCGAAGTCACGAAGAACACAAAACTGATGAACACCGTCACGGCGATCACGGTTTTGCTCCACGGATAGGTTTCCAGCAGCAAGTACAGGGTGCGCGACGGGTCATCAATGGCCGACTGGCCCAAGGCAACCATGCCGTGGTTGAGCACTTGATCGATGGCGCTGTTGCCGAAGATCGACATCCACGCCAACGTGAAGCCCAGCGGAATCAACAGCACGCCAAAGACGAACTCGCGGATGGTGCGGCCACGGGAAATGCGCGCAATAAACAGGCCCACAAACGGCGACCATGCAATCCACCAGGCCCAATAAAACACCGTCCAGCCGCCCAGCCAGTCGCTTGGCTTGTTATAGGCGTACACATCGAAACTCTTCACGGGCAATGCGCCCAGGTAATCGCCGATGTTCTGGATCAGGGTGTTGAGCAAGTGTTGGGTCGGCCCTGCGAACAACACAAACAGCAGCAGCGCACAGGCCAGCAGCATGTTGATGTCGGACATCACCCGCACGCCTTTATCGACGCCGGCAATGGCCACCAGAATGGCCGCGCCCATCATCAGGGTGATCAAGCCCACCTGAATCCATTGGGTATGCGGAATGCCAAACAGGTAATCGAGGCCAGAGTTGAGGTGCAACACCCCAAAGCCCATGTCTGCGCCCAGACCGAACACCGTGGCGATGATGCCAAAGCCGTCCACGGCGTAACCGATGGGGCCGTTGATGCGTTTGCCAATCAGCGGATACAACGCCGACCGCAGGGCCAGCGGCAGGTTGTGACGATAGGCAAAGTACGCCAGCGCCATGCCGACAAAGGCAAACACACCCCAGCCATGCAGGCCCCAGTGCAAGAACAGTAGCTGCATGCCTTGGCGTGCAGCTTCTGACGTGCCGGCCGGGCCCTGAGGCGGGGCGAGCATGTGGGTCAGGGGTTCCGAAACACAAAAGAAAAACAGCGTGATGCTGATCCCGGCGGCGAACAACATCCCCGCCCAGGACAGGTAACTGAACTCAGGTTCGTCGTGGTCGGCACCGAGCTTGATCTTGCCGTAGCCGGACAAGGCGGTGACGACCACGAAGATCAGATACAGGGTCATCGCTAGCATGTAATACCAGCCGACCGTATTGGCCGCCCAGTTTTGTGCAGCCAGCAGCCATTCACCGGCCGCTGCGGGCATGGAGATCACCACCACACCAAAGATCAGAATGAACGCTGCGGCAAAGTAAAACACCGGCGGGTTCATGCGTATGACTGACGTCTCAGACGTTGTTGGGGCACTCATTGGATGTGCACCTTGTAGAGGTAAAACGCGGGCAAAAAGAGCAGATTCGGCAAAGGTTAGCCTCCTGTTGTGAGCGGGCAGCGGACCACCGGTTTAACTTGAACAAGCATTCAAGTTAAACATAGATGGCTTTTTAGAACTAATCGCTGCCCACGGCTACGCGTCTAATACGTTAGCTCATGGCAGGGTATGACACATGGCCATGATCAACGTTCAGCCGTTATAGGATGGGGCTATCAGAGATTTGCGGTCGGTAGTAAAAGACGGGCTTTTTGCACCGTGAAAAAAAATTTGAAACGCTGCGTGGCTGGTTAAAAAACCGACAAATTCAATGGCCGAATCGCGCCCATCCAGATGGCATGGTCGGTATGGTCGAGCAGGTTATGGCCGGTGTCGGGATGCAAAAACACCACCAGCCCATGCCGATTCAGCGCCAACCACGGCAAGACGACGCCGATCAGCTCGGGGCCGAAGGCCAATTGGCAGCTCCAGTCCGGGTGCGGTCCGACAGGCCGCTGGTGAACCCGCCCCTGGGTGACGCCAAACAGCTGCGCGGCCTCTTCGCATAAGGCGCGGGCCTGTTCGAGAGTGCTGGCGTCGAAATAAACGTGCGCGTGGTAGCCCTTGATTCGTTGCATATGCCCCTCTTTATCACGACCCCATTCAAGCGCTGGCGCATGATAGGGTTCTGCCTGACTTTGTGTTAACGAGACCCTTATGGCCTGGCCCAACCGCGCTGACATCCTGCCATTTTTATCCTGGTTGCCCAAGCAAACCCGCGCCAGCGTTGGCCGTGATGCGGTCGTAGGCCTGAGCGGGGCGGTTCTGGCGTTGCCGCAGTCTATCGCCTATGCGCTGATTGCCGGGTTACCCCCGGAATACGGGTTGTATGCGGCTATTGTGCCGGTGATCATCGCCTGCTTGTGGGGCTCGTCGTGGCATTTGATTTGCGGCCCCACGGCAGCGATCTCTATCGTGCTGTTCGCCAGCGTCAGCCCGATGGCGGTGCCCGGCTCGCAGGATTACATCGGTTTGATTCTGTTGCTGACGTTTTTGGCCGGTATTTTTCAGTGGCTGATGGGGATGCTCAAGTTTGGTGCGTTGGCCAATTTTGTTTCGCATTCCGTGGTGCTCGGGTTCACGTTGGGAGCCGCCGTGGTGATTGCATTGGGACAGTTACCCAATGCGCTGGGGCTGGATATTCCAAGTAAAGCGACTGCTCTCGACAGCCTGCTGACACTGCTTGCCCATGTGCGCGAGTTTGATCGCGCTTCGCTGGGCTTGGCGTTTGCAACTCTGCTGGTGGGGATAGTGCTCAAGCGCTGGCTGCCACGTTGGCCGGGCTTATTGATTGCGCTGGTCAGCGCCAGCCTGATGGTGTGGGGCTGGCCGCAGGTGTTTGGCCATGTCCGACTGGTGCAGGCGTTTGTCCCAAGCCTGCCGCCCTTCAGCCCGTTGCCACTGGATCTGGAAGCCATACTCCGCCTGCTGCCCAGCGCCGTGGCGGTGGGGATGCTGGGGCTGGTGACCAGCTTGTCGATCGCCCGCTCGTTAGCCGCCCGCTCGCAGCAAATACTCAATGCCAATCAGGAAATTCGTGCACAAGGCTTATCCAATGTCGTCGGCGCGCTGTTCTCCGGGTATCTGTCTTCAGGCTCCTTTACCCGTTCAGGGTTGAGTCTTGAGGCCGGTGCCCGGTCGCCGCTGGCCGGGGTGTTTTCAGCGCTGTGGGTGGCGCTGTTTGCCGTCACCGGGGCAAAGCTGATCGCCCACATTCCGATTCCGGCCATGGCGGGTGGGATTTTGTTGATCAGTTGGGGGTTGGTGGACACGCGTGGCATCCGCGCGCTGTGGCGGGTAAGCCGGGCTGAGTTCGCGGTCATGGCGCTGACGTGTGTGGCCACCTTGTTGCTGGAGCTGCAAACGGCGATTTATGCCGGGGTGTTGGCTTCGCTGTTTTTCTATCTCAAACGCACATCACGGCCACGCATTCAGCGCTGGCGTGAGGGGGATGAAGAGGTATTGCGGGTCGGCGGTTCGATCTTTTTTGGTGCTGCCCATTACTTGCAAGTGCGCCTGCAACGTACGCAGGGAAAGCGAGTAGTGATTGAGGCGCAGCACATCAACTTTATCGATTATTCGGGGGTTGAAATGCTGCATCAGGAGGCCAGGCGACTGCGCGAGACGGGTCGCAGCTTGACCTTGCGGGGCGCACGCCCGCAGGTGGTGGAGGAACTGAAAAAGCTGGAAGGGGCAGCGAACTGCCCCATTTTGTTTGAAGGTTGAAAGGGCAGCCCTCTGTCGCACAGAGGGCGCGTTTCAATAAGGCTTGATGGCTGCCGGGTTCATCATGCGGGTCAGGCCCATGTTTTTCAGGGCCAGTTGCACGGTGCTGCGAATGACCTGCGGGTTGTCGATGGTCATGACTTCGGCCAGTAACTCTTTCGCCCGGCTCAAACTGACCTGACGCAGCATCCATTTCACTTTGGGCAAGTTGGTGGCGTTCATCGACAGGCTGTCAAAGCCCATGGCCATCAACAAAATAGCCGCCGCCGGATCACCGGCCATCTCGCCGCATATGCTCACCGGCTTGCCTTCGGCATGGGCGTCGCGCACGACCGATTGCAAGGCTTGCAGCACCGCCGGGTGCAGGTAGTCGTACAAATCGGCGACTCGCGGGTTGTTGCGGTCGACGGCCAGCAGGTATTGGGTCAGGTCGTTGGAACCCACCGACAGAAAATCCACTTGGCGCGCCAGTTCTTTGGTCTGGTAAACCGCAGCCGGGATTTCGATCATCACGCCTATCGGCGGCATCGGTACATCGGTGCCTTCGTCACGCACTTCGCCCCAGGCACGGTGCAGCAAGTGCAACGCTTCTTCGAGCTCGTGGGTGCCGGAAATCATCGGCAACAAGATGCGCAGGTTGTTCAGGCCTTCGCTGGCCTTGAGCATGGCCCGGGCTTGCACCAGAAAAATTTCGGGGTGGTCGAGGGTTACGCGAATCCCGCGCCAGCCCAGGAACGGGTTGTCTTCCTTGATCGGAAAATACGACAGTGACTTGTCGCCGCCAATGTCCAGGCTGCGCATGGTCACCGGTTGCGGATGGAAGGCGGCGAGTTGTTCGCGATAAATCGCCAACTGCTCCTTTTCGCTCGGAAAGCGCTGATTGATCATGAACGGCACTTCGGTGCGGTACAGACCTACGCCTTCAGCGCCTCGCTGCTGCGCCCGGGCAACATCGGCCAGCAGGCCGGTGTTGACCCACAGCGGCATGCGATGGCCGTCCGGGGTGATGCAGGGCAGCTCGCGCAGAGCGTCGAGCCCTTGGGACAACTGACGTTCTTCTTCGACCACCTCGGCGTATTGCTTGCGCAGCACGTCGCTGGGGTTGGTGTAGACCTCGCCGTGATAACCGTCGACGATCATCTGAATGCCGTCGACCCTGGAATAGGGCAGGTCGACCAGCCCCATGACCGTGGGAATGCCCATGGCCCGAGCGAGAATGGCGACGTGGGAGTTGCCCGACCCCAACACCGACACCAGACCGACCAGCTTGCCTTCAGGCACTTCGCCGAGCATGGTGGCGGTCAGTTCTTCGCTGACCAGAATGGTGTTGTCGGGGTACACCATGGTTTGCTGGCGATCATGTTGCAGATAAGCCAGCAGGCGGCGCCCGAGGTCACGTACGTCCGACGCCCGCTCACGCAGGTAGTCGTCGTCCATCAATTCAAAACGGTTAACGTGATCCGTGACCACTTGGCGCAGCGCACCCTGTGCCCACTGGCCGGTCTTGATCACATTTTTGACTTCGCTGCCCAGCGAGGCGTCGTCGAGCATCATCAGGTACACGTCGAACAGTGCCTGTTCTTCGGGTCGCAACTGAGTGGCGAGCTTTTTCGACACGGCGCGCATGTCGCTGCGCACGCCTTCGAGGGCGGTTTTGAAGAGGGCGATTTCAGCTGGAATGTCGGTAATGGTTTTATCTGGCACCACGTCCAGATCGGCGGGTGGCAGCATGACCACCGCCGTCCCGACTGCCGCGCCCGGGGACCCCGGTACACCGACGAACTTGGCCTCTTGTATGCCCTTGCCCTGACGCCCAAGCCCGCGAATCGACCCCGTGGCTTCAGCGTGGGCGATCACCCCGGCCAGTTGCGCGCTCATGGTTACGAGGAAGGCTTCTTCGCCCTCATCGAACTGGCGGCGCTCTTTTTGCTGGATGACCAGCACCCCGACTACGCGGCGGTGGTGGATGATCGGTGCGCCCAAAAAGGAGGCGTAGCGCTCTTCGCCGGTTTCAGCAAAGTAGCGATAGCGCGGGTGATCGGCGGCGTTTTCGAGGTTCAGGGGTTCTTCGCGGGTGCCCACCAGGCCGACAAGGCCTTCGTTGGGCGCCATGCTGACTTTGCCGATTGAGCGCTTGTTCAAGCCCTCAGTGGCCATCAGCACGAAGCGATTGGTCTCCGGGTCAAGCAAGTAGACCGAGCAGACCTGGCTGCCCATCGCCTCTTTGACGCGCAGCACAATAATGCCCAACGCCGCCTTGAGATCCTTGGCGGAGTTAACTTCCTGGACGATCTTGCGCAGCGTATTGAGCATGGCTCGGGGTCGAACTCCGTGTCAGGCGCGCGTTAAAAGGCGCGGGGCAAGCTCTTTGAGAGCGCGACGGTACACCTCGCGCTTGAATGTCACCACCTGGCCCAACGGATACCAATAGCTGACCCAGCGCCAGCCATCGAATTCCGGTTTACCGGTCAAATCCATCCGCACCCGTTGCTCGTTAGAGACCAGGCGCAGCAAAAACCACTTCTGTTTCTGGCCGATGCACAGCGGTTGGCTGTGGGTACGCACCAGACGTTGCGGTAAACGATAACGCAACCAGCCTCGCGTGCAGGCGAGTATTTCAACATCTTCGCGTTCAAGGCCAACTTCTTCGTTCAGCTCACGGTACAAGGCGTCTTCCGGCGTTTCGTCAGGGTTGATACCGCCCTGTGGAAACTGCCACGCGTCTTGATTGATTCGGCGAGCCCAAAGTACCTGACCAGCATCATTTGTCAGAATAATCCCGACATTAGGGCGGAAACCATCGGGGTCGATCACGGCAACAACCTCGCAAACGCATGTCGCCGCATTGTTCCACAAAGGTTGTTAAAGCAGCAACGCGCCTTCCTGCCTTATGTGCACTCTTATTAAAAGACCGTATTCTTGTAGGCTCTCTACTGACAAGTGCGCGGGTAATTGCAATGCGTCTGGCTTTATTCGACTTGGACAACACCCTTTTAGGCGGCGACAGCGACCACGCATGGGGTGATTACCTGTGCGAACGCGGCATTCTCGATGGTGCGGCTTACAAGGCACGTAACGACGAGTTTTATCAGGATTACCTGGCTGGCAAGCTCGATAACGAGGCTTACCTCAATTTCAGCATGGCTATTTTTGGTCGTACTGATCTGGCTCAATTGGATCAGTGGCACCGTGAATTCATGCGTGATCGGGTTGAAGGCTTAATGCTGCCCAAGGCCGTTGCGTTGTTGAATGAACACCGACAGGCCGGTGACACGTTGGTCATCATCACCGCGACCAATCGGGTGGTGACGGCGCCGATTGCGCAAAAATTGGGCGTGGAACATTTGATCGCCACTGAATGCGAAATGATTGAGGGGCGTTACACCGGCAAGGTCACGGATGTGCCGTGCTTTCGCGAGGGCAAGGTGACTCGCCTGAACCGCTGGATCGAAGAAAACGGCTACAGCTTGGATGACAGCTATTTTTACAGTGATTCGCTGAACGACCTGCCGTTGCTGGAGCAAGTGGCGCATCCGGTGGCGGTTGATCCGGATCCGAACTTGCGGGCTGAAGCCCTAAAGCGCGGCTGGCCAGTGATTTCGTTGCGCGATTAAAGGCAAAAGCCCCTCACCCTAACCCTCTCCCGGAGGGAGAGGGGACTAAAAGCTAAAGCACCGATCAAGCCCCCTCTCCCTTTGGGAGAGGGTTGGGGTGAGGGAGGGGCTTAAATCGGCTTGGCGCCCATCAACCCGGCAATGGCGATAAAACACACCGCACAAAAGACCGCCAGCACCACGCTGAACCCCGGATGTTTGGCCACGCGCCCCAGTCGCAGTCGATTTAGCCGCACTACCAGCCACAGCCAGCTCAGGCCGCCAAGCAGGTATAAAATGCTCCCTGCCAGCAACCACATCTGACCCAGCGGCCAACCCGCCATGTGCACCAGAAACCAGCCACTGACCGGTAACGCCAGCAGGCACAGCCCCATCAACGCCCACACAAACCCCCAGGGACGCCGCAAAGCACCGCCCGCGAGATTTTTTTCACCCGCCCGCCAGCGCCGAATGATGACGATCAATATCGCTAGCGCGCTGACAAACAACAGCAATGTCGGGACGCCGTGCAGCAGCTTCAACGCGGTGAAGGTTTCCATGCGAATTATTCCTTGAGCCTTTCATTCAGCGTAGCGGCTATCAGCCAAGAAACAGCTGATACGCCGGATTGTCGCTCTCATCCCAATACGGGTAGCCGATATCCGCCAGCGCGGCCGGCACCAGATGGCGCTCGTCTGCCGGCACTTGCAGGCCCGCCATCACTCGGCCATCTGCTGCGCCATGGTTGCGGTAATGGAACATGGAGATATTCCAACGCCCACCCAGCTTGTTGAGGAAGTTAAACAGCGCGCCCGGCCGCTCAGGGAACTCAAAACGGAACAACAGCTCGTCACTGACCTTGGCCGCGTGCCCGCCCACCATATGGCGGATGTGCAGCTTGGCCAGTTCGTTGTCGGTCAAATCAACCACCGGGAAACCTTGCTCCGTCAGGCTGGACAGCAATGCACTGCGCGGGTCAGTGACCGGGTGCGTCTGCACGCCAACAAAAATGTGTGCTTCGCTACCCGTGTGGTATCGGTAGTTGAACTCGGTGATTTGACGTTTGCCAATGGCCTGGCAGAAGGCTTTGAAGCTGCCGGGTACTTCCGGAATGGTCACAGCAATGATGGCTTCACGGCCTTCGCCCAGTTCGGCGCGCTCGGCCACATGACGCAAACGGTCGAAGTTGACGTTGGCCCCGGAGTCGATCGCCACCAGGGTCTGACCGCGCATGCCGCGTTGTTCAACGTATTTTTTGATCCCGGCAACCCCCAAAGCACCGGCAGGTTCGGTGATCGAGCGGGTATCGTCGAAGATGTCCTTGATGGCGGCGCAGATCTCATCGGTGCTGACCGTGATCACTTCATCCACATAGTCTTTGCAAATATCGAACGTGTGCTGGCCAATCTGCGCCACGGCCACGCCATCGGCAAAGATCCCTACCGTCGGCAACACCACGCGCTCACCCGCCGCCATTGCCGCTTGCAGGCAGTTGGAGTCATCGGGCTCGACGCCGATGATCTTGATGTCAGGGCGCAGGTATTTCACATACGCCGCAATACCCGCAATCAGTCCGCCGCCGCCTACCGGCACGAAGATCGCGTCCAGAGGGGCCGGGTGCTGACGCAGAATTTCCATCGCCACGGTGCCCTGCCCGGCAATGGTGTGCGGGTCATCGTAGGGGTGAACGTAAACGTAGCCTTCCTGTTCGACCAGTTGGAGCGAATAGGCCAGTGCCTCGGGGAATGAGTCGCCGTGCAACACCACGATGCCGCCCCGTGAGCGCACGCCTTCGATCTTGATCTCGGGCGTGGTTTTAGGCATGACGATGGTGGCTTTGACCCCCAGTACCTTGGCGGCCAGCGCCAAACCTTGCGCGTGGTTACCCGCCGACGCTGTGACCACGCCGCAGGCGCGCTCGGCATCGGTCAGGTGCATCAGCTTGTTATAGGCGCCACGAATCTTGAAGGAGTAAACCGGCTGCAAGTCTTCGCGCTTGAGCAAAATCTGGTTGCCCAGACGCTCAGTCAGTTGGTTGGCAGCTTGCAGAGGCGTTTCTACGGCAACGTCATAAACGCGCGAGGTGAGGATTTTCTTAACGTACTGTTCGAGCATCGGAAAGCTTCACTGGGCGAGTTGGCAGGGACCAAGGAGTCTAACCCAGCGTTTGCGCAGCAGACCATACGAAATGGAAGGTTTATAGCAGGACGGCGCTCACCCTTTCCCGTGATGGAAAAGGGGAGGCCTTTAATCCCGTATTAACGAACGCTGCCTTCGAAACGACTTGCGCCCGGCAACTCAAGGATCAACTGATCGCCCACATTCAGCGGCCCAACTCCCACCGGTGTGCCGGTCATGATCACGTCACCGGCCTGCAACGAGAAGCACGAGGCCATGTGCTGAATCATCGGCACGATCGGATTTAGCATCAGGGCGCTGTTGCCGTCCTGACGGACTTCACCGTTGATGGTCAGGCGAATACCAATGTCAGAGAGGTCTGCGAAGGTGCTGCTCTGCACGAAAGGCGCGAGTACACAGGCGCCATCGAACGATTTGGCGACTTCCCACGGCAAGCCCTTGGCTTTGAGTTCGGCCTGTTTGTCGCGCAGGGTCAGGTCCAGGCCAGGGGCAAAACCGGAGATGGCGTCCAGTACTTCTTCAGTACTTGGGGTATTGGACAGCGGCTTGCCGATCAGCACCGCAATCTCGGCCTCGTAATGCACAGAGCCGCGATCTTGAGGAATGGCAAAGCCGCCCTCCAACGGGACAACACAACTTCCCGGCTTGATAAAAAGCAGGGGTTCAGTCGGGATCGGGTTATCCAGCTCTTTGGCGTGCTCGGCGTAGTTACGCCCGATGCAGACCACTTTGCCGAGAGGAAAGTGAATCCGGGTACCGTCGACATACTGGTGCTGATAGCTCATGGACCGACTCCGCTGATGAATGCTGCAAAGGACGTAACGTGATCTGTGTCGTGGGTTAAACCGCAAAAATCTTGCCGGGGTTCATGATGCCCTTGGGATCGAACACCGCCTTGAGCGCTTTCATGTACTCGATTTCTACCGGCGAACGGCTGTAGGTCAGGTAATCGCGTTTGGTCATGCCCACACCATGTTCAGCCGAGATTGAGCCGTTGTACTTCTCGACGGTTTCAAATACCCATTTGTTGACGGTGGCGCACTTGGCGAAGAACTCGTCCTTGCTCAGGTTTTCAGGCTTGAGAATGTTCAGGTGCAGGTTGCCGTCGCCAATGTGACCAAACCAGACGATTTCAAAATCCGGGTAATGTTCGCCGACGATGGCGTCAATTTCTTTCAAGAACGCCGGGACTTTCGAGACGGTCACCGAAATGTCGTTTTTGTATGGCGTCCAGTGGGAAATGGTCTCGGAGATGTACTCGCGCAACTTCCACAGGTTGTGCAGCTGGGTCTCGCTCTGGCTCATCACGCCATCAAGTACCCAGCCTTCTTCCATGCAGTGCTCGAAGGTTTCCAGCGCCGCGTTAGCCACTTCTTCAGTGGTCGCTTCAAATTCCAGCAGGGCGTAGAACGGGCAGTCGGTGTCGAAGGGCGACGGCACATCACCGCGCGCCATGACTTTGGCCAGCGCTTTGTCGGAGAAGAACTCGAAGGCCGTCAGGTCCAGTTTGTTCTGGAAGGCGTGCAGCACCGGCATGATGGAATCGAAATCCGCCGTGCCCAAGACCATCGCCGTCAGATTTTTAGGCGCGCGATCCAGACGCATGGTGGCCTCGACCACAAAACCCAAGGTGCCTTCGGCGCCGATAAACAGCTGGCGCATGTCATAGCCTGTGGCGTTTTTGATCAGGTCTTTGTTCAGTTCGAGCACGTCGCCCTTGCCGGTCACGACTTTCATGCCTGCCACCCAGTTGCGGGTCATGCCGTAGCGAATCACCTTGATGCCACCGGCATTGGTGCCGATGTTGCCGCCAATCTGGCTGGAACCTGCCGAGGCGAAGTCGACCGGGTAGTACAAGCCTTTTTCTTCGGCCAGATTTTGCAGGTGCTGGGTCACGACACCCGGTTGGCACACCACCGTGCGGTCGGTCAGGTTGATGTCCAGCACTTGGTTCATGTAATCGAACGACACCACCACTTCGCCATTGGCCGCCACCGCCGCCGCAGACAAACCCGTGCGACCGCCCGAGGGCACCAGTGCCACGTTATGAGCGTTGGCCCAGAGCACGATGGCTTGCACTTGCTCGGTGGTTTTGGGGAACACAATGGCCACGGGCGCCGGGGCGAAATGCTTGGTCCAGTCCTTGCCATACGCATTGAGGGAATCGGCGTCGGTCAAAACCTTTCCAGGTTCAACCAGGGTCTTTAGCTCTTCAATTACGGCAGGATGGGTCATCAACAGAACTCTCGAACAATTCATGGTCATCCTGAGAACGCTTCACGTCGCAGGAATGGGTGTTTAGCGGGGCGCTTATGCTAGCATACGGCCCCCGCTCAGAATCGAGCTGTAGGACGATTCTCGGTGCCGGATTTACGCCGGTCAGGTCAGCTCAGGCTGTCCACTTCCCTGCCATTTTTTCTCTGGGACACAGGTTTACGCAGATGAGCAAGACTTCTCTCGATAAGAGCAAGATCAAGTTCCTTCTTTTGGAAGGCGTCCACCAATCGGCTGTTGAAGTACTGAAAGCTGCTGGTTATACCAGTATCGAGTACATCACCAGCTCCTTGCCTGAAGCCCAGCTGAAGGAAAAGATCGCTGATGCCCACTTTATCGGCATCCGTTCTCGTACCCAGCTGACCGAAGAAGTGTTCGACTGCGCCAAGAAGTTGGTGGCTGTTGGTTGTTTCTGCATCGGTACCAACCAGGTCGACCTCAACGCTGCTCGCGAACGCGGTATCGCTGTTTTCAACGCTCCGTACTCCAACACCCGTTCGGTGGCCGAGTTGGTGCTGGCTGAAGCGATCCTGTTGCTGCGTGGCATCCCTGAGAAGAACGCGTCCTGCCACCGTGGTGGTTGGATCAAAAGCGCCGCCAACTCTTTCGAAATCCGCGGCAAAAAGCTGGGTATCGTCGGTTACGGCTCGATTGGTACTCAGCTGTCGGTACTGGCTGAAGGCCTGGGCATGCAGGTGTTCTTCTACGACACCGTGACCAAGCTGCCATTGGGCAACGCGACACAGGTTGGCAATCTGCACGAGCTGTTGGGCATGTCCGACATCGTGACCTTGCACGTACCTGAAACTGCTGCAACCCAGTGGATGATCGGTGAGAAAGAAATCCGAGCCATTAAAAAGGGCGGCATTCTGATCAACGCTGCCCGTGGCACCGTGGTTGAGCTGGACGCGCTGGCCGATGCGATCAAGGATAAACACCTGATCGGCGCCGCCATCGACGTGTTCCCGGTTGAGCCGCGTTCCAACGACGACGTGTTCGAAAGCCCGCTGCGTGGACTGGACAACGTGATCCTGACCCCGCACATCGGCGGTTCCACCGCTGAAGCGCAAGCCAACATCGGTCTGGAAGTGGCAGAGAAGCTGGTCAAGTACAGCGACAACGGTACGTCGGTATCGTCCGTGAACTTCCCGGAAGTGGCCCTGCCGGCTCACCCTGGCAAGCACCGTCTGCTGCACATCCACGAAAACATTCCGGGTGTGATGAGCGAGATCAACAAGGTCTTCGCCGAAAACGGTATCAACATCTCCGGCCAGTTCCTGCAAACCAACGAGAAAGTTGGCTATGTAGTGATCGACGTCGACGCCGAGTCCTCGGACCTGGCGCAAGAGAAGCTGCAAAAGATCAATGGCACCATTCGTTGCCGCGTATTGTTCTGATCGCGCTTCACTAAAAAAGGGAGACCCTCGGGTCTCCCTTTTTTTATGCGAAAACTTACTTCACATTAACAGTGATTTTTTCCGACACCAGGCTTGGCTTGAAGGGCACGTGTACCTGGTTACCCAACACCAGCTGCAGAGTGTGCTTGCCCGGTGGCAGGGTCACTTGCGTTTCGGTCTGGGCCTTGCCGAAATGGATGTGGTTGGCGTCTGCCGGGATCGGCGCGTTCTCGGCAGGCAGTTGGTCGACGTCGATCAACAGATGGTGATGGCCGGCGTGCGGCGTGGCTTCGGTGATAGGGGCCAGAGGCATGCCTTCGATGCCGAACTTGACCGTAAAGGTTTGATCAACCGTCGCGCCGTCTTTAGGTTCGATGATAAACACTTTGGCGCCTTTTGGAGCTGGCTCGGACTCCAGGCCAGCCGCAGTGGCCAGGACCGAAGCGCCCATCAATACAGAAGCCAATGCAACACGAGACAGTAGAGCTTTCATTTATTTCTCCGGTTTTTTGCGAAATGCGTAGGGGCCAGACAACTTTTTGGCATATCGCTGTCCAACGCCGCATTCGAACAACATAAAGCAAAGCGCACGCCCATTGCGAATCGCTTGCATCACATTCAAAGGAGTGACCATGCGTTTTTGGCCGGGACTGATGCTTTTATTGCCGCTGGCGAGCCCTTTTGCTCATGCCGAACTGATTGACGAGGTGAACGACCGGGGCGAACTGCGCATTGCCCTGAGCGCCGACTTACCCCCTTTCAGCTTTAAACAAGACGATCGGCTGACAGGATTCGACGTTGAACTGGGCGAATTATTGGCCAAGGAGCTGGAGGTTAAACCATCGCTTTTGGTCACTGACCACGATGACTTGCTGTCAGGCGTTGAAAGCGGCAAATACGACGTGGCGATTACGCCTGTCGTTATGCCTCGTGAGGTTGAGGATCGATTCGATTTCACCGAACCCTACAGCGACACCGCTTCACAGCCGACGGTGAGCCTGGCCATACCCTTGCAAAAGGGCAATCCTGCCTTCCAGACCAGCTTGAACAACGCATTGCAGCGGATCAAGGCAGACGGTCGACTGGCTGCCTTGTCACAGAAATGGCTGGAGCGGGAGGCGCTCCAGCCGTAACGCGCATTCGGCAGGCCCGCAAGCGGGCTTGCCTGCGATAGCTTTATTGCGGCTTTTGCCCTTGCCCCTGTTGTATTACCCACTGCACCACTTGCGCTGACATCACATCAGCGGCCTGACCGAAGCCGGCCACCACGCTTGGCACTTTCGGGTCATTCAAGGGCTGACGGACATCAAAGCGTTTGGAGCCAATGACGCGTTGGTCACTGGTGCGCACCAGCCGTGCGTTGTACTGGATCAGTACTTCAGGGTTATTGCCGTTGTAATGGGTCTGGAACGCCAGCAATTCACCGCCTAACTCATAGTCAGCCTGCAAGTTGCTGTCATCGGTGCTCAGGCCTTTGATTCGGCCATCCTGCAAAAAGGCATCGAGCAGTCGGTTGCGCACCAGTGCCGGTGCAGGGTCGCTCCAGCGTGCGCCCTTGTAGTAGCTGATCAGATTGCTCTGCGGTACGACGGCGATGTTCTGATTGTTCAGTGCAAGGCTGGCCATCGGCTTGTCGAGCCGTAGCGACCAGTTGACCGCGCCGCTGCGGCTGGCCACGGGCGCTTGGGCGCTAGGCAGGATGTACTGGTCGACCAGTTCCGGCTTGGGCAAGATCGAACAAGCGCTGAGCAAGCCCAGGCCTACAGCCAAAAACACTGAACCAGCAAGGCGATAGGGACGGATCATGGCGTGAATTCCTTGGTCTGTTCGCGGTTCAACAAGAAACCGCTGGGATTGGCTTCCAGTCGCCGCGAAATGGAGCGCAACGTACTCAGCGTTTCGCGCAGTTCATTAACCGCAGGGCCAAGCTGGTTAAGCCCTTGCATGCCATTGTTGAGCGAATCCTCGTTGTTGTTGATCAGCGCATTGATGGTTTGGGTGCTCTGCTCCAGCGATTTCATGGCCTGACCGGCATCGCTGAACATCTGCTGGCCCTGAGTATTCAAAATGCCATTGGCATTGCGCATCAGCGTGGTGGTTTGTTCCAGTGCCGCCGTGGCCTGCTTTCCAACCAGGGAAAGCTGTTTGAGCGTTTGGGCAATGTCACCCCGCTGGCTTGAAATGGCCGTCGTGGTCTGTTCAAGGTTGTTCAGGGTTTTACCAAAGCTGTCGACGTTTTCAGGCGAGAACAGTTTGTTGGCGTTGTGCAGCAGCATATTGACGTTGGAAATCACGTCGGTGCCATCGGTGAGCAAACGCGCAATCGGCGAGGGTGAGGCCACAATCACGGGCAGCTTGCCGTCTTTGCCTTTGAGAGGTGGGCTGTTGGGGTCGCCACCGCTGAGCTGGATGATCGATGTACCGGTCACGCCGGTCAGCGCCAATTTGGCCTTGGTGTCGACTTTGACAGGCGTATTGGCGGCCAGGCGAATCAGTGCCAGCACCCGGCGCGGGTCTTTGTCGTCGAGGCGCAGCTCAATGACGTCGCCCACCTTGATGCCGTTGTATTGCACCGAACTGCCTTTGGACAAGCCGCTGACAGCCTCGTTGAACACCACTTCGTAGTCCTTGAAGGTGTTGTCCATGCTCGATTTGGCCAGCCACAGGCCGAACAGCATGCCGCCCACCACGACTAGAACGGTGAACAAGCCAATCAATACATGATGGGCGCGGGTTTCCATGTTAATGCTCCTTGCGCTGGGTTGCCGCTTCGTACGCGGCGCGGCCACGGGGGCCATGGAAATACTCATGAATCCACGGGTCGTCGAAGTTCTCGACCTCGCTGATCGGTGCTGCCACCAATACTTTTTTCTGTGACAACACCGCCACCCGGTCAGTGATGGTGTACAGCGTATCGAGGTCGTGAGTGACCAGAAACACGCTCAAACCCAACGCATCGCGCAGGGTCAGAATCAGTTGATCAAATGCCGCCGCGCCAATTGGGTCCAGACCAGCCGTTGGCTCATCGAGAAACAGGATGTCCGGGTCCAGCGCCAGCGCTCGGGCTAGTGCGGCACGCTTGATCATCCCGCCGGACAGTTCGGACGGGTATTTATTGGCCGCTACCAACGGCAACCCGGCCAAGGCCAATTTGACCAGCGCCAGGTGTTCGGCGTCAGGGCGGCTCAAACCGGCATGTTCGATCAAGGGCAGGGCGATGTTCTCAGTCACGGTCAGTGATGAAAACAATGCCCCCATCTGAAATAACACGCCGAAACGTCGCTCAAGCTTCGAGCGCTGGTCTTCGGGCAGGCTCATCAGGTCTTGTCCGAACACCCGCACTTGCCCTTCATTGGGCCTGCGCAGGCCGACGATGCTGCGCAGCAGCACCGACTTGCCGGTACCCGAGCCGCCCACCACCCCCAGAATTTCCCCTTTATACACATCAAGGTCCAGATGCTCGTGCACGCTCTGAGTGCCAAAGCGGTTGCACAGGTCGCGTACCTCGATCACCGCCTCGCCGGGCGTTCGCGTTGGACTTTTCACCAGCCCATCTCCATAAAGAACAGCGCGGCGACCGCGTCGAGCACGATCACGATAAAGATCGATTGCACCACGCTGGACGTCGTGTGTTCGCCCACCGATTCAGCGCTGCCGCTGACTTTAAAGCCCTCAAGGCAGCCCACTGCGGCGATCAGAAAGGCGAAAAACGGGGCCTTGACCATGCCCACCAGAAAGTTTTTGACGCTGATGTCGGAATGCAGCATTGAAATAAACATGTCGGGCGAGATGCCCAACGACACCACACACACCACGGCGCCGCCGATGATGCCGGCCATCATTGCCAGAAAGGTCAGCAAGGGCAGGGCAATCAACAGGGCCAGTACTCTGGGCAGTACCAGCAGGTCCATCGGATCAAGGCCCAAGGTGCGGATGGCATCAATTTCTTCATTGGCTTTCATCGAGCCGATTTGTGCCGTAAAGGCGCTGGCTGTGCGACCTGCCAACAGGATAGCGGTGAGCAAAACACCAAATTCGCGCAGGAAGGAAAACGCAACCAAGTCGACGGTAAAGATGCCAGCACCAAAGTTGGCCAGCACGGTAGCTCCCAAAAAGGCCACCACGGCGCCCACCATGAAGGTCAGCAGCATGACAATCGGGGCAGCATTGAGGCCTATTTGTTCGATATGCGCGACCACGGGCGTGATGCGCCACTGTGAAGGTCGAAACAGATTGCGGGCCAGGGTTTGCAGGATCAGACCGATGAAGCCCAACAGTTGCAGGGTGTCTTGCCAAAGCTTGTAGACGGCGCTGCCGATGCGGCACAACAACTGGGTAATGACATTCTGCTGAACCGTTTTGACCGGTACGCAAAAGTCGCGCATAGACGAGTAAACCGTTTGCAGCAGGGCGCGATCGGCGGCGGGGAGTTTATGGGCGGTTTCGGTCAATTGACTGACGCGCTCTGCGCCCAGCAACTCCACCATCAGTGACGCCCCGGCGGTGTCGATGCTGGAGACGTCGTCCAGATCAATCGCGGTTTGGGCGTCGTATTGGCCAGCGAGCTGCTCGGTTTGCTGTTTGAGGTCAGTGTAATGAGCAAGCGTCCAGTCACCGCTGAGTCGCAGCCGCGCCGGATTGCTTGAGGTGTCTAGTTGGGCAGTGCCCGCCGTGGCTGTAATAGTCGTCAGCTCCATGCTCAATACGTGTAAACGCAGACTTTATGTAATAGCACAGTCTCGAAAAAGTGCCTCAGTTTGCCTGAACATCCGTTGCCGCCGATTGATCTGGGTTAACCCTGAAGCGCAAGACGCCAATCATTTGTCCGTCTTCTGTCAGCACCCGCACTTGCCAGCGGCCTACCGGATTGGGCGGGAAGTTCTGCTTATGGGTCCAGGCGCGATAGCCCTCTTTGCGTCCGCCATGAATATCCAGGGCAATGCGGTCGACTTCCTGACCATTGAGCTGCCACACGTGATAGATCCGCTCATTCAGACCTCGCGGTGCGTTGATGGATGTGTAGGCGTACAACCCGCGACTGCGTAGCTCGCTGACGCTGATCTGCTTGATGCTGTCACCGGGCGTACGGTCTTGCAGTTGCGTGGTCACGGCCACTTCTGTCATCCACAGCGTGGCGGGCGGCACCCAGGAGCGTAGCAGCCAACCGGTGCTGCCCAGTGCCAGTACGATCAAAGGCAATATCAGCCAGCCGCGCCAGGTTTTGAGGGGCAAGCTGACGGCCAGACTGGGAATGGAAAGCAGCACGGCGGCGCCCAGAGCCAACTTGTAGCTCTCTGAAGTGGTCAGGTTGAGGATGATCGGCAGCGCGGTCAGCAGCGCCGCAAACAGGGCCAGCGTATGCAGCGCCAAAAACAGCCAGCGCCGGGGGGCAAGCCATCGGTAGTACAGAGGGTCGGTAATGGTGACCAGTGCGCTGGCGCCGAGCAGTCCGGTAAACACCAGCTGGCCGCTGTTCCAGGTCGTGGTGATGAAGAAAAACGGCAAAACGAAAAACAGACTTTCCTGATGGATCATCTGAGTGGCGTACCGCAGCAAGGGCGGCGGTATTTCGCGCTTGAACACCCGAGCGAACAGCTGCGTGAAGGTATTCTCCAGCATCAGCCAGACCCAGCTAACCAGAAGGATGACCGCGATCCAGCGAGCCATGCCTTGTTGGCGGTCAACCAGAATGAAACTGCCCACCCCCGAGAAAAAGCCGAATACGGCGATCAACCCTGGATAGCGCTTCATCAGCTCAATGACGCGCTGTAGGTAGTGGTTCCAGTTAGGCATGGGGCGGTTCACATTCTGTATAGAGAAAATCCTCGACAGAATAGCGTTTTAGGCAGTAGCGAGTGTGGGAGTTTGTTGCCTCTAGCCCTTTACAGGTAGATCTGTCACACAACTGCAATAATTGCGTTATCTAATGCGCCACAAGACAGTTAAATGACAAGAGGATTAAGGCATGGCTGGCAGGAGCATTTTGATCGTTGATGACGAGGCACCCATCCGCGAAATGATCGCCGTGGCACTGGAAATGGCAGGCTATGACTGCCTTGAAGCCGACAATGCTCAAGACGCCCACGCCATCATCGTTGATCGCAAACCCGATCTGATCCTGCTTGACTGGATGCTCCCCGGCGGCACCTCTGGTATCGAATTGGCCCGCCGCCTCAAGCGCGAAGAACTGACCAACGATATTCCGATCATCATGCTGACGGCCAAAGGTGAAGAGGACAACAAGATCCAGGGGCTGGAAGTGGGGGCGGACGACTACATCACCAAACCCTTCTCACCCCGGGAACTCGTGGCGCGCCTCAAGGCTGTGCTGCGCCGTGCCGGCCCCGCTGATACCGAATCCCCTATTGAAATTGGCGGTTTGCTGCTCGACCCCATCAGCCATCGCGTGACCATTGACGGCACACCGGCCGAAATGGGTCCCACAGAATACCGTCTGCTGCAGTTCTTCATGACCCACCAGGAACGCGCCTACACCCGTGGTCAATTGCTTGATCAGGTCTGGGGCGGCAACGTGTATGTCGAAGAGCGCACGGTAGACGTTCACATCCGCCGCCTGCGCAAGGCACTCGGCGAAGCCTATGAAAATCTGGTACAAACCGTGCGCGGCACAGGGTATCGGTTTTCCACCAAAGCCTGACACAAGCGGCCAGCCGCCATTGATCGGCGGTGAGCCTAATGCGATTGCGCTTAATGCTTGCGACTGAAAGCTCATAACGGGACGTATGACCTTGAACCAAAAATGGCATAGCACGCTGATTCGTCATTTAGTGCTTCTGATCGGCGTGTGCCTGTTGATCGGGCTTGTCAGTGGTTATTACGGATTGAGCCTGGCGGTGGGTCTGGCGCTTTATTTGGGCTGGACCCTCAAGCAGTTATTGCGCTTGCACCATTGGCTGCGCCAGCACAAACCCGATGAACCTCCGCCAGACGGCTACGGCCTGTGGGGTGAGGTGTTTGACAGCATCTACCACCTGCAACGTCGCGACCAACGAGCGCGCGGCCGCTTGCAAGCGGTGATTGATCGGGTACAAGAATCGACGGCTGCACTCAAGGACGCGGTCGTCACCCTCGACAGCGATGGTAACCTCGAATGGTGGAACCGCGCTGCCGAGACCTTGTTGGGGCTAAAGACCCCTCAGGACAGCGGCCAGCCGGTCAGCAATCTGGTGCGCCATCCACGCTTCAAGGAATATTTTGAGGCGGGCAACTATGTCGAGCCGCTGGACATTCCCTCGCCGGTCAACGACCACCTGCACATCCAGTTCTACATCACGCGCTACGGCAATAATGAGCACTTGATGCTGGTGCGCGATGTAACCCGCCTGCACCAGCTTGAACAAATGCGTAAAGACTTTATCGCCAATGTCTCCCATGAGTTGCGCACACCGCTGACGGTAATCTGCGGCTACCTCGAAACCTTGCTCGATAACGTTGATGATGTGAACCCGCGCTGGAAACGCCCGCTGTCGCAAATGCAGCAACAAGGCGAGCGCATGCAGACCTTGCTTAACGACTTGCTGTTACTGGCCAAGCTTGAGGCGACGGACTACCCGTCTGACAATCAGCCGGTGGCCATCGACGCCTTGTTGCAGTCGATCAAGGGCGATGCGAAAGCGTTGTCCGGGCAGCGCAACCAGACCATCACGCTGGACGTTAAAAGTACTGCTGCCCTCAAAGGCAGTGAGCCCGAGCTGCGCAGTGCGTTCTCCAACCTGATCTTCAACGCGGTCAAATACACCCCGGATGGTGGCAACATCCATATCCGCTGGTGGGCCGATGCTTCGGGCGCGCACCTCAGTGTTCAGGACTCCGGTGTCGGCATCGACAACAAACACTTGCCGCGTCTGACTGAGCGTTTCTACCGCGTGGACTCCAGCCGCAATGCCAGTACGGGTGGTACCGGATTGGGTCTGGCCATCGTCAAGCATGTGTTGCTGCGCCACCGCGGGCGTCTGGAAATCAGCAGCGCGTTGGGACAGGGCAGCACGTTTACCTGCCATTTCGCTGCGTCACAGGTGGCCAAGCCTGCTCTTTCGACAGCCAATGACTAAGCACCTGCGGCTTTTGCCCACTAGGCAAGGGCCGCATCTGCCGCTACATTGCGTTACATCTGTCTGATTAACAGACCTGAACCCCTTCTTTTTTCGAAATAACGGAACCCGTAAAACTCCATCATGGACCCTTCCCCTGGTTTGACCCTCGCCTCACTCTTCGCCGACTTCGGCATGATTCTTTTTGCTCTGATCCTGGTTTTGCTCAACGGTTTTTTCGTTGCGGCGGAATTCTCCATGGTCAAATTGCGCGCCACGCGGGTTGAGTCCATCGCCGACGTCAACGGCTGGAGCGGCCGAATCCTGCGCATTGTTCATAACCAGCTCGATGCTTATCTGTCCGCATGTCAGTTGGGTATCACCCTGGCGTCGCTGGGCCTGGGCTGGGTCGGTGAACCGGCATTCGCTCATATTCTGGAGCCGCTGCTGGGCGCCATCGGTGTCGAATCGCCTGAAGTGATCAAAGGTGTGTCGTTCTTTGCCGCCTTCTTTGTCATTTCTTACCTGCACATCGTGGTGGGCGAGCTGGCGCCAAAATCCTGGGCTATTCGCAAACCCGAGACGTTGTCGCTGTGGACCGCCGTGCCGCTGTACCTCTTCTATTGGGCGATGTACCCGGCCATTTATTTGCTCAACGCCAGTGCCAATGCCATTTTGCGCATTGCAGGGCAGGGCGAGCCGGGCGCGCACCATGACCACGCCTACAGCCGTGAAGAACTCAAACTGATTCTGCACTCCAGCCGTGGTCAGGATCCCAGCGATCAAGGCATGCGCGTACTGGCCTCAGCAGTCGAGATGGGCGAGCTGGAAGTGGTCGACTGGGCCAACTCCCGTGAAGACCTGGTGACTCTGGATTCCAAGGCGCCGCTGAAAGAAATTCTGGCGATGTTTCGTCGTCACAAATTCAGCCGTTACCCGGTCTACGATGCTGAAACCAACACCTTTCTCGGGTTGCTGCACATCAAAGACCTGTTGCTGGAATTGGCCGACCTTGATCACTTGCCCGAGACCTTCAACCTTGAAGAGCTGACCCGCCCTCTGGAGCGCGTGTCGCGTCATATGCCGCTGTCGCAGTTGCTCGAGCGCTTCCGCAAGGGCGGCGCGCACTTTGCGCTGGTTGAAGAAGCAGATGGCAAAGTGGTCGGCTACCTGACGATGGAAGACGTGCTTGAAGTCCTGGTCGGCGATATTCAAGACGAACACCGCAAGGCTGAGCGCGGCATTCTTTCGTACCAGCCGGGCAAACTGCTGGTGCGCGGCGATACGCCTTTATTCAAGATCGAGCGCCTGCTGGGCGTTGACCTTGACCACGTAGAGGCCGAAACCATCGCGGGGCTTATCTACGACACCTTGAAACGGGTGCCCGAAGAAGAAGAAACCCTTGAAGTGGAAGGCCTGCGCATCATCATCAAAAAGATGAAAGGCCCGAAAATCGTCTTGGCCAAAGTCCTCAAAAAGGACTGAGCAGACTCTGCTGAGTACTGATGAAACACGGTACTCAGCAGGGAGCTGCGCCCTCGGCTCAGCTCAAAAAAAACGGTCCAGAAACGCAAAATAATCCTCGCGTATCTGCGCCGTTTCATTCGCCAGATGATGCCGCGCGTTGGGCAACACCAGCACCTGCGGCTGGTTGAACTTGGCGGTCAGAACTTCAAGGTTATGCTGCCAATCGACTGTTTTGTCGGCCGAGCCCTGAACGACCAAGGGTTGGCGAGAGCAGGGCGGTGCGTTTTCGATACGCGGTATCCAGCGCGCGAGCGCCCCTACCCAAGCGGTTGGCAGGCGTAACGGCTGCAAGGGATCGGCTTGCAGAAAGGGCAGGAAGTCGGGGTCGTTGGAATTCTCGCTGAAGCGCCGGGCGATGCCCTTGACGAAGGGCCTGAGCAAGTAATAACTGAATTTCGACCAGCCCCAGTCCTTGGGCCGCACTAGTGGCGACAGCAGCACGATTTGACCCTGAGCTGGGCTTGTATCGCCATAGCGCAGCACATGATCCAGCACGATTGCGCCCCCCGTACTCTGACCACACAGGTGCCAGGGCTTGGGTAAATCGAGTGATTGCGCTTCGATAAACAACCCCTGAAGCACCGCCTGATACTGCGCGAAATCATCAATGCTGGCCCGTTCGCCACTCGACAGCCCATGCCCCGGCAAGTCACAGGCAATCACCGCGAAACCGTGGTTCAAGCCCCACTCGATGACATGCCGGTACAAGCCCATGTGGTCGTAAAACCCGTGGATCACAAAGAGCGTCGCGACCGCACGCTCGGGCCACCAAACCTGACTGACCAGGTCGTAACCTGCCGCACTGAAACGCCCCAATTGCCGGCGCACAGGTGCTGAGCGCTGGGCAAAATCCAGCCCGTAAAAGTGCTGGTACGCCAATCCATCGCTCGACAGTGGCTGGCCTGCGCTCAAGGGTTGCAAGCTGGCGCGCAAGTCATCGGGAGAAAACGGGGGGGACATAGCGATTTCCAAACAGGCTTTATAGACCGACGATATTCATCTGTCGGGTCAAGCATGGCAAGCTACGTGTACTTCGAGGACCTGATTGAATGCCTGAGCTAACGTTAAAAACGCTGCTGGCCTGCCTGCTGACGCTGTTATGCGCTGCGGGGTTATGGAGGGCTTACGACTGGTTTCAAGGCCGTTACATTCGCACGTTCAGTGATCAAGCTGTGCTGTTCGCCGGGGATGCCCTGCGTTTACCTGCCGAATTGTCAGGCCCGGGCGCCATTCGCGTCGTGCACTTCTGGGACCCGGATTGCCCGTGCAATGTGGGTAACTATCAACACCTGAGCGAGCTGATCAACCACTACGCGCCACAGGGCATCGAGTTTTATGCCGTTCAAAAACCCGGTACACACGGGCAACTGCCCATCAGGCTGGGGGCCCTCAAACCATTGACCCACCTCCCCGGCGCAGAGCACCTGAGCGCCAGTCCGGCCATCGCGATCTGGGACCGCAACGGTAAATTGGCTTACATCGGGCCTTACAGTGAAGGGGCTACCTGCAACGCGGGCAACAGCTTTGTCGAACCTGTGTTGCAAGCCCTGAGCCAAGGCCGTCCGGCAAATACCACGCACACTTTGGCCGTAGGTTGTTATTGCCCTTGGCAGGTCCAACCGCCAGCCGCGTGAGCTTCATTCGAACGGTACAGGCTAATCAGGCTGTTTCATCTCGTGAACAACCCGAATAAAGCATGTGCGTGCAATAATCGCGGCTATAAGCCTTTAACAGCGTCTGTTTATCCAATGCCCGTTGCAGGCCTTGTACAGGGCAATAGGCAAACTTGCCTTGATCACGGTCCATAAAGTTGCTCGAACTGAAATGGCCAAAACTGGTTCGATCCTCGGTTTGTTGCGAAACCCTATGAACAATAGCGGATACCGGCGACGGGCAGCGGGCCGTCAAGACTTCCATCGATAAGCCAAAGTTGATCACGAACAGATTGTGGGTAGCGTCTACGCGTTCCCAGCGATCATATCGATTCACTTCAAGCCCCTGACGGGTGGTTCGTAAAATTGTCAGAAAGCCATCATCTTTGTGCGAACTCAAACCCACGGCGTCCAGCTGTGTGCGGTAATGGTTAAACGTCAGGTGATAGGCGCCTTCTGCGTGAGAACAACTGCCGCTACCCCGAAGCCAGACCGAAGGCGGGATACCAGCAAACTCCAGCGCGGCACACACTATTTGCTGTGACAACGCTGTCATTTGTTCGCCGATAAGCGCAATTTCGACGGGGTAGTGACTGCCCCAGAACCGGCGTTCAAGCAGGAACTGCTCAATCTGATCAACTCGCCGATGGAACCCCAGCAAGCCGTCGTCAAAAGAGGCGGAAGTTAACGCCTTGAAGCCGCCATACAAGCTGGCGTCGCCCCGATAGAACTCATTGGCGAATTGATCGGCGGCACCCACATCCAGGTCATCGGGAATGTGCAGCAGAAAAACACCGTTGGAAAAGGCTTGATGGCGCTCTTCCTGACTGGAAAACCACAACTTGCCAGCATTCATGCGAGCGCACACCAGATCAGCCGTAGAACCTGCCGGCTGAGGGGCATCATGCATGTGGCAAACTTCGCTATAAAGTTGACCTGCGGCGAATGGGGGCATCCTTATTCCTTGTCAGCACAGTAACGAAAGTTGATATGCAAAACGTGATAACGCCAGGAAAGATCAAGCTATATGTAACTTGTAATAACGTATTACAGGGCGGCGGCAAAAACTGAGTGCAACACCTGACCTTTCCGGTACGGTGCTGCCCTATGTCTTATTCCGAACTCAG
>NZ_WIWC01000139.1 GCF_009600315.1 Pseudomonas helleri | reverse complement strand
CAAGGACCTTTTGCTTACTTTTGGGGCTGTTTGCCAAAAGTGAGCCGCCGTAAGGGCGGAACCCGTAGAAAGATTTACTACATCAAATGGATATGCACGCTGGCCAATTAAAGTTTCGAGTACATATCCATTATTAGTGTCTAGCTGAAAAAAAGGTTACGCCCTTACGGCGTGTCACTTTGCAAAAGCCGAGTGTCGGACCATGACAAAGTAACCAAAACGCTTCCGCCCCCGCGTACGGCCCTCGCTTCGCTCAGGTTCCCTCGCTCCGGTCCCGCTCCGTGGGCACGCCGTGACGGGCCATCCTTGGCCCAACACGGCTCTCCC
>NZ_WIWC01000138.1 GCF_009600315.1 Pseudomonas helleri | reverse complement strand
GGGGCAAGGCCTTTTTGCTTACTTTTGCGGCTGTTTGGCAAAAGTGAGCCGCCGTAAGGGCGGAACCCGTAGAAAGATTTAATACACCTAATGGATATGTACGCGCAGTTGCATAACTGAGGCACCGAGTACATATCCATTATTAACGTCTAATAGAAGTAAAGGTTACGCCCTTACGGCGTGTCACTTTGCAAAAGCGGCAAAGTAACCAAAGCGCTTCCGCCCCCGCGTACGGCCCTCGCTGCGCTCAAGTTCCCTCGCTCCGGTCCCGCTCCGTGGGCACGCCGTGACGGGCCATCCTTGGCCCAACACGGCTCTCCCGGCATCCA
>NZ_WIWC01000137.1 GCF_009600315.1 Pseudomonas helleri | reverse complement strand
TCTGCGACCCGCACAGCCCCTGGCAGCGCGGCAGCAACGAAAACATCAACGGCCTGATTCGCCAGTACTTGCCCAAGGGCACAGACCTGTCGGTACATAGCCAGGAGGAGCTGGACGCCATTGCGCTGCAACTGAACATGCGACCGCGCAAGCGCTTCGACTTCAAATGCCCCATCGAGGTGATGGGAGAGGTCATGCAAAATGCCATGGCGATGCGGCATGATGCTCCGGCTTCAATTCAATAACCGTGTTGCACTCAGCTCCTGCAACCGCCCAGTCATGCCCAAGGCTTCAGCCTGCGTAGGATTGCCTGCTTGATCAACCGATCCCCTT
>NZ_WIWC01000136.1 GCF_009600315.1 Pseudomonas helleri | reverse complement strand
CCCAGCATCGCCGAAGCACTGCCTGCCCGCGCGCCCTGCCCGTTCATGGCACACGCCGAGGCGTTGGGGATGATGCAGCCCAGACTGGCGATGCAGATAAACAGCGGACTCAACAACGGCCACAGTTGCTCGGTGTGCAGGGCGCTAATGCCCAGCAACGCCACACCTGCCGCCAGATAAACCCACACCGTACGCGCCAGCAAAAAGGCCGGTTGGCGCTTGGCCAGCAACCGTGCGTTCACTTGCGCCACCAAAATAAAGCCCGCCGCGTTACTGCCGAACAACCAGCCGTAGTGTTCCGCAGGCACGCCATACAGCTTGATAAAGACGAAAGGTGA
>NZ_WIWC01000135.1 GCF_009600315.1 Pseudomonas helleri | reverse complement strand
TGCAGCGCAAGAAGCCCTGCCTCAAGCCCAAACCGTGCTGGATCCTTTCCATGTCGTGCGCTGGGCAAGCAACATGCTGGATGAATGCCGCCGGCGTGTGCAACACGACATCCTGGGCCGCAGAGGGCGTAAAAATGACCCGCTCTACAAAAGCCGTCGAACGCTACTGACTCGGATCAGCTACCTGTCTGACGCCAACAAAAAGCAACTGTTCCAGCTGTTTGCAGATGAGCACCACCTCGAAGTGGATTGCACCTGGAGCATGTACCAACGGGTGGTCAGCGCCTACAACGAGCCGGATCGAAAACGTGGTAAAAAACTCATGGAAGAGGTCATAAAT
>NZ_WIWC01000134.1 GCF_009600315.1 Pseudomonas helleri | reverse complement strand
CAAGGACCTTTTGCTTACTTTTGGGGCTGTTTGCCAAAAGTGAGCCGCCGTAAGGGCGGAACCCGTAGAAAGATTTAATGCATCGAATGGATATGTACGCGGGCCTATTAAAAGCTTCGAGTACATATCCATTACTAGCGTCTAGTTGAAGTTATGGTTACGCCCTTACGGCGTGTCACTTTGCAAAAGCGGCAAAGTAACCAAAGCGCTTCCGCCCCCGCGTACGGCCTTCGCTGCGCTCAGGTTCCCTCGCTCCGGTCCTGCTCCGTGGGCACGCCGTGACGGGCCATCCTTGGCCCAACACGGCTCTCCCGGCATCCATGCCGGTCGACCCACTGCGC
>NZ_WIWC01000133.1 GCF_009600315.1 Pseudomonas helleri | reverse complement strand
AAGCGTGTCCTGACCTGACGGTAAAGCCAGAATTCGTAACGATCGGCATGCAGGCCTGTCGGCGTGCCTTCGGCATCGAACATCAGCAGGTACGGACGCAAGCGTTTCGGCAGCGTTGCCGCCGGACATTCGTCGAGTGGCCGTTGTGATAGGCGCTGCTGCTTGGCGAACACGCTCTTGGCCCAAGTCAGCGCCGCGAGCCATGGGTTATCGGGGGCCGTGCCGGCGAAGTCGAGCGCGACGTACAGCGGCCGTAGATGGCGTCGAATGCGTTCGGCCAGGCCGTCCACCGCCTGCCAGTGCAGCGCCAGTTTGTTCAGTGGCTTGACGCTCATGCGCTGCGCCGTGTTTTGC
>NZ_WIWC01000132.1 GCF_009600315.1 Pseudomonas helleri | reverse complement strand
AGAGAAGGCACCGGGCGAGCCTAGGCGAGCTCGGCCGTATGGTAGGGCAAGGACCTTTTGGTGACTTTTGGGGCTGTTTGCCAAAAGTGAGCCGCCGTAAGGGCGAAACCTTAACTTCAAATAGACGCTGATAATGGATATGTACTCGGTGCACCAGTTATATAAACCGAGTACATATCAATTTGATGCTTAACGACTTTCTACGGGTTCCGCCCTTACGGCGGCTCACTTTTGGCAAACAGCCGAATGTCGGACCACCCAAAAGTAAGCAAAAGGTCCTTGCCCCTGCGTACGGCCCTCGCTTCGCTCAGGTGTCCCTCACTCCGGTCCCGCTCCGTGGGCACGCCGTGACGG
>NZ_WIWC01000131.1 GCF_009600315.1 Pseudomonas helleri | reverse complement strand
TGGACAACCAGCCCGGCAACACCTCGACGCCCAGCGCGCCCAAACCCGGGAAAATGGTCCACGTGACCTCCACCGAGATCCCCTTGCAGGTCAAGCCCAAGCCTGAAGACTACCCGGCCACTGCCGCCTGGTTACCGGCCCGCAGCCTGAGCCTGAGCGAAACCTGGAACCCCGAGCCGGATCATTCCAAAGTAGGCGACTCGCTGACCCGCACCCTGACCCTCAAGGCCGAAGGGCTGTCCAGCGGCCAATTGCCGCCGCTGCCCGCCACCGACGTGAATGGCTTGCGGCGTTACCCGGACTTGCCGCAACTGAGCAATCAGGTCACTGACAATGGTCTGATCGGCAGCCGCGAAGA
>NZ_WIWC01000130.1 GCF_009600315.1 Pseudomonas helleri | reverse complement strand
GCGTGCCCCCATAACAGCACCGGAGAGAAGGCACCGGGCGAGCCTAGGCGAGCTCGGCCGTATGGTAGGGCAAGGACTTTTTGCTTACTTTTGTGGCTGTTTGACAAAAGTAAGGCGCCGTAAGGGCGCAACCCGTAGAAAGATTTAATAAACCAAATGGATATGTACGCTGACCAATTAAAAGCTTCGAGTACATATCCATTTCATGTGTCTAGCTGAAGTTAAGGTTCCGCCCTTACGGCGGCTCACTTTTGCCAAACAGCCGCAAAAGTAAGCAAAAAGGCCTTGCCCCTACGTACGGCTTTCGCTGCGCTCAAGTTCCCTCGCTCCGGTCCCGCTCCGTGGGCACGCCGTGACGGG
>NZ_WIWC01000012.1 GCF_009600315.1 Pseudomonas helleri | reverse complement strand
GCACGCCGCGACGGGCCATCCTTGGCCCGATCGCGGCTGGCTCGGCGTCCTGCCTCGCCACCCCCATAACAGCACCTACGTTCAGCCTCCTGTGAGGGGCCTCTGTGTCGTTCTCACAGTTTCGGTGGCAACAGTGACATCTTTTAAAAGCTAAAAGCATGTAGGTCAAATCAGCTCATTTACCTCCAAAATCCCTTTCAAAAGCCCGTTTTCAACGGGTATAGCCAATCACTGTCACAGCTTTGTCATTCACCGCCCCTAGCGTTCGCTCCCAAGTTGTCGGGCCATTTGCCCGGCCTGTCGCAGGATTTGGGGGGGAGCAAACATGTACAAGTGTCGGAGCAGGGCACAGTGGGTCGGCTTTACGTTCAGTGCATTGGCTCTGGCCATTGCCAGCGAGCGCCTCAGCGCTGCCGAGACGGCCATCGGCGCCACTGAACACGTTGAAGTCGTGGGCCAAGCCGCCAGCCTCGACAAGGCGCTCAAACAACAACGCAACTCGGACAGCATCGAAAGCGTGGTACACGCCGACGGCGTCGCCCAGTTACCAGACGCCAACGTCGCCGAGGCCGTGCAACGCTTGCCGGGCATCAGCATCGAACGCGATCAGGGCGAAGGCCGCTTCGTCAGCGTGCGCGGCCTTGGCCCCGACCTCAACAGCGTGACCATCAACGGTACGCTGGTGCCGTCCCCCGAAAGCGCCCGCCGCGCAGTAGCGCTGGATGTGTTGCCCTCGGAGCTGGTGCAGTCGCTGTCGGTGATCAAAACCCTCACCCCCGATATGGATGCCAACTCCCTCGGCGGCACGGTGGATGTGCAAAGCCTGTCGGCCTTCGACCATGAAGGCTTGTTTTATACCGGCACGACACAGGCCAGTTACAACGATAAAAGCGCACAAACCAGCCCCAAGGTTTCAGGGGCCATCAGTGATCGTTTCAGCCTGGGCGACGGCATCAACAACTTCGGTGTGGCGGCCGCGCTGAGTTGGAATAAACGCGACTTTCGTTCCGATAACGTAGAAACCGCAGGCGACTGGGACTTTACCCAGGGCGCCCGTTTAAACAGCTTTGAGCAACGGGTCTACGACATCAGCCGCGAACGCACCGGCGGCGGTTTGAACTTCGACTACAAACCTGACGACGACACCAGCCTGTACCTGCGCACGCTGTACAGCCGCTTCAAGGACAGCGAAACCCGCAACTCCACGGCCCTTGAATTTGCCGATGCACAGGCTGAAGGCGAGCTGGGCGATGCCAAGGCCAAACGTAAGCTCAAGCAGCGCGAAGAAACCCAGGAAATCCAGTCGTATGTGTTCGGTGGCGAGCGCAGCATGGGCCTGTGGACGTTGAGTGGGCAGGCCGGCTACAGCAAATCCAGCGAAGACAGTCCGGGACATATCGCCGGGGCTACGTTTAAAGGCAATTCCAGCTTTGCCGACAGTGGCTTTTATGACACCGAAAAACCACGGCCGATCATTGGCGCAGGGTTCTATGACCCGAATAATTTCAGCCTCGACAAGGTGGATTGGGAAGAGCAAACCACCAAGGACACTGAAAAGAACATTCGCCTCGATCTGGCTCGCGATTACGACGTGCAGGGCTACGCCTCGCAGGTCAAGTTTGGCGGCAAGGTCAGCCGTCGTCACAAGGACAACGACCTCAATGCTTGGGTCTATGAAGACTTCTCTGACTTGGGCTACAGCGACAACCAGCTCAATCTCAATCAGTTCAGCAAAGGGACGGTGCACTACTCGTTGGGCCAGTTCGGCCCGGGCATCAGTGGCAGCGCGATCAAGGATTTGATCGGCGGGCTGAACCGCGATGACTTCTATGACGAGCAAGAATCGCGGGCCAATGACTTCACCATGCGCGAAGACATCAATGCCGGTTATGTGATGAACACCGTCGATGTTGATGACTGGCGCTTTATCGCCGGTCTGCGCTACGAAGGCACCGAGTTCGAAGCCAAAGGCACCGGCGTGCGCAATGGCGTGTTTGAGGACGAGGACACAAAACGCGATTACCACCACTGGCTGCCCGGGTTGCACGCGCGTTATCAACTGGCGAAAAACACCCAGGTGCGCGCGGCCTGGACCAACACCGTGGTGCGCCCGACTTTTGGCCAGCTGGCACCGGGTTTTGTCATCGACGATGACGTGGCCGAGTTCGGCAACCCGAATCTGAAACCCCTGGAGTCGAGCAACTTCGATTTGGGTATTGAGCACTTTATGGGCCACGCGGGCACGGTGTCGGCCTTCCTGTTTTACAAAGACATCAAGAACTTCGTTTACAACACCGATCTGGCCGGCAGCGGCGAATGGGCGGACTTTACTGAAGCCCACAGTTATGCCAACGGCGACAGCGCCAAGCTGTACGGTTTGGAGCTGGCCTACTCGCAGAAATTCGACTGGCTGCCTGCGCCGTGGAACGGCGTGATCATGGGCGCCAACACCACCTTCAGCCGCTCCAAAGCCAGTGTTGAAGGGTTTGATGCTGCATCCGGTACCACGATCAAACGCGATATTGACCTGCCAAGCCAATCCAAAACTGTCGGCAACCTGATGCTGGGCTGGGAAGACGACAAACTCAGCGTGCGCCTGTCGGCCAACTACAAGTCGGCCTACCTCTATGAACTGGCCGGCATCAACGACAAGGCTCACGACAGCCATGTCGACGCCCAGACCTTTGTCGATTTCAGCGCCCGTTACTCGCTGACCAAAGACCTGCAAATCAGCTTCGATGCGCAAAACCTCACCGACCAGCCTTACTTCGTCTACAGCGGCAACAGCCGCTACAACAACCAGTACGAAGAGTACGGCCCGACGTATTCGGTGGGGCTGACCTTCACTCACTTCTGACCACATGTTCGTATCCGTATCCGTATCCGTAGCAGCTGACGAGCTCTGCGAGGCTGCGATCGGCTGCGCAGCAGTCGTAAAACCATTCAACCCGGTTCCTCCGATTCACGAACGCTTCGCGTCCGATCGCAGCCTCGCACTACTCGTCAGCTGCTACGGGCTATGGGCTACGACGTTCTCAAATAATTGCCAAGGCTAAATTCATGACTTTTTTGTTTACGCGCACACCCCGATTTCTACCCTTGCTGGCCTGTCTGAGTGCAAGCAGTGTGTATGCCGATATCACCCCGCCTGCGCTGCACGGGTGGTCGGCCAGTAAAGCTCAGGCGCTGAGTTTTGTGCCCGGTAGCCCGGACGATCAACGACTGGCCGTGAGCAAGCGCGATGGCATGTTGCTGCTGGATAAACAGGGCAACACCATCAGCCAGATAAAAGGCTCGTTTGCCGGGTTGGACAGCCGCACCCTGGGCGATCAGGTGCTGGTAGCCAGTCAGGATAAAACCCGTCAGCAAGTGGCCCTATTCAGCCTCGATCCCAAGACCGGCGCGTGGCAGGCACCGATGTATTTGCCGCGTCGCGATTACGCGGTCAACGGCGTGTGCCTGTACCGCGACGATGCGAGCAATGTCTACCTGTTTACCGTGGGCGAAGAGGGCAAGGGCGAGCAATGGCTGGTGGCCGCTGACCAGCAACGGCTGAACGCCCCGCGTTTGGTGCGCAGCCTGCCGTTGCCGCCCAATGCTGAGTTCTGTCAGGTCGAGGACGGCACGCAGCAACTGTTCGTCAACGAAGAGAATGTCGGCTGGTGGGCCTATCCGGCCCATGCCGAGGCGGATGTACGGCGCTCACCGGTGGCCATGGTCGAGCCATTCGGCAACCTGAAAAAATCCGCTGCGGCGATGGCGGTCATGCCGGGCGGGATGCTGGGGCTGGATGCCAAGGCGGCGCAGTTGAACCTCTATCAGCAGCAAGGCAAGCACTGGACGCCCGTGGCCAGTCTGGCGCTCAAAGGCGTGATCGAACCTGAGCATCTGGCGCTGCGCGAAACCGCTCAAGGCGTGCAAGTACTGGTGCAGGACGCCAGCAATAATCAGCTGTTTGAAGGCGTGCTCGACTGGAAAGCCACGCCTGTACCTCTGGCGCCCGTGTTGCCGGTGATCAAGCCGAGCGTGCAAACCGAGGTGGTGTTGAGCCAAGGCGATGCGGCGGACGATCCGGCCATCTGGGTACACCCGCAGACCCCCGCGTTGAGCCGGGTACTGGGCACTGACAAGCAGCAGGGGCTTGAGGTGTATGACCTGCAGGGCAAGCGCGTGCAGCACTTGCCGGTCGGGCGCCTGAACAATGTCGATGTGCGACCTGAATTCAAACTGGCGGGCAACACGGTGGACTTGGCCGTCGCGACGAACCGCGATCACAACAGCTTGAGCGTGTTCAGCATTGATCGTCGTACCGGCGAGGTTAAACCGGCGGGTGAGATTGCCACCGCACTGCCGGATATCTATGGGCTGTGCCTGTTCAAGTCACCTTCGGGGGATATTTACAGCTTTGCCAACGACAAGGACGGCACCTTTGTGCAGCACCGTTTGTTCGCCAAGGGCGACAAGGTGGAAGGCGAGCAGGTGCGTCAGTTCAAGGTCGCGACCCAGCCCGAAGGCTGTGTGGCGGATGACCAGCACCAGCGTCTGTTCCTCGGTGAAGAGGATGTGGCGGTGTGGGCGGTGGATGCGCGCCCTGACCAACCCGCTGATTTGACCGCTGTGATCAAGGTCGGAGAGCAGGTGCATGACGATATTGAAGGCATGGGCCTGTACCAGACCGAAACCGAGAATTATCTGATGATCTCAAGCCAGGGCAACGACAGCTACGTGGTGCTCGATGCCGTGCCGCCATTCGCCGTGCGCGGCGCGTTTCGGGTGGGCGTCAATGCCGACGCGGGCATTGACGGTGCCTCGGAAACCGATGGCCTTGACGTGACCTCGGCCAACCTCGGCGGGCCGTGGAGCCAAGGCATGCTGGTGGTGCAGGACGGCCGCAAGCGCATGCCCGAGCAAGCTCAGAACTACAAGTACATCCCCTGGAGCGATGTGGCCAAGGCGCTGCACTTGCCATAACCCGGTCATCTGAATCTGTATCAATACACTTCGATTAATCCGCAGGAGCACTGACATGCAAGCAACCATGGAACATATGACGATCTGGGGCCTGATTAGCGACGCCAGCCTGTTGGTCAAAGGTGTGATGTTGATTTTGCTGCTGGCTTCAATGGCGAGCTGGTATTTGATTGTGCGCCGCAGCGCTATTTTGCGTCGCAGCGAGCGCGACATCGAGGCCTTCACCCAGCGCGTGCGGGCCCCCGGCGACTGGGGCACGCTTTATCGCGAAAGCCGCGACAACAGCCATGTCGACGCCGGGGCCGAGCGGGTATTCAGCGCGGCCTACAGCGAATACGCCCAGCTCAAACAGCAACCAGGCGTAGACGCCGACGGCGTGATGCAGGGGGTTGAACGGGCCTTGTACGTGGCCATCAGTGAGCAGGAAATTCGTCTGGAAAAAGGCCTGCAATTGCTTGCCACCGTGGGTTCGGTCAGCCCCTACATCGGCCTGTTCGGCACGGTGTGGGGGATCATGAATTCCTTTATCGGTCTGTCTCAGGTGCAACAGGCCACGTTGTCGACGGTCGCGCCGGGCATTGCCGAAGCGCTGATTGCCACGGCCATCGGCTTGTTTGCTGCCATCCCTGCGGTGATTGCCTATAACCGATTCTCGGCCCGTGGCCAGACCCTGCTGACCCGCTATTACAGCCTCGGCAATGAAGTGCAAATGCGCCTGTACCGCAGCTTGCATGCCGGTGCGCGAAACATGGCGGCTGCCGCTTAACCACAGGGAGTGACGACATGCTTGTTCGACCACAGCGCAAACACGGGCCCAAGGCCGAAATGAACGTCGTGCCTTACATCGATGTGATGCTGGTGCTGCTGGTGATCTTTATGGTCACCGCGCCGATGCTGACTCAAGGAGTGAAAATCGAGTTGCCGAAAGTCGCCAGCGAAGCGCTGGCCAACGACAGCCAGCAGCAAATTTTGACCTTGTCGGTCAAGGCCGAGGGCGGCTACTACTGGAATCTGGGCAGCGAGCTGGACACCAAAAACCAGACGGACAGTGCGGTCAGCCTGGAAGAGCTGCAAGCGAAGATCGGCGAAGTGGTGACCCAAAAGGGCGACACTCAGGTGTATATCCGCGCCGATAACGAGGCGGGCTATGGCAGCGTGGTTAAAGCGATGGCGGCCTTGCAGCAAGGGGGCGTCACGAACCTGGGGTTGGTGACTGAGGCACCGCAATGAGCAGCGCGCTAATGCCGACGGTGCCGGGGGCGAGTCTGTGGCACAACAGTCAGGCGGCCGTGGTCACGGTGGCGCTGCACAGTGCCGTGATTGCGTTTCTGGTGCTGGGCTGGAGCATGAGTGAGCGCATGCCTGAGCCGGTGGCCTCGACCTTGAAAACCCGTTTGGTGATGTTGCCGGCGCAACCATTGGCGCCAGTGCCGGTGGTTGCGCCGCCACCTGTCGAGGTGCCGACGCCGGTGGTGCAAACCCCGCCTGAAGCCCGCAAACCTGCCGTAGACCCGCAGATTCAGGCGCGCAAATTGGAACAGGCGGCGCTGGCACGCAAACGCGTGAAGGAAGAAAAACAGGCACAGCTTGAGCAGCAAAAGGTCGCCCGCGAACGCGCTGAACAGGTCGAAGCGCAGCGCCAGCACGCCGTGGCCGAAGCCGCCGCGCAACAGGCGCGTGTGGCCGCAGACACCGCCAGACGCGCGCAACAAGCCGCTGCGGCAGCCGATGTGCGCCAGTATTTGCCCATCAGCAAGGTGGCACCGGACTACCCGCAGCGGGCATTGGATAAAGGCATTCAAGGCGACTGCACAGTGGAGTATTCAGTGACCCCGCAAGGCAAGGTCGACAACCCAAAAGTCGTCGGCAATTGCCACCCTGCGTTTATCCGTCCGTCACTGGTGGCCGCGGCCACTTTCCGGTATCAACCGCGCATGGTTGATGGTCAGGCGGTGACGGTGGCGGGGGTGCGCAATACCTTTCATTACAAGATCGAGTAAGGCCAACGCACCCGGCATTGCTGCCGGGCGCGTCACGGTTTAGCTGCGCCCCGGTAGCATGCGCAGCAGGGTGTTGTCCTTGATCAGGTAGTGGTGAGCCAGCCCGGCCAGTGCGTGCAAGCCAATCAGCCAGTAGCCGATGGTGCCGCCCAGCTCATGCCAGCTTTTTATTTGCTTGGCGAAGTCCGGATCTTTGCCGGTCAATACCGGCAGATCGAAGCCATAAAAGAACACAGATTTGTCGTTGTAGCTCAACACCAGATAACCCATGACCGGCATGGCGATCATGAACAGGTACAACGCCCAGTGCATCAACGTGGCGAGTGCTGTCTGCCACGCGGGCGGGGTGGGCGTGATTTTCGGCGCGACCCCCAGGGTTCTGGCCAGCAGGCGCAACCACACCAGCGCGAAAACAGTAAGGCCGAGCATAAAATGCGCGTCTTTCATCAAGTTGCGACCGTCGCTGTCTTTCGGGAAAATCCCGCGAAATTCAATCGAGGCGTAGATCAATATGAACAGCAGCACCATAAACCAGTGCAAGGCGATGGACATTCGGCTGTAGTGGTCGGCGGAGCTTTTCCAGGACATGGTGTTTCCTCACGGTTCAGGTCAAAACCACCGTTCTTGAGCGACGGTGTGCAATGACTGTAAACCGGTTACGCCATGTTGCACGTGAGGTGGGTCAGTTTTCAGGGGTGCCGGGCACATTGGGCCAAAGATCGGAGACCAAAAACAACCGTTCAGTCTCTTCCCAGTCGCCATCGCCGTTTTCAGTCAGGCGTACCAACAACTGCGCCGGGGCTTGCGGGTGCAGTTCGGCCAGCCAGACCGCGAGCTGTTGCTCGCTCCACAAGCCTTCGGCGTCATAGCGGGCCGGGGCTAGCCAGGCGTGACGGGGCAAGGGCTGCCAACACCCGGCGGCACTTTGCCGGGTAAACGCTGGCCAATCGCTTTGGTGCAGCCAGCGCCCGCGCAAGTGCTGCGGGTGGGCGCCAGCCGGGGAGAGCGAGTGACCGGGCCAGGGGTAGAGCAAATAGCCCCCCAGCCACATGTGTGCAGTGAAGGCTTGTATATCCAGCCCGGCGAGGATGTCGCGGCTTTCCGGGCGGCTCGACATGGGCAACTGGTGCTGGGTGAAGTGTTTGAGTTTACGCTCCAGCCGGTCATTGCTGCCGGGGCCGAGCCACTGCGCCGGGTCGCGGCCATCGCCCTGTTGCGGCCCGAGGTAGAGCTTTATGGCCATTTCCAGATGGTGCACGCCGTCGCGGTCGCGCAGTAAAAAGTCCAGTTCACCCAAGGTATGTCCGCCCACGCGGATCGGCAGGTTGGCGGCTATCAGCTCAATCCCGGGGGCGTGTTGCAGCGCAAAGTGCCAGAGGCGCTCGTAATAACGGCCCAGTCGGCGCGTGGTGGCCAGCGCCAGCCAGTGCTGCAGCGGCTCGCTGTGTTGATCCAAGTCGCGCAGCCAGCACTCCAGTTGCTGCGGTGCCTGAACCCAGTTGCTGCCCGTCAAGGGGTGACGCTGTGGCCAGGGGGTGTGTTCGAGCATCGGCGGGGCGAGTATCACCCACGCCAGATCACGCACCTCGGGGTGACGCAGTTGGTGGGGCAGGGTGAGCAAATCGGGGAATAGGATCATGATTCGAGCATAGCTGTTTGGCATCACCCAGAGAACGTGCCTGTCAATATGGCAGCATCCAGCGGGTTATGCCTGCCATTGCAATCAAACTGCAGCGGCCACAGGGCTGAAAGGGTTTTGTCTATCGGCGGGTTTCGCCCATAATCGCTGTTTTCGCACGCCTAGAATCTTGCAGGAGCCTCATGGAGCAATTTCGTAATATCGGCATCATTGGTCGTTTGGGCAGTTCTCAGGTGCTCGACACGGTTCGCCGACTGAAAAAATTCCTGCTTGAACGGCACATGCACGTGATCCTCGAAGACACCATCGGTGAGGTGTTGCCCGGTCATGGCCTGCAAACATCTTCGCGCAAACTGCTCGGTGAAGTCTGTGACATGGTGATTGTCGTGGGCGGCGATGGCAGTTTACTCGGCGCAGCCCGTGCGCTGGCCCGCCACAATGTCCCGGTGCTGGGGATCAACCGGGGCAGCCTGGGGTTTTTGACTGACATTCGACCTGACGAACTGGAAGTCAAAGTCGCCGAAGTGCTCGACGGGCACTATCTGGTTGAAAACCGCTTTTTGCTGCAAGCCGAAGTCCGCCGTCATGGCGAGGCCATCGGTCAGGGTGATGCGCTCAATGATGTGGTGCTGCATCCCGGCAAATCCACGCGCATGATCGAATTCGAACTGCATATCGACGGTCAGTTCGTGTGCAGCCAAAAAGCCGATGGCCTAATCGTGGCCACGCCGACCGGCTCTACGGCGTATGCCATGTCGGCGGGTGGCCCGATCATGCATCCCAAACTGGATGCCATCGTCATTGTCCCCATGTACCCGCACACCCTGAGCAGCCGGCCGATTGTGGTCGACGGCAACAGTGAGCTGAAAATCGTGGTGGCCAAAGACATGCAGATCTACCCGCAAGTCTCCTGCGACGGTCAGAATCATTTCACCTGCGCGCCGGGTGACACCGTTACCGTCAGCAAAAAAGCGCAAAAGCTGCGCCTGATTCATCCTTTGGACCACAACTACTATGAAGTGTGTCGGACCAAGCTTGGTTGGGGTAGCCGACTGGGCGGCAGGGCTGACTGATGCTCGATCCAGCGCGCAGTTACGATCTGATCGGTGACGTGCATGGCTGTGCTCATACCCTTGAGCACCTGCTGGAGCGTCTGGGCTATCGAAAACTCGCCGGTGTGTGGCGACACCCGCAACGCATGGCGGTGTTCCTGGGTGACATCATTGATCGCGGCCCGCGCATTCGCGAGTCGCTGCACATCGTCTATGACATGGTTCAGGCCGGTCAGGCGCTGTGCCTGATGGGCAACCATGAATTCAACGCGCTGGGCTGGTGTACACCGGCACCGGCAGGCAGCGGTAAACAGTTTGTGCGCGAACACAACCCGCGCCATGCCCGCCTGATCCACGAAACCCTTGAGCAGTTCGAGGCCTACCCGGACGAGTGGCGCGCGTTTGTGCAGTGGTTTTACGACATGCCGCTGTTTGTCGATGCCGGCCGTTTTCGCGTGGTGCACGCCTGCTGGGACGCGGAGGTGATTGCGCCTCTGCGCCAGCAATACCCCGATGGCTGCATTGACGAACCTTTCCTGCAGGCCGCGGCCCAGACCGACAGCTTCGCCAACCTGACCTTCAATCGGCTGTTGCGCGGCACCGACATGCGCTTGCCCGATGGCATGACCCTGACCGGTGGCGATGGACTGACGCGGGCGTTTTTCCGTACCAAGTTCTGGGAGGACGACCCCAAGACCTACGGAGATATTGTGTTTCAACCTGACGCCCTGCCCGAGCGCGTGGCGCAAAAACCGCTGTCCTCGACCGAGAAGAGCGCGTTATTGCGTTACGGTAGCCATGAGCCCTTGTTGTTTGTCGGGCATTACTGGCGCAGCGGCAAACCCGCGCCCATCCGCCCGAACCTGGCCTGTCTTGATTACAGCGCCGTGCTCTACGGCAAACTGGTGGCTTACCGGCTTGATCAGGAAACCCGCCTTGATCCCGGCAAATTTGTGTGGGTCGACGTCGAACGCCCGGAGGCGATTCAATGAGTGTTGTACAGGTGTTGCGTCTACCCTTGTCGGTCGATTTAAGCGGTTTTGTGGCCTTGCTCAAGCGTCTGCAAGTGCCCCATCGGGTCAGTGAAGAAGCGGGCGAGCAGGTGCTGTGGGCGCCCGACAACATTGCCGAGGATGTGCGTAATCTGTATCAGCGCTTTCCGGCGGGTGATCCCGAGCATGAACTGCCGGTTGTCGAGCGTCCGGTGCCGATGGCCCGGCCTGGCTTGGTCCGGCAGCTGCGCGACAGCCCGGCCACCGCGATTATTTTGCTGCTGTGCGTTCTGGTGGCGGTCGTCACGCAATTGGGCGACAACCTCTCGACCTTGAGCGGCCTGACCTTTGTCGATTACACCATTCGCGGTCAATACATCCAGTTTGCGCCGTTGTCCGAGACCTTGGCGTCGGGGCAATGGTGGCGCCTGTTCACCCCCATGCTGATTCACTTCGGTTTCCTGCACATCGCCATGAACGGCATGTGGTTCTGGGAACTGGGGCGACGTATTGAACTGCGTCAGGGCAGCATCAACCTGATCGGCCTGAGCCTGTTATTCAGCCTGGTGTCCAACTTCGCCCAATACCTGTTCGGCGGCCCGAGTCTGTTTGGCGGCTTGTCGGGAGTGTTGTACGGCTTGCTGGGGCATATCTGGATTTACCAGTTGATGGCGCCCAACCCGATGTACAACCTGCCTCGCGGCGTGCTGGTGATGATGCTGGTATGGCTGGCGTTGTGCATGTCCGGGCTGGTGTCGATGATTGGTTTTGGCCAGATCGCCAACGCGGCACATGTAGGCGGATTGGTGATCGGTTGCCTGACCGGTTTGCTGGGCGGCCTGTGGGCCCGTCGCAAAATTGCGATGCACCTGTAGCAGCCGCCGAAGGCGGCGTCCGGCGGCGCAGCCGTCGTAAAATCAGGCAGTTCGGTATGTCTGTTAAACCTGGTATTCGGGTTTTACGATCGCTTCGCAATCGGACGCAGCCTTCGGCAGCTGCTACGAACAGCGGTGCGACATTTACCTCACTATTTTTCAAAGAGCGGAAACAGAACCATGTCCTCTTTCAACGAAATGATCAAAAACATCACTCCCGAGATCTATCAGAGCCTGAAACTGGCCGTAGAAATCGGTAAATGGGCTGACGGCAACAAGCTGACCCCCGAGCAACGCGAGCTGTCGTTGCAGGCCATGATCGCCTGGGAAGTCAACAACCTGCCCGAAGACCAACGCACCGGCTACATGGGTCCGCAGGAGTGCAGCTCCAAGTCGGCGCCGGTGCCGAACATCCTGTTCAAGTCGGATGCCATCCATTGATTGAGATTGGTCGCGGTGCAATCAGTAAAATGTCGGCACGTCTGGAACAGCCGACCGTTCAATACGCGTTTCGTTTGGGCGATACCGAGGTGCCGGTCAATCCATTGATCGGTACCAAACTGCGTCTGGAATTCCTGGGAGAGATCCACTGCTCCCACTGCGGACGCAAAACCAAGAAGAGCTTCAGTCAGGGCTATTGCTACCCGTGCATGACCAAGCTGGCGCAATGCGATGTGTGCATCATGAGCCCGGAGCGCTGCCATTACGACGCAGGTACGTGCCGTGATCCGTCGTGGGGCGAGCAATTCTGCATGACCGATCACGTGGTGTATCTGGCCAACTCCTCCGGGGTCAAGGTCGGCATCACCCGCGGTACTCAATTGCCGACCCGCTGGCTCGATCAGGGCGCCAGTCAGGCCTTGCCGATCGTGCGCGTCGCCACCCGTCAGCAGTCGGGTTTTGTCGAAGACCTGTTGCGCTCGCAAGTGGCTGACCGCACCAACTGGCGGGCACTGCTTAAGGGCAATGCCGAGCCGGTTGACCTCGCCGCGGTGCGTGATCAGCTGTTCGACAGCTGCGCCGAAGGTCTACACACCTTGCAGGAGCGTTTTGGCTTGCAAGCGGTCCAACCCTTGCATAGCGTCGAGCCCATCGAGATTTGTTACCCGGTTGAGCAGTACCCAAGCAAGATTGTCAGCTTTAATCTGGACAAGGATCCGATCGTTGAAGGCACGCTGATGGGGATCAAGGGCCAATACCTGATCTTCGACACCGGCGTTATCAATATTCGCAAATACACGGCCTACCAGCTGGCCGTGCATCAGTAAAAGGACACCCGCATGCGCACCGAACAACCGCAAATGATCTACCTGAAGGACTATCAGGCGCCCGAGTATCTGATCGACGAGACGCATCTGACCTTTGAGTTGTTCGAGGATCACACGTTGGTCCATGCGCAGTTGGTGATGCGCCGCAACCCGGCGCGCGGCGCAGGTTTACCGGCGCTGGCGCTGGACGGTCAGCAACTGCAGCTGTTGAGTGTGGCGATGGATGACGCCGAACTGACCCCTGCAGATTATCAACTGAGCGACAGCCACCTGATCCTGCACCCGACTGCCGAGCAGTTTGTGGTCGACACCAGCGTCAAGATCCACCCCGAATCCAATACCGCGCTGGAAGGCTTGTACAAGTCCGGCACGATGTTTTGCACCCAGTGCGAAGCCGAAGGGTTTCGCAAGATCACCTATTACCTCGACCGCCCGGACGTCATGAGCAAGTTCACCACCACCGTGGTGGCAGAGCAGCATCGTTATCCGATCCTGCTGTCCAACGGCAACCCGATCGCCAGCGGCCCCGACGAAGACGGTCGGCACTGGGCGACCTGGGAAGACCCGTTCATGAAACCGGCTTACCTGTTTGCCCTGGTGGCGGGAGATTTGTGGTGCGTTGAAGACACCTTTATCACCATGACCGACCGCAACGTCGCCTTGCGCATTTATGTCGAGCCGGAAAACATCGACAAGTGCCAGCACGCCATGACCAGCCTGAAAAAGTCGATGCGCTGGGATGAGGAAACCTACGGCCGTGAATACGATCTGGACATCTTCATGATCGTTGCCGTCAGTGACTTCAACATGGGCGCGATGGAGAACAAAGGTCTCAATATCTTCAACTCCAGCGCCGTGCTGGCCCGCGCCGAAACCGCCACCGACGCCGCGCATCAGCGCGTTGAAGCGATTGTCGCCCACGAATACTTCCACAACTGGTCGGGCAACCGCGTGACTTGCCGTGACTGGTTCCAGCTGTCGCTCAAGGAAGGCTTCACGGTGTTCCGTGACTCGCAATTCTCGGCCGACATGAACTCGCGGGTGGTCAAGCGTATTCAGGACGTGGCTTACCTGCGCACCCATCAGTTCGCCGAAGATGCTGGCCCTATGGCCCATGCGGTGCGCCCTGACAGTTTTATCGAAATCTCCAACTTCTACACCCTGACGGTCTACGAAAAAGGCTCGGAAGTGGTGCGCATGATCCACACCCTGCTGGGCGAAGTGGGCTTTCGCAAAGGCAGCGACCTGTACTTTGAGCGCCATGATGGTCAGGCCGTCACCTGCGATGACTTTATCAAGGCCATGGAAGACGCCAACGGCGCCGACCTGTCCCAGTTCAAACGCTGGTACAGCCAGGCCGGTACACCGCGTCTGGCGGTCAGCGAGCACTATGATGCGACGCAAAAGACCTACAGCCTGACCTTCGCCCAAAGCTGCCCGCCAACTCCGGACAAGGTTGAAAAACTGCCGTTCGTGATTCCGGTAGAACTGGCCCTGTTGAACGCACAGGGCGCTGAACTGGCGTTGCAACTGGCGGGCGAGACGAACGCTGCGGGCACCACGCGGGTGCTGTCGGTGACTGAAGCCCAGCAGACCTTCACCTTCGTGGGTGTGCCTGAAAAACCGTTGCCATCGCTGTTGCGCGGTTTCTCGGCACCGGTCAAGTTGCAGTTTGCCTACAGCCGTGACCAGTTGATGTTCCTGATGCAACACGACAGCGATGGTTTCAACCGCTGGGATGCCGGCCAGCAACTGTCGGTGCAGGTGTTGCAAGACTTGATCAGCCAGCATCAACGTGGTGAAGCACTGACCCTGGACCCGCGTCTGGTTGAGGCGCTGCGCAGCGTGCTCAACAACGCGCAACTGGATCAGGCCATGGTGGCGGAGATGCTGTCGTTGCCGGGCGAGGCTTACCTCACTGAAATCAGCGAAGTGGCCGATGTCGACGCGATCCACGCGGCCCGCGAGTTTGCCCGCAAGCAATTGGCCGATAGCCTGTTCGATGACCTGTGGACGCGTTATCAAGCCAATCGTGCGGTGTCCAAGGCCACGCCATACGTGGCCGAAGCTGAGCATTTTGCCCGTCGCGCCCTGCAAAACATCGCGCTGTCTTACTTGATGCTGACCGGCAAACCCGAGGTGTTGGCGGCGGCGCTGGAGCAGTTCGAGCACAGCGACAATATGACCGAGCGCCTGACCGCCTTGGCAGTGCTGGTCAACTCGCCTTTTGAGGCCGAGAAAGCCGCCGCGCTGGCCAGCTTTGCCGATCACTTCAAGGACGATCCGCTGGTCATGGACCAATGGTTCAGCGTGCAGGCGGGCAGCACCTTGCCCGGCGGTTTGCAGCGCGTGCAGCAGTTGATGGAGCATCCAGCGTTTACCCTGAAAAACCCGAACAAGGTGCGCGCGCTGGTGGGCGCTTTTGCCGGCCAGAACCTGATCAACTTCCATGCGGCGGACGGCTCGGGCTATCGCTTCCTGGCCGATCTGGTGATCCAGCTGAACGCCTTGAACCCGCAGATTGCTTCGCGCCAATTGGCGCCATTGACCCGCTGGCGTAAATACGACAGCGCCCGTCAGGCGTTGATGAAGGCTGAACTTGAGCGCATTCGCAACTCGGGCGACCTGTCCAGCGATGTGTTTGAAGTGGTCAGCAAAAGCCTGGCGTAACCTCTGATGTAAAAAAAGGCCCTACCCGAGCAATCGGATAGCGCCTTTTTTATGTCAGCCCGTTCAGTGTTGCATAGTCACCAAACGTGACACCGGCACCTTATTGATTTCCACCGTGTAGTTGACGTTGCCATTGATGTCTTTCACATCGTTATCGATGTATTCACCTTGATGGTTGGGCACTGAGGCGATGTGCTGACCGTCGCGGTAAATATGCACGGGTTCGCCCCGGGGTTTGTCGCCTTGCCATGTCAGCACCACCTGCGAGGTGGCCGGTAAAACCTGAGTTGTGAGCTGTCTGACGCCCAGTGCGCCAATCAAAGGCAGGCCGTCCATTGAGTGCTGTGCCGCATCCGGTTCAACGCCAAAATGTTTCAGAATTGTCGGCGTGATGTCCGCCTGACTGGCAAAGCCATATAACCCGCTGTGTCCCGGGTTAGTTGGGGCGCTGACAGGATCGGTCAGTTGCGCGTTAGCCAATTTGTTCATCGCAATAAAAGTGGTCTTTTCGCTCAGGGTTTGTTGGCCGTGGCTGTAACCGTCCGGTAGGCGGCAGCCGTGATCGGGCGAGACGATGACTAACCAGTCCTCCGTCGGGTGGGTCGCTTGACGGCGTTTCAGCGCTGACAGCAACTGGCCCACCTGCGCATCTACACCCTGTATGGCCTGCTGATACTCGGGGGCGAAACCATGATCGTGACCCGCCAGATCAGGCTCATCGAAGTGGGCGAATACCAGGTCAGACTCGCCATGTTCAAGTTCGTAACCGGCTTTATCGGCCACACATTGATCCACGTCCAGGCATTTGGTGGCACTGTCGATATAGCCCTGAGCGATGTCTTCGGCGAAGTTGTCGTTGATGGTGCCCCAACTGACAATACTGGTGGTTTTACGCTGTGGTGCCGCGCGTTTGAGTTGTTCGAACAGGCTGGGCGCCTGATTGCGTAATGCACCATTGTTGGCGTCGACTTGATGCCGGTCGACCCAACTGCCGGTCAAGATAGTCGTCCACCCCGGGCCGCTGTTGGTGAGTTGTTCGGTTGGAGTACCGTCAATGCCGCCGATGTAACTTTTGGCCAGTTTGAGGCTGCCAATGTGCGGCGCCATGTTCTGTGCGATGGCTTCCTGCAGTTTTTCGTACTGCATGCCATCCACACCAATCAACAAGGCTTTTTGAGTGTTGGAAGTTTGGTTGTCGGCAGAAGAGGGGGGGAGTGCATGAGCGGCCACAGAGGTCAAAGACAGGCTCAGGCAGGCAGTGATGGAAAACGCAACAGTGGAATAACGCATGGCAGATCTCAGTGATTGAATGGACACCGGGCGAGTATTCAGTCGGTGTATTTCACTGGGGTGAATCTGCTGCAGCCTTTAAACCACCGAATGTTTCTGCACCCGGTCAGGTTCACAGTGTGACGGGATCTTGCCTAAGCACCACATCCAACGCCGTGCGTGCATCATCCAATTGCACCAGCGTGGCATGTCGCGCGCCCAGTGCGTCGTGATTTTCGATGGCCGTCAAAATGGCTTTGTGCCGAGGCAGCGCCAGTTCATGCAAGTTGGGACGGCGATTTGAATGCTTTAACGCTTCACGCAACGCCAGCGACAGCATATTGCACAGGTTGGCGAGCAAGTCATTGTGAGTGGCATCGGCAATGCGGCTGTGAAAATCCAGATCGGGCTGTAATAACGCTTCAGGGGTATCGGCTTTCTCCATGCGCTCATAAGCATCACGGATAGCGGCGACTTCTTCATCGGTCGCATGCTGAGCGGCGAGGGCGGCCACGGCGGGTTCGATAATGCTGCGTACACTGGTCAGCAAGGCAAAAAATTCGTTTTGTGGCGAACTTTGCATTAGCCAATGCAGCACATCCGGGTCAAGCATGTGCCATTCGCGGCGCGGCTTGACCACCGTTCCCACGCGCGGTTTGGAGTACACCAGGCCCTTGGCAAGCAACACCCGGGTGGCTTCGCGCAGCACCGGACGGCTGACCGCATACTCTTCGCACAACAAGGCTTCTGCGGGCAGTTTGTCATCGGGTTTAAAGCGCCCGGAGACAATTTGCATGCCCAGTTCCTGAACGATGCGCGCGTGCATGCTTTTGCGCTCGGAGGGCTGACGATAATCCATAGGGCGTAGGTCGATCCTGTGGCAGAAAGGCACCGATGATAACAGCCACGCGAGGCGTAAACCTCACAAAACCCCGATGCAGCGCCGTTTTGTAGTCGCTGCCGAAGGCTGCGAAATGCCCGCCCGCTGATCAAGTCGTAGCAGTTGACGAGTAATGCGAGGCTACGTCCGACGATGCAATCGTCGCAAACACTATGAACGCGGTGTGCTTGATCCACCGGGTAGCATGGTTTTACGACGGCTTTGCCGCCGGTCGCAGCCTCGCAGAGCTCGTCAGCTCCTACAGTTTTTTTGCCCCTGGTGCGATTACGGGTGTTGCAGTGTCAATGCGAATGACGCGGCACTTCTGATCCGCGGCAACCCACCAGAAAGTCAAAGTCGCAGCCTTGGTCGGCCTGCATCACATGGTCGATGTACAGCTGGCGATAGCCGCCAATCAGCAGGTTTTTTGGCGGTTCGATGTCGGCCAGTCGGGCAGCCAGTTCGGCGTCGCTGATGTCCAGATGCAAACGCCCGCTGTGGCAATCCAGTTCGATCCAGTCGCCTTCCTGCACGGCGGCCAATGGCCCGCCCGCTGCAGCTTCGGGGGCCACATGCAAGACCACGGTGCCATAGGCTGTGCCGCTCATGCGTGCATCGGAAATACGCACCATGTCCGTCACGCCCTGGGCCAGCAGCTTGGCCGGCAAGCCCATGTTGCCCACTTCGGCCATGCCCGGATAACCCTTGGGCCCACAGTTTTTCATCACCAATATCGAGTCGGCGGTGACGTCCAGCTCCGGATCGTTGATGCGTGCTTTGTACATGTCGAAGTTTTCAAACACCACGGCTTGCCCTCGATGCTTCATCAACGCCGGAGTGGCAGCCGACGGTTTCAGCACGGCGCCCAGTGGCGCCAGATTGCCGCGTAATACGCAAATGCCGCCGTCCGCTACCAGCGGGTTTTCAATCGCACGGATCACTTCGTCGTCGCCATAAATGGGCGAGTTTTTCACGTTGTCCCACAAGCTCTGGCCGTTGACCGTCAGTGCATTAGGGTGCGGGATCAAGTTGTTTTCCCCCATCCGGCGCAGCACGGCCGGCAGGCCGCCCGCGTAGTAGAACTCTTCCATCAGGAAGCGCCCGGACGGCTGCAAATCCACCAGTGTCGGTGTGCCGCGTCCGATGCGGGTCCAGTCATCCAGTTCCAGATCGACGCCGATGCGTCCGGCGATGGCTTTCAAGTGGATCACCGCATTGGTCGAGCCGCCAATGGCCGCATTGACCCGGATCGCATTTTCAAAGGCTTCTTTGGTCAGCACTTTGGACAGGCGCAGGTCTTCGCGCACCATTTGCACCGCCCGCATGCCGGACATGTGCGCGAGCACGTAACGGCGCGAATCGACCGCCGGAATCGCCGCGTTGTGCGGCAACGAAGTGCCCAACGCTTCTGCCATGCAGGCCATGGTCGAGGCGGTGCCCATGGTGTTGCAGGTGCCCGCCGAACGTGACATGCCGGCTTCTGCCGAGAGGAATTCGTCGAGGCTGATATTGCCCGCCTTATAGGACTCGTGCATCTGCCAGACGATGGTGCCGGCGCCGATGTCTTTGCCCTTGTGCTTGCCGTTCAGCATCGGCCCACCGGTCACTACGATAGCGGGAACGTCGCAACTGGCAGCCCCCATCAACAGGGCAGGGGTGGTTTTGTCGCAGCCGGTCAGCAGCACAACGCCGTCAATCGGGTTGCCGCGAATGGCTTCCTCCACGTCCATGCTGGCCAGATTGCGGGTCAGCATGGCGGTGGGGCGCAGGTTTGATTCGCCGTTGGAGAACACCGGGAATTCAACCGGGAAGCCGCCTGCTTCGATGACACCGCGCTTGACGTGCTCTGCAATGGTTCGGAAGTGAGCGTTGCACGGCGTCAGCTCTGACCAGGTGTTGCAGATACCGATGATCGGTTTGCCCTGAAACTGATGGTCGGCAATGCCCTGATTCTTCATCCAGCTGCGGTACATGAAGCCGTTTTTGTCCGCGCTGCCAAACCATTGGGCGGAGCGCAGGGGAGGCATTTTATCAGACATGGCGGACTCTCTTATTGTATGACTAATTGATTTTTATGCTCCTAAAGTAGCTGGAAAAATGCCGTCTTGGAAGTGTTGTTGGGTAAATAGTATTACTATATAGTCGCTTTTAACTGAGAGATGATCCTGGCATTTTCCCGCCTGAGGCCACTCCAGAGGTGCCATAACAAAAACAATGGGAGACCGTCATATGAGCCAGGAACTCGGGCTTATTCGCCGCATTACGTTAAAACTCATTCCGTTTCTGATTCTGCTGTACCTCATTGCCTATGTAGACCGCTCCGCTGTGGGCTTTGCCAAGCTGCACATGGGCGCAGACGTCGGCATTGGCGACGCGGCTTACGGGTTGGGCGCGGGGTTGTTCTTTATCGGTTATTTCCTCATGGAGATCCCCAGTAACCTGATGCTTGAGCGCTTCGGTGCCCGGCGCTGGTTTGCCCGCATCATGCTGACCTGGGGTGCCATCACGATTGGCATGGCGTTTGTGCAAGGGCCGCACAGTTTCTACGTGATGCGCTTTTTACTCGGCGTTGCCGAAGCTGGGTTCTTTCCGGGCGTTCTGTACTACATCACTCAGTGGTTCCCGGTGCGCCATCGCGGCAAGATTCTGGGCCTGTTTATCCTCTCGCAACCGATCGCCATGATGATCACCGGGCCTATTTCTGGCGGCTTGCTGGGGATGGAAGGGGTACTCGGCCTGCACGGCTGGCAATGGCTGTTTATCGTGATCGGGATGCCGGCGATTCTGCTGACCTGGCCTGTCCTGCGTTACCTGCCGGATGGCCCGCAACAGGTCAAATGGATGACCCTGCCCGAGAAGGACTGGCTGGTCGGTGAGCTGGAAAAAGACTTGCAGGCGTACGGCCAGACCCGTCACGGCAACCCGCTGCATGCGCTCAAGGACAAACGTGTGTTGCTGCTCGCGCTGTTCTATCTGCCGGTGACATTGAGCATCTACGGTTTGGGCCTGTGGTTGCCGACGCTGATCAAACAGTTTGGCGGCAGTGACCTGACCACCGGCTTTGTGTCTTCGGTGCCCTACATCTTCGGCATCATCGGCCTGCTGATTATTCCGCGCAGTTCTGACCGTCTGAATGACCGTTACGGCCATCTGGCCGGGTTGTATGTCGTGGGCGCGATTGGCTTGTTTTTCAGCGCCTGGCTGACGGTTCCGGTGTTGCAATTGGGGGCCCTGTGTCTGGTGGCGTTCTCGCTGTTTTCCTGCACGGCGATTTTCTGGACCTTGCCGGGTCGCTTTTTTGCAGGCGCCAGTGCGGCGGCCGGGATTGCCTTGATCAATTCGGTCGGCAACCTGGGCGGCTACATCGGCCCGTTCGTGATTGGTGCGCTCAAGGAATACACCGGCAATCTGGCCTCGGGCCTGTACTTCCTCTCTGGGGTGATGGTGTTCGGGTTGTTCCTGACCGTTGTTGTGTACCGCCTACTGGAGCGCAAACACGTGCTCAAACCCACTGAATTCGCGGCCAGCGCACGTGCGGCCACTCATCCTTAAGGAAGCTTGTTATGCGTTTAGTACAGTTTGAATTGAACAACGGTGAGCGCCGCGTCGGGTTGGTTGACGGCGGTCTGGTGCGTGAAGTGCAGGATGCACGCAGCGTGCGTGAGTTGGCCCTGGCCGCGATTGAAGCGGGCATCGGGCTTGCTCAACAAGTCGACCAACAGGGTTTGGGAATGACTCATGATTATCCGCAGTTACTGGCGCAGTTGAGGATTTTGCCGCCGCTGGACCATCCTGATCCGGCGCACATGCTGATCAGCGGCACGGGCTTGACCCATCTGGGCAGTGCTTCGGCGCGTGACAAGATGCACCAGCAGGCGGGCGATGAATCGACCCTGACGGACACCATGCGCATTTTCAAATGGGGCGTGGAGGGCGGCAAGCCAGCAGCGGGGCAGGCCGGTGTCCAACCTGAATGGTTCTACAAAGGCGATGGCAGCATTGTCGTACGCCCCGGCCAGCCGTTCCCGTTGCCACCGTTTGCCGAAGATGCGGGTGAAGAGCCGGAAATCGGTGGCCTGTATGTCATTGGTCACGATGGTAAGCCTTATCGATTGGGCTTCGCCGTAGGCAACGAATTCTCTGACCATGTCATGGAGCGCAAAAACTACCTGTATCTGGCCCATTCCAAGCTGCGCAGCTGTTCGTACGGACCTGAGCTGCGGGTGGGCGAGTTGCCGCAGCATTTGGCGGGCAGCAGCCGGATTATGCGTAACGGCCAGGTGCTATGGGAGAACGAGTTCCTGAGCGGTGAAGCCAATATGTGCCACAGCCTGGAAAACCTCGAATACCACCATTTCAAGTACAGCCAGTTCTTGCGCCCGGGTGATGTGCATGTCCACTTTTTCGGCACGGCGACCCTGTCGTTTGGCGATGGCATTCGCACGCAACCCGGCGATAGTTTTGAAATCAGTCAAGCCGAGTTCGGCGCACCGCTGGTCAACGGTATCGCCCCGGTGAGCGCGGCTTTTGAACCCGGCAGCATCGGCACACTTTAAAAGGAAACCCCATGACGCAGATTCTCGGTCACAACTATATCGGCGGCCAACGCAGTGCTGAAGGCAGCACTCTGGTCAAGAGTGTCGATGCCACCACGGGCGAAACACTGCCCTACGACTTTTATCAGGCCACGGCGCAGGAAGTGGATCGCGCCGCGACCGCTGCTGCCAGCGCCTATCCGGCATTTCGGGTCTTGAGTGCCGAACGCCGTGCTGAATTTCTCGACGCCATTGCCGATGAGCTGGATGCACTGGGCGATGAGTTTGTCGCCACCGTGTGCCGTGAAACGGCATTGCCTGCAGGTCGAATTCAGGGGGAGCGAGGTCGTACCAGCGGGCAGATGCGTTTGTTTGCCAAGGTGCTGCGCCGTGGCGATTTTTATGGCGCACGTATTGATCAGGCGTTGCCGGATCGCACGCCATTACCTCGTCCGGATCTGCGCCAGTACCGCTTGGGTGTCGGGCCAGTTGCGGTGTTTGGCGCCAGCAATTTCCCCTTGGCGTTTTCCACCGCTGGCGGTGACACCGCTTCGGCACTGGCGGCTGGTTGCCCAGTGGTGTTCAAAGCGCACAGCGGACACATGGCTACCGCCGAATGCGTAGCGGACGCGCTGCTGCGTGCCGCTGAACGTACGGGCATGCCAGCGGGTGTGTTCAACATGATTTATGGTTCGGGCGTGGGTGAAGCGCTGGTCAAACACCCGGCGATTCAAGCCGTTGGCTTTACCGGGTCGCTGCACGGCGGCCGCGCGCTGTGCGACATGGCAGCCGCACGGCCGCAGCCGATCCCGGTGTTCGCCGAGATGTCCAGCATCAACCCGGTGATTATCCTGCCGCAGGCATTGGCGGTACGCAGCACTACCATTGCCCGTGAACTGGCGGCGTCGGTGGTGCAAGGGTGCGGGCAGTTCTGCACCAATCCCGGTCTGGTCATCGGCATTCGTTCACCTGGGTTTACGGCCTTTATCGAACAATTGGCCGGACACATCAGCGAGCAACCGGCACAGACCATGCTCAACGCCGGTACCTTGCGCAGTTATGGCAAAGGTCTGGACGCGTTGCTCAGCCATGACCGTATCCAACACGTGGCCGGGAACACGCAGCAAGGAAGTCAGGCCCAGCCGCAGCTATTCAAGGCGGATGTCAGCTTGTTGCTGGAGGGCGACGAGGTGTTGCAGGAAGAGGTCTTTGGCCCGACTACAGTGGTCATTGAGGTCGCTGATCAAGCCCAGCTCAGTGCAGCCATCAACGGCCTGCGCGGTCAGCTGACTGCAACCCTGATAGGCGAAACAACGGACTTTGAGCAGTTCGGCGAATTGACTGGGTTACTGGAGCAAAAAGTTGGACGTATTCTGCTCAATGGCTACCCGACAGGTGTTGAAGTTTGCGATTCGATGGTCCACGGCGGGCCGTACCCGGCGACCTCAGATGCGCGCGGTACGTCGGTGGGTACCTTGGCCATCGACCGCTTTCTGCGACCGGTGTGCTTGCAGAACTACCCGGACAGCTTGCTGCCGGATGTGTTGAAAAATGCCAACCCGCTGGGCATTCAACGCTTGGTGGATGGCCAGTTCTCGAACCGGGCCATCGGCTGATTTGATCAAAACAGGCGACGTGCTCAGCGAGCACGTCGCTGGGCGTAGGTTCGTTCGTTTATTTGGCCTATCATTACGCCTTTCCAACAGGTGAATGATTAATGAGCGAATCCAACCAGACCTTGCGTGCGGCCCTTGAAACCAGCGATATGCTGGAAATCGATGGTTTGCACGCCTTTGAATTCTCTATGGACGAGAAGGGTCTGTTCATTCAAGCCATGGACGGTCGAGCAGAAAAACGCTGGAATTTTACAGCCGCGCAAATTGACGCGGCTGTTTTTAACGATCAATTGCAAAGCTGGTTACTCAACGGTGATGCTGGCGAGCACCGCCTGGTCTGCTTAAGCGCCTTTACGGGCAATAATAATGATGATGACGAGTCCGAGGTTGCTGATGAAGCTTAAATGGTTGCCCTTGTTGTTGGCGTCGGGTGTCGGTGCAATGTCGGCGCAAGCCGCCTCCGAGAACGAAGTTGAGCTATTGGTCGGCTCTTACACCCAAGGCAAAAGCCAAGGTATCTACCGTTTGCAGTTCAACAGCGACAGTGGCCGCATCACGCCTGAACCCCTGCAAGTGTTCAAAACCGCCAATCCGTCCTGATTGACCTTGTCCAAGGATCAGCAACGCCTTTTTGTGGTCAATGAAAACGGCAAAGTCCAATCCGATGTAGTAGGGCGCATCAGTAGCCTGGCGATTGACCCGAAAACCAATGAGTTGTCACTGATCAATCAGGTCAAGTCATTGGGCGAAGAGCCGACGCATTCCAGCCTCAGCGCTGATGAGCGCTACTTGTTCGTGGCCAACTACGGGGTGTATGAAGACCCGGGTGGCAGCCTTGCCGTGTTGCCCATCAATGACCAGGGCCAATTACAGGCCGTGACGCAAATGAGCAGTCATCAGGCCAGCCTGGTCAACCCTGAGCGTCAGATGTCTGCTCACGTTCACTCAGTCGTTTCATCGCCGGATGGCAAGTTTGTGTTTGCCAATGACTTGGGCGCGGACAAGATTTTTGTCTATCGGTACGACCCGGCGGCCAACGTCGAACACCCGTTGGTTGCCGCCAATCCTGCGGCGGTTGAGCTGCCTGCAGGCAGCGGCCCTCGGCATCTGCTGTTTTCCAAAGACGGCAAGCACGCCTACCTGACGACTGAAATGAGCGCTCAGGTGTTCGTGTTCGATTACGCAGACGGTCATCTAAAGCAGCGTCAGGCGGTGGACCTGGCCCACGGCCAACCTCAGGAAAAACGTGCGGCGGGTGCCTTGCACACCAGTGCTGACGGCAAGTTCCTGTATGTCAGTAACCGCGGTAAAGCCAATGAGTTGCTGGTGTTCACCATTGATCCGATGACCGGCGAGCTGACTGAAATCCAGCGCCGTTCGGTTGAAGGTGATCATCCGCGCGAGTTCACTTTGAGCCCCAATGGCAAGTTTGTGCTGGTTGCCAACCAGATGAGCAACGCCATCGTGGTTATTGAACGCGATGCTAAAACCGGCAAGCTGGGCAAGACCGTACAAACCCTGCCGATGGATGCGCCGTCTGATGTGAAATTCATCAACCGCCCGTAAACACGGGCTGGCAGCTTTCTATCAATCCGCCTGATAGACGCTAGTGCTGCAATGAATTTCTGTGCAATGGCCCTCGGCGGTAAGTTGGTTTCACAGCCTTAAACGGCAAGCAAGCCAACCGAATCGTCGAGGGTTATCGCCATGAACTTCAATCTTTTCTCTGTTATCGCCGCTTCTGCCATCTCTGCCACTTTGGCCCTGCCAGCCAGTGCCAACACCATGGTTAGCGACAAGAAATCCACGGTTTATACGCAAAAATACCTGCAGCAAAGCGTCAATTTCTATGCCGCGTTAGCCCCTAAACCCCAACGGTGAATACCTGCGTTGTTCGTGAGTGAACACATGTTTGTGTTAACGGAATACCGCAGGCATGGAGATTAAGTTCTTTTAAATGAAGTTCGATCGCGGGCTAGCCGCTCGCACCACTTCATTGGAAAGAACTCGCCCATGACCAACCCCACAGAAACTCAAGCGCCATTAAGCCGACTCTCCTTGCTGACACAAGCAGTCAGCCGACATTTCGCGGACCGCCCCACATTGCGCACCGTGGTGAGGGCTTTGCTCGAGAAATCCCTTAAAAAAAAATTCAACCCTCCTATTACTCCAATTCACCTCGATCTATTGAAAATTATCTGGACTGTCGATGAAACGGAGCGAACGCTGGACGTTGCTCGTCAGCAGCCGATAGTTGAGGCTGTGCTTGAGCATATAGCGCTAGGGACGCCAATTAATTACACCTTCTATGAATATGATCAGTGCTATTTGGCTGAATTGTCTGATGGCACTGAACCCTCAAGTCAAACACCACCGTTTCTATCCATGTTCCAAGTCGAACAGTCGATACGTGAAGTCGTGCGGGACTGGCTGTGGGGCTACCAACAAGCATTGGTTGATTATTGGAACCAGCCCGTCGACGGTTACCGCAGTCGGCAACATTGGCTGGGAGCATTCTTTGGCGAGTTGATCATTTCTTATGCCAATACTGGCGAAGGGTTTAGTGATGAACAAATTGATGTGCTGCGCCAGGTGTTCAAGTATCCGTTGCATGCCGACCGCTTACGCTTTCTGGGGCGCACACGCCCACGGGTTTATTTCGCACAGGTTCAGGCCACTTCCTCTTCCGAGCGTATCGAGTACCTTGTGCCCGATATATTGGTCGTATATTCCATAGAGACACGTGAGCAACTTTTGGTGTGCAAGCCATCAGGTCACATAGAGTCCTTTGCATCCTTGAGCGCTTATGGTCGGTACTTGGGTCGAACTGTCAGTGCTTTGGATCAGGTAAATACCCTGCTCTGGAAGCGATATGAAGCGGATGATGATGCGCTGCAGACCCAAGCCATGATTGTGCTCAACCTTCAACTGGAGCGTATAAAAGAATTACAAACGGCGCCGGGAGCAGACAAGCCTGGCCTCGTCAGTCTTGAGCGTCAGTTATGGCTAATGAGTGATCCAGCTTGCGTCTTTGATGAAGAAAGTGAGGTGCTGTCCCTGCCTTTGGGGCGTGTATTGCAAGCGCTACCCGACTGGCTAAAAAATGCCAGCGTCAGTGACCGATTTGCCTATCGTTCGCACATGATTGATTTGGCTAATGTCATGCGTAAAGCCAAAGGACGGGTGTTTGATGAAGGTATCCCGGACTTGCACAGCTATGCGTCGAACGTACTGCGCGAACAAATGCTCAAGGATCAACCCCTGGCCCCCGGCTATTACTCCGATGACATTGAACTTGAGTTCACTGTGGCTTCAGGCCAATTCAATACCGCGGGAGTCATTGAACATGTCAAATACACACTGACCGAGTTGGCCTTGCAAAACTTGATAGCAGTGCCCAGCGGCCACATGACGATCAAGCATAAGCACAATCAATTGATTCAGGATTGGTGGATGACACCTGCTTATATCAAGTCACTGATTCAGCGGGTCAATGTGGGGGGCAACTATCCGGCTCTGATAAAACGCTTGCTGATTGACGACCTGCCCGAAGCGCAACGACGTGAAATGCTTTACACCGATCAATTACGGGCCGCATTACCCATGCTGGCCCTTGAAATGATGTTGAAAAAGCAAGGCGCAATGACATCGTGGGGATACAACTGTATTGCTGCGCTGATGAAAGTTGATCCGAACGCCAGATTGCTGGATGGAAAATCAGTGTGTATTTGCCCTTTGGCGTTGCTCAAAAAACCTAAAGAAGCCCCGGATTTTGTGCGCGCAATGTTTGTTATTGGACTCCGTGATGACCCGATGGGCCGTTGTGTGCTTTACCGGCCGTTATTCAAGGAAGTTCTGCTTGAATATCCTTCGGCACTGGTATTGCACAAAGCAATGTCCACACCCGGAGCGTTGCGTGACAGTGTGCTCCACTGGCTGCCCGATGCGGCCCGTGCTGCATATACCTCTGGTCCTCTGAATCCTGGCGCTACTCCATTGAGTGGGGACGATATTTTTTACCTGCGAGCGCTCAATACCAGTTTTTTACATAATGTCTTCCGCGACAGTGCCTTGGCCCTGGCGCTTATGGCTGATCAGCAGTCCGTATCCAACAGTGAAAGTCGTTGGGCCAGTCTTAAACAAGGCGGATGGTTACTGCTGAACACGTTTTTACCTATGCTGCGGGGGCCCATTGCCATTGCAGGATGGCTATTGCTCACCGTGTTGGCAGTGAAACAAGATTTCAAGGCGCTCGAGAGTGACGATGAAGAAACCAAAGCCCCCGCCATAATTGATTTGCTCTTCAATATTGCTTTGGTTTTGCTGCATGTTGCGAACAAACCTGATGTGTCTTCCCCGCAGATACAGCCGATCGATGACGCTCACTTGCCCACTGTCGAGTCCTCGGTTACAGCAACTGATAAGCAGTACATGGCCCCGGTTGAAGTTAACGTCCAACAAGGCTCGGTCTACTTCTCCGATGTGCCGGTTGGCAATCAGCTTAGTACCCTGGATTTTTCCTGGTTCAAGAACCCGGCCATACACTTCAATTCTGCCCAGTTATCCTGGCTGGACAAAAACCGCGCCCCGTACCCTGAAGGTAAAACCCCCGTCGCATACGGCCCGGAAAAAGGCCTCTACGTGGTCAACAATAAGTGGCATGCCGTGATCAATGGCTTTAGTTATGAAGTGTCGCCCGAAGATGAGGGCAGGGTGGTCGTGAGCCCAAAAGATCCTCTGGATACAGGCCCATGGATTAAATCCAACGGCGACGGGGTTTGGCAGTTTGATACGGGGATGTATCTGCGCGGTGGCGGTCCGAAAAGACGTCAACAGGCAACTGCCCGGCTCTTGGCCCGTGATCAGCGAATCAAAGAGTTAAACGAGAAATACGAGGCGATGGGACGCAGGGAAACCCAGGTCAACGCCGAACTTAACGCAGCACGCGCACGGGTCAATGAAACCCACAGTGGCGCGACTGCCCAGACGCTCACCTATCTTGATAAAACGGTGCGGATCAAACATTTCAGAGCGCTTCTGGAAAAAGCAAAAATTGATTACACCCTGGAGAGAGGTAACTTTCGCGAACGACATGCTTTGCTCAAACAGCCTCAAGACCATCTAACAGAGGCTAATTTCAACCGGACACTGTTCAATATTGCCTCTGATATCGCATATGCCCAACATGTCTTTATCAGTTTACTGCTCAGCCTTCACCCCGAGTTTATGGAAGCGAATTATCAGACGCTGGCCATCAACGATGTTGAACGCTTTATTAATATGCGGCGCGATTTGTACAACGCTCAGCACACGCACCTGGAGGACTTCCGCACTCAAGTCATCTGTTTGCAGGCACTTCGTGAATCGCCCAGGGTTGGTTTTAGCATGGCCAAGGAAAGTAGCCGCACCGTGATGCCTACGGTGGCACAAGCCGAAGGCAAGTCTCGATTGGCCACAGAGCTGGATTTTTTGACAACTCACATGTTGACGTTGGCGGACTTGGTACCCAAAACGCCTTTCGGTCCGCAGTGGCATGCTCTGGTCGAGATTGTTTGGCCACTGACGTTCACTGTGCAGTCACAGGCGCAGTTGATGGAGCCCGAGTTGTTCAGTCACGCTGAAAGAGTCGAAGTGCTGTTAGACATTCAGGAGCGTTACGCGCGAGCACATGACGCTTTGGCCATTTTGCATCTGGACGTGGGTGATCAATTCAAGCTGAGTGATTTCAATCGTCTGGCCGAAATGATCCAGGGATTCAGCATCAATTGCGAAAAACAACTGAACGAAGAACTCCGCCAAGAGAACGAATGGCTGCCTGCGCAACCTGGCCCTTTGCGGCCTGTTAATCAAACGTCCAAAATTATCCGAACTCGAAAACATGGGATCCTGATTGGCGTTCAACGTGCGGTTGGTCCAGGAACTCAAGTGGTTGAAGTGGGCGAGTTTGTGTCGAGTGACCCTTTTGATCGTTCACACAGCCCTGTCTCAAATAGGCCAAAACTGACATTTCGCGAGTCTTCCCCTGACCAATGGGAAGTGGTGGAGCCTTTGCTTGTATCACCTGCAAAGCGTGCCATTGGTGCGATTCGCAGTGAGTGTAATGAGCAGTTGGGACGGGTAGATCAACAAATAAATCGGGTCAAGGTGTATGCTAAAAACTCGAAATTCCCTTTGGAACTTGAAGAGATTTTGGAGCGTGACGCACAAAAACTTGAAGGCTTGGTTAATGAATTAGAGCGAGACTTTGCATCAGAGCTTCACGTCGAAAAACCTAAACCCGGTACGCCACAGTCTCTGCGCAATCGTCTGCGCGAGGGTGCCAAAAAGCTGCGTGAACAGGCCATTTGGGTTTTGAAATCTTTGCCGCCAACTGAGGCTGTCGTGGAGTTTCTGTTGACAAAGAATGAGGTACGGCTGGTCAAGGAGGGCGTGCGAATCAAGATGTTTGGGCCGCGCAACGATTATGTTCAAGAGTATCAAGTGCTCAACACCAATAATCAGGTGTTGTGGTACGCCCACTTGCATTACTCGCAGTTGAACACCGCTGTGAACGCTCCGAATGCTGCCCATTTCAAACTCAGGCTTCAGCGCAAAGTCAGCAAGCAAAGCTTGGACGCTAAAGCAAAACCCGGTGAAAAAGTCCCTGATGTTCATTACGGAAAAATCAGCAAAAAAATGCTCACTGACCGGTTTGTACCTTTGGAACACTGAGCCTCATAGCAAGGGCAGGGGCTGTGTATCCCACTAAAACTTCACTGTATTCAACACCTGCGCAGTCGGGCCTTCTGCAGGTCCGACCATCGCATAGTTGTAGTCAGGGCCTGACCAGTAGTCGGCCTGTAAATCGCCCTCGTGTCGGCTTCCCCGAGGCAGCAAGGTGTTCTGCGGGCCGGGCGGACGAATGTAAAAACTGAGGTGTTGGCCTTGCGGATTTTCGTACAGCACTATGGCCGCACCGCCCTCATCAGTGGTGAGCAAGCGGGAACTGACAGGTCTGAATCCCGCACGACTCAAGTCCGGCAAGCGCTCGGCATTGCTGAAATAACGGTCCATCCAGACTTGCATGTCGCTGTTATTCTCCACGTTATAGTCGGCTGGCATAAAACCTTGTTCAGCAAACATGCGGTGTGCGGCCAGCGCATCAGTCATGGGTAACGGGCTTGGGTTCATGGCCATTTGTTTGGCCTGCCAGCCGCCCAACCCACCCACGCTGACGGCAAGCAACAGCAAAGCAGCGGTTGCCCAATGGCGCGCGGTTTGTCGACGTTGACGTTGGCGAATGGCCGCCGGGTCGAGTGCAGGGTTGGCCGGTTGCAGCAAGGTTTGCTGCAACGCCATGCGCAGGTTTTGAGCGTCGTGCTGCCAGGCGTGGACTTGAGTTGCAACCTCCGGGTGGGCCTCCAGATACAGTTCAACCTGCTGACGCTCTGACTCGTTGAGCGCGTGATCAACGTAAGCATGCAAGTCGCGCTCACTGGGTGGGGTGGTGATCATTTAAGTCTCCGCAAAACAGGACGGGTGATTTCGCCTTCGCTGAGCAGGCGCAACGCCTGACGCGCGCGAGACAGGCGAGACATCACGGTGCCAATCGGTACATCAAGCATGTCGGCGACTTGCTGATAACTCAAACCCTCAACCGATACCCATAACAACAAGGCGCGCTGTTCGGTGCTCAGTTGATCGAATGCTTGCAGGGTCGATTGTGCGATCACTGTGCGCTCGGTGGAGGGTTGAGTGTCGTCACGACCGGTAAAAAACTCGAGCATGCGGGTGTAGCGTCGAGCGCGCCGGTGGTTGTCGACAAACTGTCGGTACAGGATGGTAAACAGCCACGCCCGCAAATCACCTTCAGGGCGTTTGCTGGCCACACTGGCAAGCGCTCGCTCCAGACAGGCCTGTACCAGATCGTCAGCATTGCTGGAGTGACGCGTCAACGACAACGCAAAGCGCCTTAGGCGCGGCATGAGCTCGCGCAGTTGCTCGTCAAATGGGGGCATGGGGATCTTTACGGTTTAGGTCTGTTAATCGGGCTGGAACCTTAAAGACGACCCGGCTTGATAGTTATTCCCGAGGCGGGAAAATAAATGCGTTAAAAATAAACGCTGCGCTGCGGGAATAAGCCTGATTGGCCTGCGTCTCATAGGCCATCCACTTGATGGCCCCGTGGCCTCGGAGTTCTTACATGGTAGATCAATTGCCGCCTGCGCGGCCCGTCAAACCTGCGTTGAGCCCGGCCAGTGTAATGCTGCGACTGGCGGCAATCGGTGCAGTGGTGGCGGTCATTGCGGGCACGTTTTTTTACGTGAACGGCACCCTGGACGCTCAGCGGTTGCGACCAAAAACCTTGGTAAATGCCTTGGAACAGAACAATGGTGTGCATCCGGGATATCGACGCAATCATGCCAAGGGTATGTGCGTGATCGGCTATTTCGAGAGCAATGGCAATGCGCAGCCGCTTTCCCGTGCGCAAGTCTTTCAGGCTGGGCGCACGCCGGTGGTCGGGCGCTTCGCCTTGCCCAGCGGCAATCCTTATGCGCCTGACAGCAGCGTGCCGATTCGCAGTTTGGCGTTGGGTTTTACCCAGGCCAATGGCCAACAATGGCGAACCGGGTTGAACAGTATGCCGGTATTCCCGGTGGGCACTCCCGAGGCGTTCTATGCCATGTTGCAAGCCGGGGCTCCGCAACCCGCCACCGGCAAGCCCAAGCCAGATGCCATGCCCGCGTTCTTTGCCGCCCACCCGGAAACGGGGCCTTTTTTGCAGTGGGTCAAGACAGCCAGACCGTCCGCCAGTTTCGCCACCGAAACCTACAACGGGATCAATGCCTTCTATCTGGTGAATGCCTCCGGGCAGCGTCAGGCTGTGCGCTGGGGGGTGGCGCCTGAAGGTCAGGACGCTCCAGGCGCGAGTGCGCCCAACGAGGCAGATTATCTGGAAAATGATCTGGTGCAACGCTTGTCGGTCGGGCCATTGAAATGGCAGTTCAACCTGACATTGGCCGAGGCGGGCGACCCGGTCAATGATGCAAGCAAACCCTGGCCAGCCGAGCGCAAAGTGGTCAAGGCCGGGACTTTGGTTCTTCAACGCGCAGAGCCGCAAAACACTGGCGAGTGCCGCGACATCAACTATGACCCGCTGATTTTGCCCAGTGGCATCGAAGGCTCGGCAGACCCTTTGCTCGCAGCGCGCTCAGCCGCCTATGCCAGTTCCTATCTGCGCCGAACCAGTGAAGTTGATCAGCTCTCCCAGGAGAAACGTCCATGAACACACCCACCTCGCATTTCGCGCCCCTGGCACGTCTGCTGCACTGGCTGATGGCGCTGATGATCATTGCCATGCTGTTTATTGGCGCGGGCATGGCAGCTTCAGTGTCTGAACGCCATGAATGGCTGCTCAACCTTCACAAACCTTTGGGTATCGCCATTTTGCTGTTGGTGGTGGTGCGTCTGTTTGTGCGCTTCTCGACTCGGCAACCGCCACTGCCAGCTGACTTGCCTGCTGTGCAAGTGCTGGCCGCCAAACTGTCCCATGTGTTGTTGTATGCGCTGATGTTTATTTTGCCGGTGGTGGGCTGGGCAATGATTTCGGCCGCGGGTGACCCGGTGATGCTCAGCAGCTCATTGCAACTGCCCTCAATTTTGCCGGCTAACCCCACGACCTTTGCCTTTCTGCGCAAGGCCCATACGTACTTGGCATATCTGCTGTTTTTGACCGTGCTGCTGCATCTGGCGGCGGCGCTGTTTCACGGTTGGATCCGCCGCGACGGTGTGCTGCAAAGCATGCTTCGCGGCAAAGCGTTGTAGGTTTACTGCGTTTTACCCATCACCGAGGTGAACAACTCAGAGGCTAAAAACCGTTCCAGCCAAGCGCGCAGGTGCGGGTAGGGCGCCTGCGTAAACCAGTCCCGGTCAACGTGGGCGAACTGGCGCACAAACGGCGCCAGGGCCACGTCGGCCAGGCTCAGTGAGTCGCCAGCCAAGTAAGGACTGTGTGACAGCAGCGTCTCCAGACGCAGCAAAAATGACGCCCCCTGCGCCCGATAATGTTCCATCGGGTACTCGGGGTAGCGAATCGCATATTTATAGCGATCCAGCTGCACCTTGAACACGCGGTCATTCTCATCCAGCAATTGTTCAATCAATGGATTGCCCGATTGCAGCCAGTTATCCGGATCATTACAGGCCAAAGCCCACCGCATGATATCCAGACTCTGCTCTATCACCCGGCCATCTGCACACACCAGCACCGGCACCGTACCTTTTGGCGATGCCAGCAGCATGTCGGCAGGCTTGGCCTTCAAGCTGACTTCAATCGTGTTCAGGGGCACGCCGCTGTAGCGCAACGCCATGCGCGCGCGCATGGCATAGGGGCAGCGGCGAAAGGAATACAGCAGGTGCGCGCTCATTTCACCTCCAGTGTGCTCAGGCCGTTACCTTGACGCTGCACGCGTATCTGCACGGGAATGCGCTCATGCATTTCCTGTACGTGGGAAATCACCGCTACCTTGCGGCCCTGCGCTTGCAGACCATCCAGCGCGTCCATAGCCAGTTGCAACGATTCAGGGTCGAGGCTGCCGAAGCCTTCGTCGATAAATAATGACTCGATTTTCAGCGTACTTGATGCCATTGAGGCCAGACCCAGCGCCAGTGCCAGCGACACAAGAAAGGTTTCACCGCCGGACAGCGAATGCACGGAACGCAGTTCATCTCCCATTTCGGTGTCCATGACCAGCAACCCCAGCGTGCTGGAGCCACGCTTCAGGCGATAGCGGCGCACCAGTTGACGCAGTTGCACATTGGCGTGGTGCACCAGTAAGTCAAGGTTGTAAGCCTGAGCGATTTTACGGAAGGTGTCGCCCGTCGCGGAGCCGATCAGCGCATTGAGCCGCGCCCAGCGCTGCCATTCGTCATAAGCTTGGGCGATACGCAGGGCCAACGCCTGATTGGCATTTTGGCGGCGTTGGTCTTCGCTTTGCCGGGCGCGCAGTTCGGCGCTCTGCTGCTCGCTAACGCCCAGTTGACCGTGCAGCTCGCTGAGCGCCTGATCCAATGCGTCGGCATCGTGATTGCCATTGGCCATTGTGTGATGCTGGGCCAACCGTTCCTCACGTTCTTGCAGCAGGACACGGGCGTGTTGCACGGCGGCGTCGGCGTCTTTCTGCGCCTGGCGCAATCCCCGCGCGCTCGCTTCGTCGTAGCTCAGTAATTGCTCAAGCCGCAGATCATCCAGCTGCGCATGGTGTGTGCGCCATTGCGCGACCTGCGCACTCAATGCGTCGTGTTCTTGTTGCAAAGCGTGCAGGCGATCCTGCTCTGCCTTGAGTTCGGCCGCCAGCTGGATCAGTTGATGGGCCGTGGCCTGCAGGGCTTCGCTGGCCTGATTGTGGGCCGCAACGGTCTGTTCCACGTGCTGGTCAAGGTGTTGTTGCCAGGCGTCGGCGCTACTGAAGTCGCCGAGCAAGTCTTTGAGCTGTTGCTCGCAGGTCTGCTGCTGTTCGCTCAGTTGGCTGACGTTGCGTTGCAGCGTGTCCAGTTGTTTAAGGTGGTTGGCGTGCTGGTCTTTCTCGCGTTCGATGTTGCGGATGCGTTCAGCCTGCTCAGTGTGTTCATCGTGCAGTTGTTCGGACTGCGCCAGACGCTCGGCGACGCGCTGATCCAGCGCCATAAAGCAGGCCGAGGCGTTTTCTTGCAAGGCTATTAACAGTGCGTCAGGCAGCAGGCTGGCAAAGGTCGCCAATTCTTCATCCAGCCGCTTGGCATCTGCGTTGAGATGCAGTTGCTGTTGAGCCAATTGCTGGGCCGCTTCTAGGTTGGTTTCGTTGGCACGCAGCATTTGCTGTTGGAGCTGTGCGGCGTCTTTTTGCAGGGTCAGCAATACGTTGAGGCGCTGTTCGTCCTGCTCGATGCTGTGCTGCAGCTGACCAAGGCGCTGGGTCAGCCAGTGCTCGCGCTTGGCAGGCTCTTGCGCTTGCCACTTTGAATACAGCGGATGCGCCTCAAGCAGTGGCGCGTGTGCCGTTTGTTCGTCGATCAGTTGCTGATGCTGTTGCTGAATTTCGCGCAGTTGGGCATTCAGGCCGCCGACTTTTTCACGCAGTTGAATCAGCACTTCCTTGAGGTCGTCGACCGCCTTGCGTGCAGTGGCTTCTTCCTGCTCGTCGTGACGGGTCAAGGTATGCAACAGGGCTTCGGGCTGGTGATACGGGTGCTCGTGGCTGCCGCACACCGGGCAGGGCTGATCGTCCTGTAACTGCTTGCGCAGTTCTTCAACGCTGGCACTGCGCGCCAGTCGCTGTCGTTCGAGCAATTGACGGGTGATCTGCAAGGCCTGTTCGGCGGTTTCGCACTGGGCCTTGGTACGCGTGCCCTGGGCGATCAACTGTTCGCGCTGGGCTTGAAGTGTTTGCAGTTTTTCGTGCAGGCCTTGCAGGCGGGTTTGCAGCGTCAGTTGAGTGTTGCACAGGCGCTGTACGTCTTCGTAATCACGCTGTTGCTGGCGGTTGTCCTTGAGCAGGCTGCCCAGCGTTTGAATTTGTTCGTTGATGGCATGGGGCTCGGCGCCCGCTTCCTGAAATAGAATCTCCAGGCTGCTGCGCAGTTCACTCAGATGGCTTGCGGCCTGTTCAGCTCGAAGCTCCAGGGCTGGCAACTCTGTGCGCCCGGTTGTGAGCGTCGTGCTCAGCCGCACAAGCTGTTGCAGGCGCGGCCGATAAGCGTCCCAACTGCCAGCCAAAGGTGCCAACTCGGCACTGTGTTCCAACTGTGTGGCGATCACTGCCGCCTTTTCAACGCCTTGTTGCTGGCGTTCAAGCAGTGACTGCAGATTTAATTCGCCCGCCTGACAGGTCTGTTGCGCCTCGCGTGTGAGGGTTTGCAAACCGTGCAGTTCTTCATTCAGGCGCTGGAGTGTGGCCTGTTCAAGGTGGGCATTCTTGAGGCGCGGGGCGCTGGTGCGCTGTTGCTGCTGCGCCTGTGCGGCCGCCAGTTGGGCGGCTTGCAGTGTGTGCTGCAAATGGGTTTGTTGCTGATTGAGTGCGGTTTGCTGGTGAAGATACCCGGCAATCTGTTCGGCCAGCGGCGACAAGTGAGTCTTGAGTTCCACCAAGCGGGCAAACTGATGGCGCTGCGGGGCCAACTGATCGAGCAGTTCCAGGGTCTGGCGATCGGCGCTCTGACTTTCCCACAGTGTTTGTGCCTGTTGCAGTTGCTCGGCGGCGCTTTGTTGCTGTTCCTGCAATTGGCGCAGGGTCTTGAGCCAGGTGTGTTGCAGCTCCAGTTGCTTGAGTTGCGCCTGCTGGTGTTTAAGTTGCTGTTGCGCCTCGTTGAACTGCAGATCCAGCTCGGTGCGGGCTTCAGGCGTCAGCGGGGTGACGCCGACCGCTTGATCCTGCAATTGTTTGTGGGCGTCACGGGCCTCTTTGGCCTTGTCGAATGCGCGCCTGCCGAGTCGGGTGTACAGCGCTGTGTCCGTGAGCTTTTCAAGCAGTTCACTGCGCTCGTTGTCATCCGCCTTGAGGAAGGCGCTGAACTCGCTTTGGGCCAACAGCACGGCGCGGGTGAACTGTTCGAAGTTCAGCCCCAGACGCGCCTCCAGCTGCACTTTGTAATCGCCTTTTTGACTGGCCAGCAGTTGATCGCTGTCCAGGTCGCGCAGGCTCTGGCGGCTGGCTTGCAGTTTGCCGGTGGCTTTTTCGCGGGCACGGTTGGCTTCCCAGCGGGCCCGATAGCGGCGCCCATCGATACCGACGAAATCGACCTCGGCATAGCCTTCGCCCGTGCCACGGCGCAGCAAGGTACGCGGATCGCCGGTGGCGATTTCGCCGTCGGCGTCCGGGACTTTGGCATCACGGCCAGTGTTGTTGAGCCGTGGCACATTACCAAACAGTGCCAGGCACAAGGCGTCGAGCAAGGTGCTTTTACCGGCGCCTGTGGGGCCGGTGATGGCAAACAGTCCAGCGCTGGCCAGCGGCTCTGCGGTGAAATCCAGTTCAAAGGGACCGGCCAGCGACGCAAGGTTTTTCAGGCGAATGGCAAGGATTTTCATGGCTGTTCACCTTCCAGCTGGACTTCTTGCAGCAACACGGCGAAGTCTTTGAGGGTTTGTTCGTCTGCCTCACTGCCATAGCTTTCTTGCCAGGCGCGGCTAAACAGCTCTTGTGGTGTCATCTGGTCGAGTTCGATCAGGCGGGCTGCGTCGTCAGCGGAGGATTGATTGCCGCTGCCGGCGTATTCGGCGGCGATTCGCACCAACCTGACCGATTTGCCTTGCAGCGCCGTTTCAATTTGCTGACGCAAATCGGGCTGTGGTTCGTCGAGGATGACGCGAACTTCCAGCCAAGGCTGGCGCTGGGTATCGGCCAGCAAATCGGTGTCAGGCAGTTCAGCCAGTTGCGTCAGAATCTCGGCCAGTGGAGCGGGGCCAATACGTTGCAGGTTGACTGCGCGGGGGATCAGGCGCGGTTCAACACTGATCAGGGTTTCGCCCTCAAGCATGACGTCGAGAATCTGATGCTGGTAGCCGATTTCCGAGAACGACAGCGGAATCGGAGAGCCGCAGTAGCGAATGCGTTCTTCGCTGTTGACCCGTTGTGGCTTGTGCAAGTGACCCAATGCGACATAGCTGATGCTTGGGCCAAACAGGCTGGCGGGCAGCGCTTCGGCGTTGCCGATGATCAGGCTGCGTTCGGAATCTTCAGAAACCGACCCCCCCGCCATGTGCGCGTGGCTGATGGCGATCAGCGCTTGCCCCGGCTGGCGTTTGGCGTTGGCGGCGGCAATCAGCCATTCATGCACCTGACCAATGCCACGCAGGTAGTTGTCGCCCAGCTGCGCGCCGGTGACTTCGGCGGGGCGCAGGAACGGCAGGGCCAGGCACCACGCAGCCGTTTCGCCTGATGCGTCGGGTAGCGGGATAAGCAGTCGCTCGGCATCCAGTTGGCCATCATCGAGCCATAACACCCGGCCCAATGCATGAGTGCGCAAACGGCGCATCAGGGGGGCGGGCAGTTCGATGCGAGAGCCTGAGTCATGGTTACCGGCAATCATCACGATGGTCAGCGCAGGCTGTTGCTCGTGAGCGCTGACAATAAAGTCGTACAGGCGCTCCTGCGCTTTGACCGGCGGGTTTACGGTGTCGAAGATGTCCCCGGCAATCAGCAGGGCATCGGGTTGTTGTTCAGCCAGCTGGGCCAACAGCCAGCTCAGAAAACAGGCGTGTTCGAAATCGCGTTCCTGACCATGCAGGTTTTGCCCCAGATGCCAGTCGGACGTGTGAAACAGGCGCATAACAAAATCCGTAAAAAGTGCTTTGAATGCGGCTCAGTCTTCCCGGTCGCGAACTCGCGTCTTCAGAAAGCCATCGCCGTCAATTATTTGGGGTAGAGCGGCGGCAGGCTGCTGGTGTCACTGCCTGCGTCTTGCTCGCGTTCGGCGGCAGGGATGTTGCGAATGGCCTTCCACAACTCTTCACCTTGCCAATGCTGGCCGGTTTCGCTGTAGAGGGCACCATTGAGGCCGTCCAGTGCGTCGGACAGCAACACAAAGCGTGCCGCCATTTCGGCCAGGGTTTCGGGTTGCTGACGGGCCCAGGCATCCAGTGCCTGTCGTGTGGCTTGCGGATCGTTGGCCAGGCAAGCGCGTTTAAGGTCATCCAGTAACGTGCGCGGGCTTGGCCCGGTTTGCGCTGCACGCAAAATCGCAGGCTGCCATCGTGCTCGCCACCACAGGCCAAAGCCGAGCAGAGAGGTTAACGTCAGAATCATGGTGCTCAGTTGCCACCGCCACAGGGTTGAATCGTCGCTCACGGCAAGCAGCTCGTTGTTGACCGGAGCATCCACAGCAAGGCTCGGGTTTTCTGCTACCTGCAAGGTGCGGGCAGGCAAGTAGCTGCGTTCCAGACGGTCTTCGTGAGTGTTCCACCACACCACTTCAACCGCAGGCAGTTCGACTTGGCCGACGCGGGTCGGCACCAGTGCTTCGCGTTCTTCGCGGCTGCCGATCAGGCCGTTCTCGCTGATTTGGTTGCTCAGTTGCGGCAGGTCCGGGTAGCGCCGTAGACCATTGACGTCGGTGGCCGGCAGGGCGGGTAATTGGGCGCTGGAAAGCCCTTCGGCCTTCAAGGTCAGGGTGCGCGTCAAAGAATCGCCGACCTGGCAATGGTCAGGCTCGGGGTTCCACGTTTCGCTCATGCTCAAGCTGCGTGCTGGCAGCCAGGCGGCGGTAGTGGGGTAGTCCGCGGGCTTGGGTTTGACCTCCAGCGCAATCTCGGCCGAGGTGACGTGAACCATTTTTCCGGGTTTGGGACCCAGCGGCGCAGGCGCGGTGGCTTGCTGGCTGTCGACCTGGGTGGCACTGAAGGTTTGCGCCGGGATGATCAGTTGGCCACTGTGTTGCGGATAAATGCCGTAGCGCACTTCGATGACGCCGTGGCGCACGCCGTTGATCATTTTCTCGTAGGTGCGCGACTCGCCCAGTTGCTCGACGATGGCGTCGCTCAGGAGCAACGGCGTCAGGCTGCTGTCGTCGTAAAGGGCGACAGAGTGATAGATGCGCAGGGTCAGGATGGCCTGCGCTTGCACGTAGACGCTGGGTTGATCAAGGCTGGACTCGATAAAAACAGGGGCCAGTTCGTTCTCGCGGGCACTGCTTGGCGAGACCGTCAAACTGATCGGCTGACTGTGGTAATCACCGACCTGCAAGGGCGGAATGATGACAGTGCCGGACTGTTTGGGCTGCAGCGTGATGATCCAGCGCGTGGTGGCTTTGTTGTCATCGCCCAGATTGGTCAGGTGGTTGACCTGACGCGTACCGCGCACCTCGAACAGGGCGTCGAGGGGTGTCAGATCGGGTTTGCCGAACAGCGTAGCGTCGTTGGATTCCAGCGTCAGTTCGACGGTTTCGCCGGAATCGAGCTGATCGCGGTCCACGCTGGCGATCAAGCCTAGCGCGTGGGCTGGCAAGGTCCAGCAACAGAGCAAAAGAAGCAAGACGCAGATGCGGTTCATTAAGGCGAGTCCTGATGTTGCTGCTGTTCGTACCAAAATTTTCGTCGCAACAGTTCGCTGGGGTTGTCAGGTATCTGTCGTAGCCACTGCTCCAGTGCCTGGCGATGTTCTTCGTCTAAATGGTCAGAAGTCGGTGCCAGAGGCCGTGTGGTGGTCGAGTCATCGTTGGTGTTTTCGCCGGGTTGCTGTTCGCTGCCGGGTGGCGGTTCGAGCGAGTCGTCGCTATTGGCCGGCGCATCAGGTTCAGTGACTGAACTACTTTCCTGATGTTGCGTGGTGTCGCCCGTTGCACTGCTGTTGCTGTTGCTGATGGGCGGCGCTTGTTCAGGTTCAGCCGGGTTTTGATCGGTTTTATCGGGCGTCGGGTTGCTCTCGGCGCGCTGTTGTTCAAGCATCTGTTCAATCAAGGCTTTGTTCTGCGCTGCCACCTGTAAGTCAGGCTGTAACTCCAGCGCCTGCTCATAGGCATCGAGGGCGGCTTCCAGTTCGCCGCTTCTGGCCAATGCATTGCCGCGATTATAATGCGCGCTGGCGCTGTTGACCTCAGCAAAGCGTTCGGCGGCCGCGGCGTAATCACCGGCCTGATAGAGGGCAATGCCTTGCCAGAGAGGGTCGTTGAAATGCTCGACCGCCTCCAGCGGTTTTTTCTGCTCCAGCAAGCGCTGGCCTTGTTGGTCAGGACGCAGCCATAGGTCGGTGAAACTCATGGCGTAGCTTGGCTGAGGCACCATAAACAGCAAGGGCAAGCACAGCAGCCAGCCGCGACGTCCGGCGCAGGCGGCCAGTAGCAACAAAGGCAACAACAACCAGTAACCTTGATCGGCCCATGTGTCCAGGTGCACGGTCTGGTCTCGATCGCGCAGGTGCCGGGGACCGTCGAGCAGACCCAGACCGCGCAAGTCGTTGTCATCCAGCCGGGCCTGACGATAACGGCCGTCGACTTCTAGGGCAAAAGCCCGCAGGGCCGGGCTGTCGAGGCGCGGTACAAGGATCGCGCCCTGATCGTCCTTGAGAAACTGCCCGCTTTCATCCACCACAGGCGCGCCGTCGCGGCTACCGATGCCCAGCATCAATAATTGCGCGTTATGGCCTTTCAGGGCCTGACGGATGCCTTCGCGCTCCTGCTGGCTGAGGGATGAGGTGATCAGCAGCAAGCGGCCCTGGCCCAAGGCGCCCTGGTCGAGAAGTTTCAGGGCTTTTTCCACCGCCAGATCAGCACGCTGGCCGGGCTGAGGCATCAAGGAGGGCTTGAGCGCTTCGAGCAAATTGCGGCTAGTGGCCAGATCATCTGATAGCGGTACCAGCGTGTGCGCGCTGCCCGCGTACACAATAATGGCCGTTTGCGCATCGTCCCGGCTTTGCAGCAGGTCATAGAGTTTGCGTCGCGCCTGCTCCAGCCGGTTGGGCGATTTATCGGTCGCGAGCATGTCCGGGGTCAGTTGCAACATGACCACCAGCGGGTCGGCAGGTTTTTGCGTGGATTGTTCCACGCGCTCCCAGCTTGGCCCGAGCAGTGCCAGCAAGGCCAGCAGCCAGGCACCTCCCAGCGCTATCCAGGGCAGTTTGCTGGAGCGGCCATTGCCGCCACTGAGCAATACCCGATGAAAGGCAACGGGCAGAATCATTTGCCAGCGCCCTGTGCGTTTTTGCCGGTGCCAGAGTTTCCACAGCAACCAGCCGAGCAGCGGCAATGCCAGCAGCCATTCGGGACGAAACCAGTGCGGCCAGAGGGCGCTCATCGGCGTCTCCGCAGGCGCAGGCGTTCAAGGCGTGAGCGCCAGTCAGGGTGTTGTTGCAGAAAATGTTCCTTGCTCAGCAAGCGTTGCAGCGGGTTGTTGGGCCACAGTTCACGGATAACCAGCAACACGCTCAGCAGCAGCGCTCCGGCCAGCGGCCAGCAGTATAACGACTGCGCCGGGCGTGCCTGGGTGGGTTGCTGGGCCACGGGTTCGAGCTGGTCGAGGGTGTCCTTGATGGCCGCTAACTCTTGGCCATCGTGGGCACGGAAATATTGGCCGCCGGTCGCCTTGGCAATCGCCTGCAAGGCGGGCTCGTCCAGATCGATGCCGGGATTGCTGCCGAGCATCCCGTTTGCGCTATTAGCCTGCGGGTCGGCGCCGATGCCGATCGGGTAGATGCGCACACCTTCCTCAGCGGCCAGTCGCGCGGCGGTCAGAGGGTCGATCTGGCCACCGTTGTTGGCACCGTCGGTGATCAGAATCAGTACCCGGCTTTGCGCCGGTCGCTGGCGCAAGCGTTTCAGGGCCAGGCCGATGGCGTCGCCAATGGCGGTGTTTTTACCGGCGACGCCGATGCGTGCGTCGTCCAGCCAGGTGCGTACGGTGTGCCGGTCGAAGGTCAGGGGCGCTTGTAAATACGCTTGGCTGCCGAACAGGATCAAACCCACCCGGTCGCCCTCACGATCTTCCAGAAAGTCGCCGAACAGACTTTTGACCAGATCGAGACGGCTGATGTCGTCGTTTTGCCAATGCATGTCGGGGAAGTCCATTGACCCGGACACGTCTACGGCGACCAGTAAATCTCGGCCACTGGCGGCAATCGGCAAGGGTTCGCCTAACCATTGCGGGCGTGCTGCAGCGGTCAGCAGCAACAGCCATATGGCCAGATACGGGATTTTCTGGCGCCATACGGGCATCGTGTTTCGGGCTTTGCGTTGAGCCAGTTCTTCAAGGTCGCTGAGAAAGCTGACTTTGAGGGCGGCTTCGCCGCTGTCGGCTGCCGGGAGCACCCAGCGCATTAACCAGGGCAAGGGCAGCAGAACGAAGATCCACGGCCAGGCAAATTCAAACATGTTTGCGAATCCAGGTTTCAACCGCTTGATTGAGCCCGGCAATGGCCTTGTCATCGAGCTTGCACTCGGGTTTATAGGCGCCTTCTACCAAGACCATCCAGCGCGTGAGCCCCGCAGCCGGGCAGCGGTTATCGAGGAACGCCAGCCACTTGCGGCCGTTGAGGGTGTGGCTCTGGCTGTAAGGGTAGTGGGTGCGGCACAGACGTTTGAGCAGGCCATTGAGTTGTTGCAGCCAGGCCCCGGCGGGCGCGCCGTCGTAGGGTTTGGGGAACCGGGCCAGCTCTTCAAGTGCCGCCAGCCGTACCGGGTCCAGAGGTTGTTCGATACGTGTGCTCTGGCGTTTGGCCGGCAGGTAACGGCGCAACCACCACAGGCCCCAGCTCAAGGCCGCAACCACGATCAACAGCAGCCACCAGCCCGGTGCGGGCGGCCAGAAGCCGAGAGGCGCTGGCTGGATCAACGGTTGCAGGTGTTCGAGGTCATTCATGGCGTTTTGCCGGGTCGTTTGGCGTTGAGGTATTCACGCAATTGCTCAACCATTTCGCTTTGTGTGCTCAATGGCATCAGCATGACCCGCAATTTTTGCGCAAGCAGCTCCCATCGGGCAATACGCGCTTCGGCTTGAGCGCGGTAGGCCTGTCGCAAGTCGTAATTAAGCGTGTCGAGTTCCAGTTGTGCGCCGCGTTCGGTAAAGCGCAGCAGCCCGGCGGCGGGGAGGGCGTGATCCAGTGGGTCAGACAGCGGTAGCAGCATTAAATCGCAGTGACGTGCCAGCAGACTCAGCTGTTGCTCGGCGGCGTCGGTTAGGGCGCGCTCGTCGCAGATCACAATCACCAAACTGCCGGGACGCAGCACTTCGCGGGCCCGAATCAGGGCCATTCCCAGCGCATCGCGATCGGACTGCACTTCGGTGTGCAGCGACTGATTGACCCTCACGAGCCGGTTCAGCAGTTGCAGCAGGCTCTGTTTGCTGCGTCGTGGCTTGATTTCGTAATGTTCATGGTCGCCGAACACCAGCCCGCCCACCCGGTCGTTGTGACTCAGGGCGGCCCAACCGATCAAGCTCGCGGCTTGGGCACCAAGGACTGATTTGAACAGCAGGCCTGAGCCGAAAAACAGCCGTCGGCTTTGTTCAGCCAGAATGAAAATGGGGCGCTCGCGTTCCTCATGGAACATTTTGGTGTGCGGCTCTTGGGTGCGGGCCGTCACGCGCCAATCGATGGTGCGTACATCGTCACCAGCCTGATAAACGCGCACCTGATCGAAATCCACCCCGCGCCCGCGCAATTTCGAGTGATGCAAACCCGCCAGTGGGCTGCGCTGGCTAGGGGAGGCGAAGAGTTGAACTTCGCGTACCCGATGACGCATTTCGATCAGTTCGGCGAGTGTGACCCGAATACCGGGTTCGGCGGGCAAGGGGTTGGTCATCGGTCAGGCAACGGCAACAACATCAAGAATGCGCTGCACGACACGGTCCTGATCAATGCCGGCTGCTTCGGCTTCAAATGACAAAATAATACGATGGCGCAACACGTCAAACAGCACGGCCTGAATATCTTCGGGGCTGACAAAGTCGCGTCCGGCCAACCAGGCGTGCGCCCTTGCGCAACGGTCGAGGGCGATTGAACCCCGCGGGCTGGCGCCGTAAGCGATCCAGTCGGCCATTTCCGGGTCGAATTTGCCGGGTGTGCGGGTCGCCATGATCAATTGCACCAGGTATTCCTCTACGGCATCGGCCATGTACAAACCGAGGATTTCCTTGCGCGCCGCGAAAATGGCTTGCTGGCTGACGCGGCGTTCGGGTTTGGTTTCTCCGTTCAGCGCTTCGCCGCGTGCCTGTTGCAGGATGCGGCGCTCGACGGCGGCGTCCGGGAAGCCGATTTTGACGTGCATCAGAAAGCGGTCGAGCTGAGCTTCAGGCAGCGGGTAAGTGCCTTCCTGCTCAATAGGGTTTTGCGTGGCCATGACCAAAAACAGCGGCGACAGCTCGTAGGTGCTGCGACCTACGCTGACCTGACGCTCGGCCATGGCTTCGAGCAACGCGGATTGAACCTTGGCAGGTGCGCGGTTGATTTCATCGGCCAGCACCAGATTGTGAAAGATCGGCCCTTGTTGGAAGACAAAGCTGCCGGTTTCGGGGCGATAGATCTCGGTGCCAGTGATGTCGGCAGGCAACAGGTCAGGGGTGAACTGAATGCGATGGAATTGTGCTTCGATGCCTTCGGCCAATTCTTTGATGGCTTTGGTTTTAGCCAGGCCGGGAGCCCCTTCGACCAACATATGGCCGTCAGCCAGCAGCGCGATCAACAAGCGGTCAATGAGTTTTTCCTGACCGAGAATCTGTGTTGAAAGAAAGGTTCGCAGCGCTAACAGCGCTTCACGATGTTCCATCGATGACTGTTCCTGAAAAGGCCGCCTGCAGCGTAAGAATTACGCCGGGGTTGGGGGCGTTACTTTAATCCATTGCAGGGGGTTGGCACTAATGGCGGGCGGGCATTTGTTGAAAAAACCCGAAATTTGCCCGGTTGTTGAGAATGCTGCTCATCTGTAGGGGCTCACAGGCGCTGAAAGTGCCATGACCGCAGGGCGACAAAGGTATAGCGGGCGCTGTACAGGTCGGGTTTGCTGGGCAGAATGGGGCTCGGGCCGCCATTGCGCTGATAAGCGTATGAATCGGTGGTTGGTGTAATAAACCCGGCGCATTAAAAAAGGCGACATCCGTAGCCTGAGCCACCGTAAAAATTGATTCAGGGTATTACATTACAGCCCCGAATTGAGCCTTTACGATCCTTAAGCAGAGGTACATCGCCTTGGTCAGCTGCTGTGTGCCTGAAGTTTATTGACCCAGCAAGCTTACGTAGTTGCCGCTGCCGCTCAGAATATTGCGCAGGGTTTCTTCTACCTCAGGCAAATCGCTCGGGTCGGTGCTGTGAAAAATCTCTAGCTTGGTGTCACCGTTGAGTGCGTCCGCGTCGTCGGCATTGATTTCGATCAGCAGAACAGTAGGGCTCAGGGTCGCCTTTACGCCCAGCAAATAGGCTGGTTCGTCAAAACTGAATTCCACGTCGTCTTCGTCCGGAAAGCGCGACATCAAGAAAATGTCATCGTCACTGCCAAAGCAGGACAGTACGGCCAGATTGTCTTCTTCAACGTCGCACGGGTTGACGACGAGCGTGGTGGTGGTCATTTGCATGGTAAAAATCCTGGCGCTCAGCGCGCATCTATAAGCGGAATAAAGGCCCGATTTTGACACTCTGAACAGATTTATGCAGTGTTGAATGAAAATGTGTCAACGAGTTCTGTAAGAGTCAGGTAAGTCATTTCTGATAATAGCTGAGGTTTTTGAGTTTCCTTTAACAAGTTTTTTCACCCGAGGCTGCTAGGGTTGTTCTCAATCAAGTCACAAGCTTACGTCCCGATGTCCGAATATGTCGCCGCACCGCAAGCAGGCCAGGCGCTTCAATCGTTAAGCTGCGTTCGGGATTGTTATCTCTAAAAAGATCCAGCCTGTTCAATCGGCAGTCGTTTTGCAGATACCCGTCCTGGAACGTGAATGTGACCCATGGGTCGCGGCCAGCTTCACTTCCTTGCCCTGCTGTTTAGTCAGCACTGGCAACTCCCCTCGCGGGAACAGCATGCGACGCTTCTCTCAATAACAAGCCCAAGCGGAGTACCACAGATGGCGTTCTTCACCGCAGCCAGCAAAGCCGACTTCCAGCATCAACTGCAAGCCGCACTGGCCCAGCACATCAGTGAACAGGCATTGCCACAAGTAGCCCTGTTTGCCGAGCAATTCTTCGGCATCATTTCTCTGGATGAACTCACCCAACGGCGCATGTCCGATCTGGCAGGCTGCACGCTGTCGGCCTGGCGTCTGCTGGAACGCTTTGACCCGGCGCAGCCGCAGGTCAAGGTGTTCAATCCCGACTACGAGCGCCATGGCTGGCAGTCCACGCACACGGCGGTAGAAGTACTGCACCACGATTTACCGTTTCTGGTGGATTCGGTTCGCACCGAGCTGAACCGTCGGGGTTATAGCATCCATACCCTGCAAACCACGGTATTGAGCGTGCGTCGCGGCAGCAAAGGCGAACTGCTGGAAATCCTGCCCAAAGGCACCAGCGGCGAAGGCGTCTCCCAGGAGTCGCTGATGTTCCTTGAAATTGACCGCTGCTCCAATGCGGCTGAATTGAATGTGCTGAGCAAGGAGCTGGAGCAGGTTCTGGGTGAAGTTCGTGTGGCCGTGGCTGATTTTGAGCCGATGAAAGCCAAGGTTCAGGAGCTGTTGGCCAGCATTGACAACAGTCCATACCTGGTTGCTGCGGACGAAAAAGCGGAAATCAAGAGCTTTCTCGAATGGCTGGTGGGCAATCACTTCACCTTCCTCGGCTATGAAGAATTTGTGGTACGTGATGAAGCGGATGGCGGCCATATTGAATATGACCCGCAGTCGTTCCTCGGCCTGACCAAGCTGCTGCGCGCCGGCCTGACGGCCGAAGACCTGCGCATCGAAGATTACGCGGTCAGCTACCTGCGTGAACCGACCCTGCTGTCGTTTGCCAAAGCCGCACACCCAAGCCGCGTACACCGCCCGGCTTACCCGGATTATGTATCGATCCGTCAGATCGACGCGGATGGCAAGGTCATCAAGGAATGCCGCTTCATGGGCCTGTACACCTCTTCGGTGTATGGCGAAAGCGTGCGGGTCATTCCCTACATCCGCCGCAAGGTCGCTGAAATCGAGCGCCGTTCAGGCTTTCAGCCCAAAGCTCACCTGGGCAAGGAACTGGCTCAGGTAGTTGAAGTGTTACCCCGAGACGATCTGTTTCAGACGCCCGTGGACGAGCTGTTCAACACCGTGATGTCGATTGTGCAGATTCAGGAGCGCAATAAAATCCGCGTGTTCCTGCGCAAAGACCCCTATGGCCGTTTCTGCTACTGCCTGGCTTATGTACCGCGTGATGTGTATTCCACCGAAGTTCGTCAAAAAATCCAGCAAGTACTGATGGATCGTTTGCAGGCTTCGGATTGCGAGTTCTGGACCTTCTTCTCGGAGTCGGTGTTGGCCCGTGTGCAGTTGATTTTGCGCGTAGACCCCAAGAACCGCATCGACATCGATCCGGTCATGCTGGAAAAAGAAGTGGTTCAGGCGTGCCGCAGCTGGCAGGACGATTACGCCAGCCTGGTGGTTGAAAGCTTCGGTGAAGCCAACGGCACCAAGGTGCTCAGCGACTTCCCGAAAGGTTTCCCGGCGGGCTACCGTGAACGCTTTGCCGCGCATTCGGCCGTGGTCGATATGCAGCACTTGATGAGCTTGAGCGATAAAAACCCGCTGGTGATGAGCTTTTATCAGCCGCTGGGTCAAAGTGCCGGTCAGGAATTGCACTGCAAGCTGTATCACGCCGATACGCCGCTGGCGTTGTCCGACGTGCTGCCTATTCTGGAAAACCTCGGCTTGCGGGTTTTGGGCGAGTTTCCGTATCGCTTGCGCCACGCCAACGGCCGTGAATTCTGGATCCATGACTTCGCCTTCACCGCGGGCGAAGGGCTGAATCTGGATATTCAGCAACTCAACGACACGCTGCAGGATGCATTCGTGCATATCGTCAGCGGCGATGCTGAAAACGATGCCTTCAACCGTTTGGTGCTGACCGCAGGCTTGCCGTGGCGTGATGTGGCGTTACTGCGTGCCTATGCGCGTTATCTCAAACAGATTCGTCTGGGCTTCGACCTGGGCTACATTGCCAGCACCCTGAACAACCACACCGATATTGCACGCGAACTGACCCGTTTGTTCAAAACGCGCTTCTATCTGGCCCGCAAACTGTCGGCAGAAGACCTGGAAGACAAGCAACAGCGTCTGGAACAGGCCATTCTGACGGCGCTTGACGACGTTCAGGTGCTCAATGAAGACCGCATCCTGCGTCGCTATCTGGACTTGATCAAAGCCACCCTGCGGACCAACTTCTATCAGCCGGATGCCAATGGTCAGAACCGTTCGTATTTCAGCTTCAAGTTCAACCCGCACCTGATTCCGGAATTGCCCAAGCCAGTACCGAAGTTTGAAATCTTCGTGTATTCGCCTCGGGTCGAAGGTGTGCACTTGCGTTTCGGCAACGTAGCGCGGGGTGGTTTGCGCTGGTCGGACCGTGAAGAAGACTTCCGTACCGAAGTGCTGGGTCTGGTAAAAGCGCAGCAAGTGAAGAACTCGGTCATCGTGCCGGTGGGGGCCAAAGGCGGGTTCGTGCCGCGTCGCTTGCCGTTGGGCGGCGGTCGCGACGAGATTCAAGCCGAAGCGATTGCCTGCTACCGGATCTTCATTTCCGGCCTGCTGGACATTACTGACAACCTCAAGGACGGTGCACTGGTGCCGCCGTTGAACGTCGTGCGTCACGACGACGATGACCCGTATCTGGTAGTTGCGGCGGATAAAGGGACTGCCACCTTCTCTGACATTGCCAACGGCATTGCCATTGATTACGGCTTCTGGTTAGGCGATGCGTTTGCCTCCGGCGGTTCGGCCGGTTATGACCACAAGAAGATGGGCATCACCGCCAAAGGTGCCTGGGTGGGCGTGCAGCGCCACTTTAAAGAGCGCGGCATCAACGTTCAGCAAGACAGCATCAGTGTTGTGGGCGTTGGCGATATGGCCGGTGACGTGTTCGGTAACGGCTTGTTGATGTCCGACAAGCTGCAACTGGTCGCTGCATTCAACCACCTGCATATCTTTATTGACCCGAACCCTGAACCGGCCAATAGCTTCGTTGAACGCCAACGTCTGTTCGACCTGCCGCGTTCGGCCTGGTCAGACTACGACACCAGCATCATGTCGGCAGGCGGCGGGATTTTCTCGCGCAGTGCGAAAAGCATCGCCATTTCGCCCGAAATGAAAGAGCGCTTCGCGATCACGGCCGACAAACTGACCCCGACCGAGCTGCTCAATGCCTTGCTCAAAGCGCCGGTAGACCTGTTGTGGAACGGTGGCATTGGCACCTACGTCAAGGCCAGCAGTGAAAGCCACGCCGATGTAGGTGACAAGGCCAACGATGCATTACGCGTCAACGGCAACGAACTGCGCTGCAAGGTGGTGGGTGAGGGCGGTAACCTCGGCATGACTCAACTGGGTCGCGTGGAGTTCAACCTTAACGGTGGCGGCTCCAACACCGACTTTATCGACAACGCTGGCGGCGTGGACTGCTCAGACCACGAAGTGAATATCAAAATCCTGCTCAACGAAGTGGTGCAGGCTGGCGATATGACCGAGAAGCAGCGCAACCAGTTGCTGGGCAGCATGACCGATGAAGTCGGCGGTCTGGTGTTGGGCAACAACTATAAACAGACCCAGGCCATATCGCTGGCGGCCCGCAAGGCTTACGAGCGGATTGCCGAATACAAGCGTCTGATGAGCGATCTGGAAGCCCGTGGCAAGCTGGATCGTGCCATTGAGTTCTTGCCGACTGAAGAACAACTGGTCGAGCGCGTCGCTTCAGGCCATGGTCTGACCCGTGCAGAGCTTTCGGTATTGATCTCGTATAGCAAGATCGACCTCAAAGAAGCCTTGCTCAACTCTCAGGTGCCGGATGACGATTACCTGACTCGCGATATGGAAACGGCTTTCCCGCCGATGCTGGTGAGCAAGTTTGCCGCGGCCATGCGTCGTCACCGTTTGAAGCGTGAAATCGTCAGCACTCAGATTGCCAACGATCTGGTCAACCACATGGGTATCACCTTTGTGGAGCGACTCAAAGAGTCGACCGGCATGAGCGCAGCCAATGTGGCCGGGGCTTATGTGATCGTGCGTGATATTTTCCACCTCCCGCACTGGTTCCGTCATATTGAAGCATTGGACTACCAAGTGCCTGCTGAAATCCAGCTGGCGCTGATGGATGAGCTGATGCGTCTGGGGCGTCGAGCCACGCGCTGGTTCCTGCGCAGTCGTCGCAACGAGCTGGATGCCGCACGCGATGTGGCGCACTTTGGGCCGCATCTGGCGGCGTTGGGGCTCAAACTTGACGAGCTGCTGGAAGGGCCTACCCGCGAAGGCTGGCAGACCCGTTATCAGGCGTATGTAGCGGCTGGCGTACCGGAGTTGCTGGCGCGAATGGTGGCCGGTACGACGCACTTGTACACCTTGCTGCCGATTATCGAAGCGTCAGATGTGACGGGACAGAACGCAGCGGATGTGGCCAAGGCCTATTTCGCGGTAGGCAGTGCGTTGGACCTCACCTGGTACTTGCAGCAGATCAGTAACTTGCCGGTAGAGAACAACTGGCAGGCGCTGGCGCGTGAAGCGTTCCGTGACGACATCGACTGGCAGCAGCGGGCAATTACCGTCTCGGTACTGCAAATGGCGGATGCACCGGTTGAGATCGAAGCGCGTCTGGCGTTGTGGCTTGAGCAGAACCATTCCATGGTTGAGCGCTGGCGCTCAATGCTGGTGGACTTGCGTGCCGCAACGGGCAATGACTATGCGATGTACGCCGTGGCCAACCGGGAGTTGCTGGATTTGGCTCTGAGTGGTCAAACAGGGCTCTGACAGCCTGAGTGGTAAAACAAAGCCCCGGCTCGGATGAGTCGGGGCTTTGTTGTTTTTGGCCGATACGGACGTTTAGATGCCAATATTGCCCAGGGTTTGCACGATATTACGCAGCGTACCGGCCAGCGCCGGATGTTCCAGTTCGAAACGCTCTACGGCGAGATTGACGCTATCGGCCAGACTCGAGTCGTTAGTGGCTTTTTCAATATCAATCTGAGCCTGAATTTGTGCGGAGAGATCATTTAAATGATCACGCTCTTCTTGAGTGAGCGGCGGATTCTGTTCCAGTTGCTCGCGCAAGGTGTCGAGTTGTTGTTGCAGTTCGCGGGCAGGCATAGCATTCATCCTTTATTGATAGGCTCTGGTATAGACCTTCGATGTTGGCAAAAGGTCGGCAGCGGGTTTCTAGATTAATCCACCCAGGCTGCACGTGCATGATTTCAATCAAAAACACCGGGGCCATTGGCAGGCTTTACGGGCAAACTCGCAGTGCATTGAACGTCCGGCGTGGGCATATGTCTGTGTAGGGTATTTCTTTGGGGCTGTGATAAATGCAATTGCCGTTATACTCCATCCCTGACCCAGGGCGTAGCGCCCAAGTATTAAGTATTTTCAAGGAGCTTTGCTATGCGCTGGACTGATCGTCTCGCTCAAATTTTTGTCTGTGCCGGTGTGGCGATGGCGCCATTCGCTGCCAATGCCGCGACCGAAGATGACCCATGGGAAGGGGTCAACCGCGTCGTTTTCATCTTCAACGAAAAACTCGACACCTATGCCCTGAAGCCGCTTGCACAGGGTTATCAGTTCATTACGCCGCAGTTTCTGGAAGATGGCATCCACAACATGTACCGAAATGTCGGTGACGTGCGCAACCTGGCCAACAATGTGTTGCAAGCCAAGCCCCATGCGGCGGGCGTAGACACCGCTCGTCTGTTGATGAACACCATTATTGGTGTCGGCGGTTTCTTTGATGTGGGCACAAAAATGGGCCTGCAACGCAACGATGAAGATTTCGGTCAGACGCTTGGTCGTTGGGGCGTAGCTAGCGGTCCGTATGTCGTTCTACCGCTATTGGGGCCTAGCACCGTACGTGATGCGATTGGTATCTACCCGGATACCTTTGTCGAACCGTACCGCTACATGCATGACATCCCGGCGCGTAACACCACTGCAGCCATGGAAATCATTGATACCCGTGCCAGCTTGTTGTCTGCTGAAAAGCTGATCACCGGCGACCGCTACGTGTTTATTCGCAATGCCTATCTGCAAAGTCGTGAGTTCCGTGTGAAAGACGGGCAGGTTGAAGACGACTTTTAATTCTGCTGTGGCTGAGTAAAGAACGGCCCCGGTGGCCGTTTTTTTATGGGCTGGAGTTGAGTATTAATCGCGTTTAACGCTGTTTATACCTTGGTTTTAGTTGGGGTTGTTGGGGTTCTTATAACTCGCTGGAATTTAACCCGCGGAACACTCAAGTCGACCATCGCCCTGAGCTTGAAACCCCGCGCGGATGGGAGTACCGTCTGCGCCTTACACGGGCACCTTTTGCGGATCGAGCACGACAGCCGATTTGAAACAGGGATGTTCACAAGCCATTTCCGTCGTTGAATCCGATGCGTTCGTGATTCTACGCCAACCCCATTCTGGCGCCGTTTGCCCACATGCAAAAAACCAGTGCCACGCTGCTGATCATTGATGACGACGAAGTCGTGCGCGCCAGTTTGGCGGCCTACCTTGAAGACAGTGGCTTCAGTGTCCTGCAAGCCAGCAATGGCATACAGGGTCTACAGGTGTTCGAGCAACAATCGCCAGATCTGGTGATCTGTGACTTGCGTATGCCGCAAATGAGTGGCCTGGAGCTTATCCGTCAGATAAGCGAGCGCTCACCGCAAATGCCGGTGATCGTCATATCGGGTGCGGGGGTCATGAGTGATGTGGTTGAGGCGCTGCGCCTGGGGGCGGCGGACTACCTGATCAAGCCGCTTGAAGACCTTGCCGTGCTGGAACACTCTGTTCATCGAGCGCTGGATCGTGCTCATTTGTTGCTTGAAAACCAGCGCTACCGCGACAAACTGGAGTCAGCCAACCGCGAACTCGCAGCTAGTCTGAATTTACTGCAGGAAGACCAAAACGCCGGCCGGCAGGTTCAGATGAACATGTTGCCCATCAGCCCATGGTCTATTGATGAATTCGACTTTGCCCATCAGATTATTCCGTCTCTGTACTTGTCTGGCGATTTTGTCGACTACTTCAGGGTTGATGAGCGTCGGGTAGCTTTTTATCTGGCTGACGTTTCCGGCCACGGTGCTTCTTCAGCCTTTGTGACCGTACTGCTTAAGTTCATGACCACACGCTTATTGTTTGAATCCAAACGAAACGGAACCTTGCCTGAGTTCAAACCGTCTGAAGTACTGGGGCATATAAACCGTGGCTTGATCAACTGCAAGCTGGGCAAGCATGTGACGATGGTGGGTGGTGTGATCAATGAAGAGACCGGTGAATTGACCTATAGCATTGGCGGTCATCTGCCATTGCCTGTGTTGTATACGCCGGACAGCGTGAGTTACCTCGAAGGGCGAGGGCTGCCGGTGGGCTTGTTCAACGAAGCCACGTATGAAGATCATGTTTTGAAATTGCCGGACGTTTTTAGCTTGACGCTGATGTCGGACGGCATATTGGATCTCTTGAATGAGCCTACGCTCAAAGAGAAAGAAGCTGCGTTGCCTCAATTGGTCAAAGCAGCAGGCGGCAGCCTGGATGGTCTGCGTCAGGTTTTCGGATTAGCTACACTCGGGGAGATGCCGGATGATATCGCCTTGTTGGTGTTGAGCAGGAATCTTAAATGAGTACCGGTAGAATTCAGTTCGCCGAACAGGACGGTACCTTCGTCCTGAAGTTTGTGGGTGAAGTGCGTCTGACGTTGTGTTCGGCTCTGGATGCGACAATCGAGAGGATCTTCACCGCGCTGAACTTCAACGCCATCGTGATAGACCTCACTGAAACCCTGAGCATCGACAGCACCACGCTGGGTTTACTGGCGAAGCTGTCTATTTTGTCGCGGCAAAAAATAGGTTTGTTGCCCACCGTTGTTACCACCCACGAAGACATCACCCGACTGCTGGAATCGATGGGCTTCGATCAGGTGTTCAACATCATCGGCAAACCGATTCCGTGTCCTGATTGCCTCACAGACCTGCCGTCTCAGGATCAGACTGAAGAAGTGGTGCGCGTCAAAGTACTGGAGGCTCACAAAATACTGATGGGCCTCAACGACTCCAACCATGAAGCGTTCCATGACCTGGTGCACGCTCTGGAGCGTCATTGAGTTGTAGTGAGAACTGATCAAAAAAGGGGCCGTTCCTGCACAGGAGCGGCCCCTTTTTTTGATGAAGATTAACGGCCTTCCAGCAGCTCCGCGGCTTGATCAAGCAACGCCAAAGGGTCCGCAGCTTTGTGAATATCCACCGACAGCAACTGTCGAAAGCGTCGCGCACCCGGAAAACCCTGACCTAATCCAAGAATATGCCGCGTGATGTGATGCATCGCCCCACCCGCTGCAATATGCGCGGCGATATAAGGTCTTAACAGCGACAACGCTTGCGCCCGAGTAATCACAGGGTCAGTACTGCCGAACAACTGCTGATCGACCTCGGCCAGGATATACGGATTGTGATAAGCCTCACGGCCGAGCATCACCCCATCAAACACCTGCAAGTGTTCCTGGCATTGTTCAAGGGTTTTGATCCCGCCATTGAGGATGATCTCAAGCTCAGGAAAATCCTTTTTAACCTGTGCGGCCACGTCATAGCGCAGGGGCGGAATGTCACGGTTCTCCTTGGGTGAAAGCCCTTCCAGAATGGCGATACGCGCATGCACCGTGAAACTGGTGCATCCGGCCTCGCGCACTGTACCGATGAAATCACACAGCTGCGCATAACTGTCGCGGCCATTGATACCGATACGATGCTTTACTGTGACGGGAATCGACACCGCGTCGCGCATTGCTTTCACACAATCGGCCACCAGCGTTGGGTGTGCCATCAAACAAGCGCCAATCATATTATTCTGCACCCGATCACTCGGGCAGCCGACATTCAGATTCACCTCGTCATACCCGGCCTCCTGCGCCATGCGCGCGCATACGGCCAAATCTGCCGGAGTACTGCCACCCAATTGCAGAGCCAGAGGGTGCTCAGTCTCGTCATGGCGCAAAAAGCGTTCTGCATCCCCATTGATCAACGCGCCAGTGGTGACCATTTCGGTATACAGCAATGCGTTTTTGGACAACAAACGCAGGAAGAAGCGGCAATGACGATCGGTCCAATCCATCATAGGGGCCACGCTAAAGCGGCGAGATGGCTCTGAGCGTGAAGGGCTAGTGTTTACTGGGGATTCGGCTTTTTCGGAATTCATTAATACTGATCTTTTATACAACGATTTTACCCATTTACCCTGCTTTCTGATGTCGACTGCTACGTTGTAGCGATCGCATTGGGCAATGTAGCAACTTGAATGGGCACGATTACAGCACGTAAGCGCAAGGACAACTCATCAGCCTACAGGGCGCGGATACGCATTTATCGGGATGGCTGGCAGTTTATCAGGAAAGCTTAACTTTCACTCCGAACTGGACGACTTGCAGAACCCATTGCGGTGACGTGCTCAACACCCTCTGCCAGAATTACTCCGCCCACCTCAACGGCACCGTCGAAGCTGTGCTCGTTGCCAACCAAGGGCAGGCCGATGAGGTCCAGCCGTTTCGGGTGGGGGGGTAATTATTCATCTGCTGGATTTGCCGGTACCGAGTGATGAGGTGGTGATGTTGTGGAGTTAGCCTAAAACGCATTCTAATTCCGCCACATCAGATGCAAAGGCAATTGAGGTGTTTGCGGCAACAATCCTCCATCGCTCGCCAGTTTCCCGCTACTGATCGGCACCACACCATAATGCAGCGCATCAGTAGCAACCTCGATTCGTAACAGCATTTCATCGACACCAATGTCGAACAACTGCCCCACGTGCTTCAACTTAAATGCCTTAGGCAGCCTGCATGTTCCATTGCACATCAAAGCGTATGTCAGCGCATGACAAGTGCATGCAAGGTATGAAACAGGTGCTCGAGAATTTTTCCAGCGGATGCATCAGTGTCAGGCTTCGAGGAGGCGCTCGTGAATGGCCTGTGCCCTGGGTAAAACGTATCCTGCAAGCTCAGCGCTTGTACTTGCTGTAATCGCGCGGGCATGCAGGGTGCGGTGCTGGAAAGCACCAGGCAAAGGATCGCCGCCTCGCGCAATGCCCCCCTAGGCCGACCGTCATTCGATCTGGCCAATGCCTCAAACAACTTATGCAGGAAGCAGGACAGGTGAAACAGTTCGTCTTCGTTCAACTCAACCATGTGGCTCCAGGAGATGTTGACGTGACAATTGAAACGGTGCTGTTTGTCGATTTCGGGCAGCGCCCGCCCCAGAAAAAGACACTCGCTGGCTGCCACCAGCACATCCGGCTGTACGTCCTCGACGACAAAGGCAAAGCCCTTGAGTAGATGTGCTTCTTCAGGATCTGCCGGGTTGTGATGCAACATCACCGATGGCAAATAAGGCTCTTTGGATGATGCGTCACACAACTCGGCCTTGATGAAAAAGCCGAGTGCGGCCAAGCCGTTCAGTGCCCGCAGAATGATCTCGACCAGTTGCTGACGGTAATCCCGGTTGAGTTGGCCTTGATGGTCGAAGATGTGACCGTCAACTTCCTTGATCTCCCACAGGATGTTATGCAGATAACCGGTTGTTTCGTGATACCAGTACTTCAACCTCCGCGCGTCATCGCCGATCGGCTCCAACAATGTTGCAGGAGGTTTGGTTTGCCTCAGTTCCTGCAATTCTTCTTGCAACCTCATAACTTCCAGCTCGGACGCCTTGAGCCTGGCTTGTAACTGCCGGTCGCGAGACTTGAGGCTGGCGGCGAGCTCCTCCCCAATCGCGAGCTTGCCCAGTCGGATTTGCCCCGGAACTGGATTAGCAAAACGCGCAACCGGAAGCCGCACACCCGGACCCAGCAACTGATCACGCCAGTGAGCGAAGGTCAGTTCCTTCGACGCGCTCGCAGACAATCGGCCCTTCAGGGCACGGTCAAGCACCACTTCTTCCACGTCAGTAAAGTCTGCCAATACACCATATTTGCTCAGAACACTCAGTTGAGCTGCCTTTGCTTTGCTCTCTGAACCCATAGTCGCTCTCCCTGCCTCAATGCTGTCTACCGAAAAATCGTCGAGAGCATGCCAGCAGGCTTGGCAAACTGCCACTATCGCGTGAGTTGGGTATATTGGCCGATGACCTCTGCCATCCGTACCGGGAAATTTGCCTAGGGTTGAGTTTGCTGCTGAACCACAAATCTCTTGTCACTCGATAAGTCGGACGCGACATACTGACTTGCGCCCAACCCCTGGACTCAAGATTCCAATTGCATTGCGAGTCTTCTAAAGGTTAACGCCCGGACCCACGCCTACATACTCGTCTTCACTGACACCATGAAATTACGCGGACACCCATAATATTTGCCAAACGTCTCAATGCCGATGGTCGAGTAATAACGCTTTGTGGCGACCGTCAGCGCCTGTCAATCTGCCGCCTATCATCGCGGGCAGCTCGGTTGGACGCGTCAAAGAAATCAGGTCGACTCAGCAGAGGATTCACCCACATTCAAAGTAAGGTATTAGCCATACCTAATCGTCCTGACGAATTTGGATGTGGAACCTAGTGAGTAAAGGCACAATTGCCCGGCCCGCGTTCGCTGGCATCATTCTTGAAGAAGGACCAGAAGTGCTTATTACTATCCTAGACCTTCTTGAAATGCTCAGAATTTTCGAACTCTGGGATGTCTGGAAGGATGCCAGGAACGCTACTGAAGGGACCAGACTCTACCGCTGGAGGTATGTTGTTCAGGGCCTCGTGCTTCTGATTGTGATCCCCGTGGTGCTCCTTCTACCTCTGTGGGTCGTTTTTTTGTTCTTTAAGGCATGACGATTGCTGTGGCTCATTTCGCCAACGGTCTGGGAAATCTCCTTTTCAACGAGGTAATTAATCGTGTCGTGGAGAGGGATATGACACATTACGCGCGGAAAGTTGGTAAGTACCAGTGGTGCCATTTTCCGTACGAAGCCATTGCTATCCTACGATCAGCCACTCACGGCTCAAGAGGAATCAGCAATCGGTCGATAAGCTGGCGCAACGTGTCGCGCTCGGTGGCACTCAGTTGCTGTGTCAGCACTCGCTCGACGTTGCCTACCCGTGGCTTGAGTTCCGCCAGCAACTCGCGCCCAGTTGTGGTCAGGAACAGGGTATTACGGCGTTTGTCTTGTGGATCGCTGATCCGTTCGACCAGACCATTACGCACCATGCGTGCAGCCAGTTCGGCGATGGTGGAACGGTCAAGGTCGAGTTCATCACCCAATTCGCGCTGACTGACTCCCGGGCGTTGCTCAAGCACCAGCAGCACCGCGTATTGCACGCTGGTCACATCAGTGGACACTTCGCGCATCCAGATAGCAACGTGACGCTGTTGTGCTCGACGTATCAAGCTGCCGGTATGCACGAGAATCCTGGGTGTGTTGTCAGTCGGCACGGTGGGGCCTTATTAGTGAGGGATCAAAACGGATTCAAAGAATGCCTCCAGTTCGGTGTATCCGTCCAGTCCAAGGACATGCGCCACATATTGGTCAGGTCGTACCAGCACCAGGGCTCCGCGTTGACGATCAATGCCGCGCAATTCAAAGATGTTGGCCTGTGGGTCAACGCTGAACGCTTTCTCGTAGTCAATCAGTCCAAAACGTCCTTTTCGCGGCAATAAGAGTGAGGGGAGTTGTTCGACGTTAAGGTCTCGGTGCGACTGCTGATAAACGGCACGGACATCAAGCACGCTGTCGAGGTCCGCGCCCGGTGGGGTGAATTTGCGAACAGGCGAGTCCGGATGGTGCTCCAGATAGTCGCACAGCGCGTGCAAGGCCTCACCTGAGGCATCGGCAAAGGCAAAAAGTCTCCAGCGGCCATCGGCGGTCACTGTGTGACCTAAGTGCATGGGGCGTGCGTCGGCCAGGCGAATCACCGGTGCCGAGTGAAAACGTGTGCCTATGGTCAGGCCGCTGGCGAGGGCTTGCCAGGTGCCTGGCCCGGTCAAGGGGCCCGGACGATAGCGGGTCGCGACCCCCGCTGTGTATTTGCCAGCTTGCACAAAGTAGGCTTGCAGCGCTGCCGGGTCCACGCCCCCGGCGGCGGGGTTCAGAGGGTCTTTGGGGCGCGCACCGATCATGGCTGACCATTCCTTGTCGAAGCCGATCAGTTCTTGAGCCACTGGCTGACGTTCCTGTGAATAACTGGCCAGCAGGGAGGTGGGGCTGCGGCCTTCCAGCACGGCCGCGATTTTCCAGCCCAGGTTGAACGCATCCTGCATCGAGACGTTCATGCCTTGTCCAGCCTTGGCACTGTGGGTGTGACAGGCATCGCCCGCGATGAATATTCGCGGTTCGCGCGGGGCGCCCGCCGCATCGGCGGCGTCGTCGAATCGCTCTGTCAGGCGCTGGCCAACTTCGTAGACGGAAAACCAGACGACGTTTTTCACGTTCAAGGTGTAGGGCTGCAAGATGCGTTGGGCCGTGCCGATCAGTTGCTCGGCACTGGTCGCACGGATCGCTGCGCGGTTTTCTTCGGTGACTTCACCTAGATCGACGTACATGCGAACCAGATGGCCGCCTTCGCGTGGAATGAACAGCATGTTCCCGGCGTCAGCCGATTGAATGGCGACCTTGAGCCGTATATCCGGGAAGTCTGACACGGCCAGCATGTCCATGACGCCCCAGGCATGGTTGGCGGCGTCACCATGCAATTGCTGACCAATGGCCGTGCGCACTTTGCTGCGTGCTCCGTCACAGCCCACCAGGTAGCGCGTGCGGATCTTCACGGTCTGCCCGGTGTCGGTGCGTTTCAGCGTCGCTAGTACGGGATGTGTTGAATGTTCATCGCGGATGACATCGATCAGTTCCAGGTTGTAATCCGGCTCCAGCCGTTGCGGCAATTTGAGCAGGCTATCGAGCAGGTAATCCTGAATGCGTGCCTGATTGACGATGACGTGGGGAAACTCCGAAAGGCCGTCTTCAGTGTCCTGGACCCGGCCGGTGCGTTCGATGTGCTGACGGTCATCGGCCTTGGGCCTCCAGAATGCGGTCTCATTGACCCAGCAGGCTTCACGCAACAGTTGCTCGGCGAGGCCAAACGCATTGAACATTTCAACGGTTCGGCAGGCGATCCCGTCAGCCTGGCCCAATTGCAAACGACCCGCACGGCGCTCGACAACGCGGGTTGTGATGCTTGGGAACCTTGCAAGTTGTGCCGCCAGCAGTAAACCCGCCGGGCCACTGCCGACGATGAGTATGTCTACCGATTCCGGCAGAAGGAGGGAGGGGGCAGGGGTATGAAGTTCCGGGTCGCCCGTCTGGAAACCGTTCAGGTGAAATTGCATGGCGTTTTTCCTTGTTGTTATTAATGGAGTAAGACGCTGCCATACAATATGCTCAGTATACGAACTAATTCAATCCCCCTTACTCAATTGGGCTCATACGCTGGCTTGGAGCGGTCGTGAACGTTGGGCACGCAAAAGCCCGGTATCTCGCTATTTCAGCGTGGCACCAGGCTTTTGCAGGGGGGAAGGGGTCAATCAGTCGCGATGTTTGTTTTTGTGCTTGTTTTTATGTTTACCGCCCGACCGATGCTTTTTGTCGTGATCGTCGTCACCCAGATTGCTGCCTACGGCGCCTCCGACCACGCCGCCAAGCCCCGCACCGATGGCTGAGCCCGTAGAGCCGCCAAGTTTGTTGCCGATGACTGAGCCGCCCGCCGAGCCTAAGCCACCGCCGATGGCTGCCTCGGTTTTACGACCCTTGTCGGCACCGACCGCACCCCCGGCCGCGCCGCCGACGCCTGCGCCAATGGCCGCTCCGGTAGAGCCGCCCAGTTGTTCGCCCACGATATTGCCCAAAACACCGCCAAGCCCGCCGCCGACAGCGGCAGATCCATCGCCAGCGGCCATGGCGCCTTGCGAAATTACAACGCCCATTAACAGGGCTGATAAGGTCATTCGCATGTTCTTAACCTCTGGAGAGAATTATCACCATCAGGGATGCAGCGATCCCACACTATTGATCGAGGCGTGGGTTCAAAGTTCTTGTATCGACTTCGCATCATAGGCCTAGGTTGTAACAATATGTTTATGCGGCTGTGGAACCTAATCCACGTTTGAGGTCTAGATTGCTGAGTAGGAAATTTCTTTTTGAGAGTACTGATATGTTGACTTCGCGTTCACTGGTTACCGCATTGACTTGCTTTGCGCTGGCGTGTGGCTCGGCTACGGCGTTAGCCGATCCCGGGAACGGTAATGGCAATGGGCCAGGTAATGGCGGTGATAAAGGAAAGCCGCCCGTTCAGCAGGGTCAAAAGCCTCAAGATACGCATCAAGGCAAGCCAGGTGGTAATCAGCCCCAAGGCAAGCGTCCAGATGGCAATGCCCACAACAAGGGCCCCAGCGTAAACCGCCAGCATGCTTTGGGCATCGTGGGTCAGCATCGCGATTACTGGAGCCCAGGCCCGGCATTGCCACCGGGTGTTCAAAAGAACCTTGCGCGTGGCAAGCCGTTGCCACCGGGCATCGGCAAAAAAATCGACGGTCGACTGGCCAAACAACTGCCTCACTATGACGGCTATGAGTGGCGTCAGGCCGGGACTGATTTGATTCTGGTTTCCGTGGCCAGCGGCATCATTTATGAAGTGCTTAATGGCGCGTTCCATTAAGCGCTGTCGATCGTAGACGCTACACCTGTGCAGATTTAGCCACCACCGGGCGCGTGCGGATGGTCACTCGGGAAATGTGTTTCATAGGCCCGGCAGACCCTGAGCACCGCGTCATCGGCAAATCGCGCGCCGACCACTTGCAAGCCGACCGGCAGGCCATTGTCTGCCAGACCGCAAGGCACTGACGCGGCAGGTTGTTGAGTCAGGTTGAAGGGGTAACTGAAGGGCGTCCAGTGCATCCATTCGCGGTAGTGCGAGTCTGGCGGCACGTTATGCCCGGCCGCAAACGCGGTGATGGGCAACATCGGTGTTACCAGAATGTCGTAGCGTTGATGGAAGTCGCTCATCTGCGCCACCAGCGCGGCGCGCGCCTCAAGGGCGCTGCTGTAGTCCTTGAGGCTGATGCCTTCGCCCAGTGCGGCGATGCGTTGCAGGCCGGGATCCAGCTGGTCGCGCTGGGCACTGTCCAGTTGCCCGGCCAGGCGGGCCGCTCCGGCAAACCATAACGTATTGAACGTATTCAGCGGGTCGTTAAATCCAGGATCGACACACTCGACCTCTGCGCCCAGTTCACTCAGGCGCGCCACCGCACGGGCGATGACGGCAGCCACCTGCGGATCGACCCTGACATAACCAAAGTCGGCGCTGAAAGCCACGCGCAATCCCTTGAGGCTTTGCTCTGCGGGTAACCACGGCGTGGTTCGCGGTGCGCCGATCAAACCATCACGAGCATCTGGTTGGGCGACGGTTTGCAGCATCAAGACGGCGTCTTCGACCGTGCGGGTCATCGGCCCAAGATGCGAGAGGATGGTCATGGAGCTGGCAGGCCATTGCGGCACATAACCGAAGGTCGGTTTGATCCCGAACGTGCCGGTAAAGGCACAGGGAATGCGGATCGAGCCTCCGGCATCGCTGCCTTGATGCAAAACCCCCAGATTGAGGGAAGCCGCGGCCGCCGCACCGCCAGACGAACCACCTGCCGTCATGCGGGTGTCCCACGGGTTGCGGGTGATGCCGTACAGCGGGTTGTCCGTGACGCCTTTCCAGCCAAATTCCGGGGTAGTGGTTTTACCCAGCAACACGGCTCCGGCTTGACGCATAAAAGCCGTGAACGGTGCATCCACGTCCCACGGGCCGTGTGCCGAGGTGGTTCGCGAGCCCTTGCGCGTGGGCATGCCCTGGGTCAGCGTCAGGTCTTTGATGGACGCCGGAACACCGTCCAGAGCGCCGCGGGGTTCGCCTTTAAGCCAGCGTTGTTCCGAGGCGCGGGCTGAGCGCAGGGCACCTTCGGCATCAATATGGCAGTAAGCGTTGACCTGCGGGTTGAAGCGTTCGATACGTGCCAGCGCATCTTCAGTCACGTCGACGGGTGACAGGCTTTTATTGCGGTAGCGCTCCAGCAGTTCAACAGCGCTCATTTGGCCCATCTCAGTCGGCTGGCTCATTGTGTTGGCCCTCCCTGAGCCGCATTGACCATGGCCCGCAGCAGCACGGCGCAGCCATCGGCCAGATCCTGCGGTGCTGCGTTTTCAATTTCGTTATGGCTGATACCGCCTTCGCACGGCACGAAAATCATACCGGCGGGGCCCAGTTCTGCGACGAAGATAGCGTCGTGACCGGCACCGCTGACAATCTCCATATGACTGAGGCCCAACTGCTGCGCGCCTTTGCGCACGGCATCGACACACGCGGGGTCAAAGTCCAGTGGCGGGAAGTCGGCGGTGGGCGTCAATGTGTAGCTCAAACCGTGGGCGCTGCTGGCTTCTTCGATGGCGTGACGCACTTCATCGACCATGGCCTGCAGTTGGTCTTCATGCAGGTGACGCAAGTCGATGGTCATGTGCACCTGACCGGGGATCACATTGCGCGAGCCGGGGTGCAGTGTCAGGCAGCCGACGGTGCCGCACGCGTGCGGTTGATGCTGCAGGGCAATACGGTTGACGGCGCTGACGACCTGCGCGGCGCCGACCAGTGCATCCTTGCGCAGGTGCATCGGGGTTGGCCCGGCGTGGGCCTCGACGCCAGTCAAGGTCAGGTCAAACCATTTTTGCCCCAGGCACCCCATCACCACGCCAATGGTGATGGCCCGATCTTCCAGCACCGGGCCTTGCTCGATATGGGCTTCAAAGTAGGCACCCACGGGATGCCCCAACACCGCACGGCTGCCGGCGTAACCAATACGCTGTAACTCGGCGCCGACCGACAAGCCCTGTTCATCCTGTTTATTGAGGGTGTCTTGCAGGTCAAATTTGCCGGCGAACACCCCGGAACCCATCATGCACGGCGGGAAACGCGAGCCTTCTTCGTTGGTCCACACCACGACCTCGATAGGCGCCTCGGTGACCAGATTCAGATCATTGAGGGTGCGGATCACTTCCAGCCCGGCCATGACCCCGTAACAACCGTCGAATTTTCCGCCCGTGGGCTGGGTGTCGATATGGCTGCCGGTCATGACTGGCGCCAAGTCGGTTTGACGACCGGCACGGCGCGCGAAGATATTGCCGATGGCGTCAACACTGACGCTGCAACCGGCGTCTTCACACCAGCGCACAAATAAATCCCGGGCTTGACGGTCAAGGTCCGTGAGGGCCAGACGGCAGACCCCGCCTTTGGCGGTGGCGCCAAGTTGCGCAAGGTCCATTAACGATTGCCACAAGCGCTCAGGATTAATCAGTGGCGCGTTGCTGTTAAACACAGTGGATAAGGTGACAGGGCTGTTCATGACGACTGTTCTCCTTCAGGCGCTCAGGGCCAGATAACGGTTTTTGATGGTCGGGTCGGCACGAAACGCGGCAGCGCTGCCTTCGTACACCACGCGGCCTTGTTCGAGCACGTAATGGCGGTCGGCAAGCGCGTCGCAGACCTTCAGGTTCTGCTCCACCAACAGCACGGGCAGGCCGTCCTCCTTGATCGTGCGCAGAATTTTCACCAGCTCATCGACAATCACCGGCGCCAGTCCCTCGGTCGGTTCATCGAGGATCAACAGCTTGGGGTCATTGACCAGTGCCCGAGCGATGGCGAGCATTTGCTGCTCGCCGCCGGACAATGCGTGGCCGGCATTTTTGCGCCGCTCCTTGAGGCGCGGGAACATCGCGTAGACATCCTCCAGTTGCCAGCGGCTGCTTTTGCGCTGAGCGATGCGCAGGTTTTCCTCAACGCTGAGCAAGCGGAAAATGCCGCGATGCTCGGGCACCAAGGCCAGCCCCTCGCGGGCAATCTCAAAGACCTTGCGCCCGACCATGTCCTGGCCATTGAAGCGCACCTGGCCCTGGCGCGGGCAGATGATCCCCAGAATGCTGCGCAACGTGGTGGTCTTGCCCGCGCCGTTGCGCCCGAGCAACGTCACCAGCTCACCCGGATTGACCTGCAGCGAAACGCCTTCAAGGACGTGGCTTTTGTCGTAATAGGAATGGATAGTGTCGACAGTCAGCATCAGGCGGCTTCTCCCAGATAGGCAGTGCGTACACGTTCATCGGCGCGGACGAATTCAGGCGTGCCTTCGACCAGAATCTGGCCTTGGCTCATCACGGTGATGCGTTGGCTGATGGACATGACAATGCTCATGTTGTGTTCAATCAGCAGCACCGTGTGGTCGCGGCCCAGGTCGCTGATCAGTTGGGTCATGATCGGAATATCGTCGATGCCCATGCCCGACGTTGGTTCGTCGAGCATCAGCAGCTTAGGTTTGGAGCAGATCGACATGCCCACTTCGAGCACCCGCTGTTGGCCGTGGGACAGCTCACCGGCCAGGGTGTTGGCGCGTCGGGTCAGTTGCAGGCGTTCGAGCACCTGATCGGCCATGTCGTGGTGTTGGCGGCGGCTGTCCACATGCCGCCAGAAATTAAGAGCGCCCAATCCATCCCGGCCTTGGGCCGCCAGACGCAAGTTCTCGCGCACGCTGAGGTTCTGGAACAGGCTGGTGAGCTGGAATGAACGGGCCATGCCCAGCGCGACGCGGCCGTGGGAGGGCTTTTTAATGATGTGCTTGCCATCGAACACGATAGTGCCTCCAGTGGCCTGACGCTCACCGGTCAAGCAGTGAAACAGGCTGGTCTTGCCCGCACCGTTAGGGCCGATCACGGTGTGAATGGTGCCTTGCTCGACCTTCAGGTTGACGCCGTTGACCGCATTGAACGCGCCGTAGGCCAGTTGCAGGTTGTCGGTTTGCAGCAGGGGGGGAGTGGTGCTCATGGCTGTTCCTCCTGAAGGGGTTGTTGGCGTTTGCGCGAGCCTTTGATCCTATCAAACAGGCTGGAAAATCCGCCCCACAAACCGCCGCGCATAAACACCACCACCAGAATCAGAATCACCCCCAGCAGCATCAGCCAGCGCGGCCACAAGTCAGACAGGAAGTCGCCGAGCAACACAATAGTGCCCGCACCCAGCAAGGAGCCAAACAACGACCCGGTGCCGCCGACAATGGTCATGATCAGAATGTTCTCTGACATGGCGAGGTCGATGTTGGACAGGGGGACGAAATGCAGCAGCATGGCGTAGAGCGCCCCGGCAATCCCGGTGACGGACCCGGACAACATAAACACCAGAATCTTGAAGTGCCGCGTGTCGTAGCCGATGGCCGCGGCGCGGGTTTCGTTTTCGCGGATGGCCATCAGCGTGCTGCCGAAAGGCGAAGCAATCACCCGGCGGGCGCCGATGAAAATCAGCAGGAACAGCACAGCGACGAAGCCGTAGAAATAGCGTGCGTCACTGAGCGACATCAGCACGGTATCGCCGATGCGAATTTCGGGGCGGGGCACGTCCAGCAGGCCGTTGTCGCCACCGGTCCAGTCACTCAGGGTATAGGTCAGGAAATAAGCCATCTGGCTGAAGGCCAGGGTCAGCATCACGAAATAAATACCGGTTCGGCGGATGGCCAGTGCGCCCACCAGAAACGCCAGAAAGGCGCCCACCAGCGCGGCACCGAGCAAGGCACTGAACAAACCCAAATGCAGATGAATCATCAGCAAGGCCGCGCAGTAAGAACCGGCACCAAAGAAAATACCTTGGCCGAAAGACAGCAAGCCGGTGTAGCCCAGTAACAGGTTGCAGGCCAGTGCGGCCATGGCGAAGATCAGGATTTCAGTGGCCAGCGTGGCCGAGGGCAACACCAGCGGCAGGCCGATCAAGACCGCGATGACCAACAGCAGCATGGCGCGCGATTGGGTCTTGGCGAAGGGCAGGGGGTTTTTCTCATTCATGTCAGGCTCTCCCGAACAGGCCATAAGGGCGCAGCAGAATCACCACGGCCATGGCGCCGTAGATCATCAAGCTCGCGCCCTGAGGCCAGATAGTGGTCATCAGGCTTTGCACCACGCCCACCAGTAAACCGCCGACCAGCGCACCGCTGAACGAACCCATGCCGCCGATGACCACGACCACAAAGGCCACACCGAGGATTTCCGGGCCAACGAAGGGCTGCGCACCGCGTAACGGCGCGAACAGCACACCGGCAATCCCCGCTAACCCCGCGCCAAGGGCGAAGGTCATGGAAAACAGGCGAAAGATATTGGTGCCCAGCAGGGACACGGTTTCGGTGCTCTCGCTGCCCGCACGAACCAGCGCCCCGAAGCGCGTGCGCTCCAGCAGCAACCACAGGGCAAAACCGATCAGCGCCGAGAAGGCGATCAGAAACAAGCGGTAGTAGGGGTACACGAAGTCGCCGATCACCAGTACGCCACGCAGTAACTGTGGCACGGCCACGCTTTTGCCCACCGGGCCCCAGATCATCACGCTGGCTTCCTGAATGATCAGGGCGATACCCAGCGTGACCAGAATCTGGAACATGTGCGGCAAGTGATAAATGCGCTGGATCAGCAGGCGTTCGATCAGCCACGCCAGCCCTGCCACCAGCAAGGGGGCGAAGAGCAGTGACAGCCAGAAGTTACCGGTCAGGCTGACCACCGTGTAACAGATATAGGCGCCCAGCAGAAAAAACGCACCGTGGGCAAAGTTAACGAAGTTGAGCAGGCCAAAAATGATCGTCAGTCCCACTGCGATCAAGAAGTAGATCATCCCCAGGCCAAGGCCGTTGAGAATCTGAAACAGGTAAAGTTCGAGCATGCAGATACCCTCGGCAAGCGATCACGCGTCATCGTTTGCCCGTTGAAAGGTGCTTGAAAACCGTGATTTAACCCAACACGCAGCCCGTGCTTTCGACCGACGCAAACGAGCGTCCGGAACTGATCACCGTGGCCAGATCGTCCGCGTCCCTCATTTGATCGGCGGGTTTGCCCACCAGCAGGTAATAATCCTTGATCACCTGATGGTCGCCGGCGCGGATCGACTCCGCGCCCGTTGGGCCTTGGTAGTTCAGGCCCTGCATGGCGTTGGCGACGGTCGGCCCGTCGAAGCTGCCGGTCGACGCGATGGTGTCGAGCATGACCTTGGTGCTGATGTAATCAGCCGCCAGCGGGTAGGTGGGGTTAATCCCGTATTTGGCCTGAGTGGCTTTGACCAGCTCGCGGTTGAGCGGGGTATCGACCTGATGCCAGTACTGCGCCCCGAGGTAAACCCCTTCGAGAATATCGCTGCCCAGTTCCTGAAATTGATCCAGCCCGGCGGACCAGACCAGCAGCACTTTCATCCGCTCCTTGATGCCGAAATTCACCGCCTGACGCAGTGCGTTGTTCGATTGGCTGCCAAAGTTGAGCAGCACCAGCACATCGGGCTTGGCGACGATGGCATTGGTCAGGTAGCCGGAAAACTCCTGCTCCTGAAGCGAGTGATAGCTGTTGCCGATGTGTTCCAGACCGTGTTCATCCAGCACTTGGCGGGTGCCGTCCAACAGCGCTTCGCCGAACACGTACTGCGGGGTGATGGTGTACCAGCGTTTGGCATCGGGCAGGGTTTTGATCAGGGGCACCAGGGTTTCGCGGATGGCGCCGTAGGTTGGCACCGACCAGCGAAAGGTCGCGCTGTTGCAATCCTTGCCGGTGACTTCATCGGCCCCCACGGGCGTCATGAAGACGCCGCCCGCCTTGTTCACTTCCTTGGCCACGGCAAGCGCCGACGAAGACAGTGTGCAGCCCTGAAAGAAGCGTGCCCCGTCCTGTGCGATGGCTTCCTGCACTTTGCGCACCGCCTTGCCGGCGTTGCCTTCCGTGTCGATGACCTTGTAATGGAGCGGTCGGCCGAGCAGTTGCGGGTAGTGCTCGACGGCCAGACGCGAACCCATGTCGGCGAACTTGCCATAACTGGCGAAAGGCCCGGACATCGACTTGAGGCCATAAAAGGTGAACGGTTCGCTGGCGAAGGCCTGACGGATGCCCGGCGCGAGGCCAAGAGCACCGGCAGCCGCCAGTCCCGCTTTCAACAACGTACGACGCTGCATGGAATGACTCCCTGATTTAATTATTGGCAGGAGTAGCAATGGCAAACGGCGGAACAGGGCCCGTGGGCAGGCCTTTTTTATTGGGGATAGCTCATACGGTGTGGTGCTAGCTGTGATCGAACTCCAGCAAAAAATGCGGGCTGACTTGACCTTCAAGTGCGCTCATATGGTGTTCGGCATCGCACATGTGTTCGTGCATCAAGGTGCGTACCCGCGGCTCGTCTTCAGCGCGCAGGGCAATCAACAACTGCTTGTGATAATCGAGGTTGGCGGCGTCGAATTGCTTGCGCTTGGGTTTGTAGGCTTTTTTCAGCACCACCAGATCGCGCAGCAAATCGTTGAGAAATTGCGCCATAAAGCTCAGTAAAGGGTTGGGGCAGGCATGGGCCAGCAGCGTGTGAAATTCAAGTTCCGCCAAACGCTGTTCACGCTGGCCGGCCTCGCTGTCTTCGGGAGCGCTGCAAAAATCGACATTGGCTTGCAGCGCTGCGAAGTCCTGGGCACTGAGTCGGCCAATCACCGACACGGCCAGTTCCACTTCGATGACTTTGCGCAGTTGGTAGACCTGCTCGCCATCCAGATGCTGGAAGTGCAAATAGTTGCGTAAGGCCCGGCTGGCGGGTTCGGTCCCGGCCTGATTCAAATAGGCGCCGCCGCTGGGGCCGGTGCGAGTGCTGACCAACCCTTCAACTTCCAGTGCCTTGAGGGCTTCGCGGGCCGACCCTTTGGAGCACTGAAAACTTTCCATCAGCTCGCGTTCAGTAGGCAGGCGGTCACCGGGCTTGAGGGCGTCGGTCACAATCGAGCGTTTGACCGATTCGACAATCACATCGGAAAGCTTCTGGCGTTTGCGGCGCAGCGGGCGACTTAGCATAGGGTCTATTTATCGTATTAATGCGGATTAATAGTAATAAATAGCGCTTGGCCCGATCCGTCAATGAAAGACCGGGCAGCGTGTCGCTTTCAGCTCAAAGGGGTCGGTAATGGAGTGGTCGCTGACTGTCAGCCCTTTTTGGACGAGACAATGCTGGCCACCAGCCGCGGTTTGCAGTTGAGGTAAGCCGAGGATTGCAGCCATTTTTGATCCGGATACCAGGCAAACATGAACTGCCCATCCTTGAGTTTGTCTACCACGGTACGGGCAATCTGCGGGCGTACGGCAGGGCAGCCCTGACTGCGACCGATGCGGCCTTGGGTCTGGCTCCACAGCGGATTCACGTAACTGGCCGGGTGGATGACGATGGCCCGATCACGGGCGCTGTCGTTGAAACCCGGTTCAAGCCCGTCCATGCGCAATGAGTAGCCGTTGGCACCCTGATAGCTTTCCTGAGTGCGAAACAACCCCAGACTGGATTGATGGCTGCCCTCGTTATTGGAAAATTGAGTGGCGAAGTTTTCACCGGACTTTTGCCCGTGGGCCACCAGATCACGCAGCACCAGGGTCTTCTTTTGCAGATCGAAGATCCACAGGCGGCGGGCGGTCGACGGTTGCGAGTAATCAATCACAGCCAGGTTTTCGGCCGGGCTGGCACCATTGTTGACGGCGCATTGCATGGCACTCAGAGCGCTTTGCAGGACGAGGGGGTTGAGTTCCGGGGCGGCTTGGGCAAGGCTGTTGTAGAGCCCTTGTTTGGAAATATTGGCGGCGAACGCAGGGTTGCACAGGGCTCCCAGCGTCGCGGCGACCAGAAAGAGTCGTCGCAAAGTAATCAGCATAGATAACGATATTCCACTGTTTAAAGGTTACTGAAACTCCGTCACCCGATGGCTGCTATGTTTAAGACAGTCAGAATAGAGCTGCTAGCCTTCGGGGTCAGCCGTGACGGTAATACGGTGAATTCCTACGCAACGGCCATGGATTGGAGTAAAGCAGTTGATCAAAAAACACGCAGTTTACTTGAGCATTGCCTTGCTCGTAGCGCCATTGGTCGCGTCGGCGGACGACATGGTCGTTGCGCCAGTCAGCCCCGTGCAGATGGCATTGCTTCAATTGCCGCAGTCTTGCCCGGCGCTGGCCACGGGCATTGACGCGCAACAACAGGCGCTGTTGCAGGCGTTCTATCAGGCTCAGAGCGATCAAATGGTCTGGGCCGACCCTGGCCGTGTTGCCGCGTTGAAGGCAGCCTTGGCGCAATTGGCCGACGATGGGCTGAACCCGGCTCACTATCCATTACCCGTGGGTCAGGACCTGTGTGCCGATATCGGCACCAGCCAGCAATACCTCAAAGCGTTGCATGATCTGCATTTTGGACGTCTGTCCCAGAGCCGGTACGAGCCGGTCTGGCATTCTGATTCAGTGGTGGCACCGGACCGGCAAGCTGAACTGTTGGCCCTCGCCGTACCCGGCGTTCAGGACGTGAGTGCGGCGTTCGAGCGGGCCAGACCCGCCTTCGAGCAATACCAGAACCTGCGCAAGGTCTATGCCCGTTTGCGTCAGCAGCCCTTGACGCAGTGGCAGCCGATCCCCGATGGCCCCTTGCTGCGCCCCGGCATGCAGGACTCTCGGGTACCGGCACTGGCCCGGCGGCTGGCCGATGAGGGTTATCTGAGCCGTCAGGCTACCGTCAACAACACCTACAACAATGAACTGGTCTCAGCGGTTAAAAGCTTTCAGCTGGACCACTCGTTGCAGGCTGATGGCGTGATCGGCGCTGGCACCATCAAGGAACTGAACGTCAGCCCGGCCACACGCCGCGCTCAACTGCGGGTCAATCTGGAACGTTTTCGCTGGATGGCCCACGACTTCGAGCCGACCAGCCTGTTGGTCAACGTCGCTGCGGCACAACTGGCGGTGTACCAGAACGGCCATCCCGTGTGGCAAACCCGCACTCAGGTCGGACGCCCCGACCGGCAGACGCCCTTGCTCAAATCCACGGTCAATCGATTGACCCTTAACCCGACGTGGACCATTCCGCCGACTATCTTCAAAAAAGACAAACTGCCGCAGATTCGCCGTGATCCGTCTTTCCTGAGCCGTCATGACCTGCAAGTGATCGACAGCAGCGGGCGGCCCATTTCCCCCGGCAGTGTTGACTGGGATCGCCCAGGCAACATACTCCTGCGCCAAGGGGCCGGGCCGCGCAATCCGCTGGGGCGCATCGCCATTCGCTTCCCCAACCCGTTCTCGGTGTACCTGCATGACACGCCCAGCCAAGCACTGTTCAGCAAAGGCCCCAGGGCCTTCAGCTCGGGCTGTGTAAGGGTTGAATCAGTGTTTGAACTGCGTGACTGGCTGGTGACCCCGTCCGAGAAAGTGCGCACTGAGGAGTTGCTCAGCACCGGCCGTACCAGTGAGTTCAGGTTGTCCAACCCGATGCCCATCCTGATGACCTACTGGACGGCGCACGCCGATAAAGACGGCAAAGTGGTGTATTCGCCGGACATTTACAATTTCGACCGGGCGTTGATCGCGGCGCTGGCTAAACAGGGCTAAACCCCGGACTCATCATCCTCGGTTTAACAAATCCCGTAGCAGCTGCCGCAGGCTGCGTCCGGCGGCGAAGCCGTCGTAAAGTTATATTTACGTGCGCTTCGCGCCCAAACGCAGCCTACGGCAGCTGCTACGGGTTCTTTACACATTTCACTGTCATGAGATTTTTTATGCCCCGTTGGCCAGATTCACGTTTTACCGATTTAACCGGCACTGCCCACCCCATTATTCAAGGGCCCATGCTCGGTGCCGGCAGTGAGATCATGATCGGCGTTGCTCAGGCAGGCGGGCTGGGTTCTCTGGCCTGTGCCACGTTAAGCCATGAAGCGATTCGTGCCGAGGTCGCGGCGTTTCGTGCCGTGAGTGATCAGCCACTCAATCTGAATTTTTTCTGCCATCAGGCTCCGGAGCTGGACGAAGCCCGTGCGCAGCACTGGAAATCGCTGTTCAAACCCTATTACAACGAGCTGGGCGCCGACTTTGACGCGCCGACTCCCGTGTCCAGCCGCGCGCCGTTTGATGAAGCCACCTGTGCGCTGGTCGAAGAATTACGCCCGCAGGTGGTGAGTTTTCATTTTGGTCTGCCCGACGCCGCGCTGGTGGCACGGGTAAAAGCCAGCGGGGCAACGATCCTCAGCTCAGCCACCACCGTGGCCGAAGCGCAGTGGCTGGAGCACCACGGCTGCGATGCGATCATTGCCATGGGCTATGAAGCTGGAGGCCACCGGGCGATGTTTTTGAGTACCGATCTGGCCAGTCAGATCGGCACCTTTGCCCTGGTGCCACAGATTGTCGATGCGGTCTCGGTGCCGGTGATTGCGGCGGGCGGAATTGCCGACGCGCGCGGGATTGCGGCGGCCTTTGCGCTGGGTGCCAGTGCGGTGCAAATCGGCACGGCGTACCTGTTCTGTCCGCAGGCCAAGATCAGCCAGCCGCATTACAAGGCCTTGCGTGAGGCAGGCTCCAGTGACACGGCACTCACCAACCTGTTCACCGGGCGCCCGGCGCGCGGGATTCTCAACCGGGTGATGCGCGAAATGGGCCCGATCAACCCTCAAGCGCCAGCGTTTCCGTTGGCGGGCGGTGTGTTGCTGCCGCTCAAGGCGATGAGTGAGCCTGCCGGTTCCGGCGACTTTATCAACCTGTGGGCGGGGCAGGCGTTCCCGTTAAGCCCCGGGCGCACGGCGCAATTGTCGGCGTATGAGCTGACCCGCCGCTGGGTCGAGGATTATGCGGCGCGCTCCACGGGCAAATAGCCCGTGGGCGCGGCATGACTGGAGGTGCGTATCAGCAGGGCAATGGAGCCCAGCACCGGCAAGCTGACCAGCAGCAGGGCGTAGCGCAGCGATTCCACGCCGAACCGGGGCACTAGCGCATCACTGAGCAATCCGGCGAGCAACGGCCCGGTGCCGACGCCCAGCAGCGTAGAGATGATGGTCTGCAAGGCCATCGCCGTGCCTCGGCGGTTGGCGGGCACCAGTTGCGTCACCAGATTGTAGGAAGGCGCGACCCACCACACCGCAAAAAAACTGTAGAGCGCACACCAGAGCATGGCGCTGGGCACTGGCACTTCACCCAGAGACAGCCACACCGTCGAAGGCCACAACAGATAGGCGGCCAAGGCACAGGTTGCCGCCACGTGGCCAATGATCGGAATGCCCACTTGCCAATGTGGGTTGCGCGGCGTCAGGTGATCGCTTAGCCAACCGCTGAACAGCGCACCAATCCCGGCAACGCCGCCACAGATAAACCCGGCCAGTAAGCCCGCGTGTTGCAATGACAGGCCGTGGGAGCGCACCAGAAAGCTGGTGTTCCACATGCCGATGGCATACGAGCTGAGGGTGGTCAGGCCGCCCGCCATGATCAGGCAACGGTAGGCGGGCAGGGCCCACAGCTTGCGGGCTTCACTGGCCATGCTTTGCAAGGGATGGGCCGCATGAGTGCTGGCCAGATCCCAGCGCCCACGGGGCGGGTCTTTGGCCAGCACGGCCAGCGCCAGCGAAAACAGCAGCGCGGGCATGCCGATCACGATAAACGCCATGCGCCATCCATAGTGCTCGACCACCCAGGCGCCGAGGCTCAAGCCAATAACGGCAGAAAAGGTCGGCGCCGCCGTAAAGCAACTGATCGCAAACGAGCGCCGGTGCGGCGGGTACAAGTCGGCAATCATCGACATGGACGCCGAGGTGGTGGGGGACTCGCTGACCGCCACCGCCATTCGCGCCAGTGCCAACATCCAGAAACTCACGGCCAGCCCGCACAGCATGGTCGCCACCGCCCACAACAGGCAGGCAATGGCCAGCAGACGGGTGCGGGACATGCGGTCCGCCAGACGCCCGGCGGGCAGGGCGAGCAGGGCATACACGCCGGCAAAGGCCAGGCCTGAGATCAACCCCATGGCCGTGTCGCTGACCCCGAATTCCCGTTTGATCGGTTCAATCATCACCGCCAGAATCTGGCGGCCGACAAAGTTGTCGGCAAACACCGCCGCCAGCAACAACAGCAATGCGTGGCTGCGCCAGCCGACGTGAGTCTGGGTCATAGTCAGTTTCACCTTTGATAAACGACAAAGGCGCTGACCCGTTCTGCGTCAGCGCCTTTGTTCAGGGCGAGCTTCAGGCCCGTTGGCGGGCGAGGGTCATGGCGGTGTCTTCAATCATGTCTTCCTGACCACCGACCATGCCGCGACGGCCCATTTCGACCAGAATTTCCCGTGCCGGTACGCCGTACTTTTTCTCGGCGCGCTTGGCGAACAGCAGGAACGAGCCATAGACACCGGCATAGCCCATGGTCAAAGCATCGCGATCACTGCGGATCGGGAAGTCCATGATTGGCACCACCAGGTCTTCGGCCACGTCCTGAATGCCGAACACGCTGACCCCGGTGTCGATACCCATGCGATCACACACCGCCACCAGAATTTCCATCGGCGTATTGCCCGCGCCTGCGCCCAACCCTGCTGCAGCGGCGTCGATGCGCGTCGCACCGGCTTCGATGGCAGCGATGGAGTTGGACACGCCCATCGACAGGTTGTGATGGCCGTGGAAACCGATTTCGGTGTCCGGGTGCAACGCTTCACGCATGGCCGCCACACGGGCCTTGATGTCATGGGGCAGCATGTAGCCCGCTGAGTCGGTCAGGTAAATGCAGTTGGCGCCGTAGCTCTCCATCAGTTTGCCTTGCTTGACCAGTCCTTCGGGGCTGTTCATGTGCGCCATCATCAGAAAGCCGACGGTGTCCATGCCCAGCTTGCGGGCATAGGAAATGTGCTGTTCGGACACATCCGCCTCGGTGCAATGGGTCGCGACCCGGATGGTATTGACCCCCAGCTCATAGGCCATTTGCAGATGGTCTACCGTACCGATGCCGGGTAGCAACAGGGCCGATACTTTGGCCTGTTTCATCATGGGAATCACCGCCGACAGGTACTGCTCATCGGTGTGGGCAGGAAAACCATAGTTCACTGAGCTGCCGCCCAGACCGTCACCGTGGGTCACTTCAATCAGCGGTACACCGGCCGCATCCAGCCCGCAGGCGATGCTTTTCATTTGCTCAAGGGTGATTTGATGACGCTTGGGGTGCATGCCGTCGCGCAGGCACATGTCATGCACGGTGATTTTTTTGCCGCGAAGGTCCATGGGGTGCTCCTTAAGCGAGGGCGGGTTGAGCGGCGGTGGCCTTGAGTTGCAGCTCGCCGTTGAGAATTTCTTCGGCGAACATCTCGGCCGTACGTGCTGCCGCAGCGGTCATGATGTCCAGATTGCCGGCGTATTTGGGCAGGTAGTCACCCAATCCTTCGACCTCCATGAAGATCGACACCCGATTGCCATCGAACACCGGGCCGTTCACCAGTTTGTAACCCGGCACGTACTGCTGCACTTGCTCGATCATGGCGTGCAGGGCCGCCGTAATGGCGGCTTGATCCGGTTCGGTTTCGGTCAGGCAATGCACGGTGTCGCGCATGATCAGCGGCGGTTCGGCGGGATTGACGATAATGATCGCCTTGCCTTTTTTCGCACCGCCGACCTGCTCGATGGCATTGGCCGTGGTGCGGGTAAATTCGTCGATGTTTTTACGCGTGCCGGGACCGACCGATTTGGACGCCGCTGTGGCAACAATTTCGGCGTACGCCACGGGCTGCACGCTGGAAACAGCCGCCACCAGGGGAATGGTGGCCTGACCGCCGCAGGTGACCATATTGACGTTCATCGCGCCGCGTTTGAGGTTGTCCTTGAGGTTGACCGGCGGCACGCAGTACGGACCGATAGCCGCGGGGGTGAGGTCGATCATGAGCACGCCCAGCGCGTTGAGCTTGCGGCTGTTTTCGGCGTGTACATACGCGGAAGTGGCGTCGAAGGCGATCTGGATATTGTCGGCCAGTACATGCTCAAGCAGACCGTCCACGCCATCGCTGGTAGTTTTAAGACCCATCTCCCGGGCACGGCTCAAGCCTTCGGAAGTGGCATCAATGCCCACCATCCACACCGGCCCCAGAACTTCGCTGCGCAACAGCTTGTACAGCAGGTCGGTGCCGATATTGCCCGGCCCTATGAGGGCACACTTGATTTTTCTGGTCATGGTCAGGGTCTCAGACGTGATTTAAGGCACAAAGCGCAGGCGGGCAGAGCCAAGACCGCTGAGGGTCAGGCTGACTTCATCGCCCGGTTGCACCGGCACCAGTGGCGCCAATGCTCCAGACAAAATGATTTCGCCTTTGCGAAACGGAATGTCGAACTTGCCCAGGGTATTGGCCAACCAAGCCACGGCCTCGCAGGGGTGGCCCTGTACCGCTGAGCCGAACCCGTGCCCGGCAGGCTGGCCGTTCTTCAGCAGCTGTAGCTCGACCTGGGTCAAGTCCAGTTCGCGCGGGTCAATGCGTTGCTCACCCAAGGCAAATACACCGCAGGACGCGTTATCGGCCACGGTGTCTTGTATGCGGATTTTCCAGTCGGCGATGCGCGAGTCGACAATCTCGAAACACGGCACTACCCATTGCGTGGCGGCCATCACATCTTGGGCCGTGATGCCCGGCCCGCTGAGGTCTTCAGCCAGAATAAAGGCGATTTCGCCTTCGGCCCGAGGTTGCACCAGATGGTGGGCGCTGAAACTGACTTCGCTGTTATCGGCGACGTGCATGCGGTTGGTCAAAAAACCGAAGTCGGGTTGATGCACATCCAGCATCTCTTGAACGGCACGGCTGGTGACGCCGATTTTTTTGCCGATCACCTGTTCGCCCAAGGCCACCCGGCGCTGTAAAAAGCGCAGGGAAATCTGGTACGCGGTTTCCAGAGTCAGGTCCGGGTAACGCTGGGTCAGCGGTTGCAGGCTGCGGCGTTCCAGCAACGCATGGAACAACTCATCGCCCAGCGCTTCAATCAACTGTGAGTCCATAAACACTCTCTCTAAATTGTCGTAGCAGTTGCCGCAGGCTACGTCCGGTTGCGAAGTAATCGTCAACCCACTGCCCCCGGTTTATCTGACACAACGCGTTAGCCGATTTGCGACGGCTGCGCCGCCGGACGTAGCCTTCGGCAACTGCTACAGGTTCAGCCCGGCCACACGCTGGATTCAGCGCCGCCGTCGACTTCCAGAATCTTGCCCGTGACCCAGCGCGAAGCCGGGCTGGCCAAGTACAACGCCGCGGCGGCAATGTCTTCCACTTCACCCAGACTTTGCATCGGTGTGGCCTTGATCATGCCGTCGCGCATGGCCACCGGCAGGACGCGGTTCAGGGCATCGGTCAAGATCGGCCCGGGAGCAATCGCATTAACCCGCACCACCGGCGCAAAATCCTGGGCCAGTAGCCGGGTCATATGGCTCAGCGCCGCCTTGGCGGTGCCGTAGGCGCTGAACTGGGTCTGCGCATAACGCGCCGCCCCTGAAGTGATATTGATAATGTTGCCCGTGCCAGCCGCGCGCATATGCGGCACGCAGAGTTGGCACAGGTGATAAGCCGACGACACGTTGAAGCGCAGTATTTCTTCAAAGCGTTCGACGCTGAGCGTCAACGGGTCGTTGGGGCCAGCGCCCCCGGCGTTATTGACCAAGTGAGTGATAGCGCCCATGTCTTCGCGGGCCTGCTCAATCAGCGCGCTGCGTTGCTCATCGACCGTTACATCACAGGCAATGGCCAACGCCCGTCGGCCCAGACTGCGCACTTCTTCAGCCACGGCCTCAACATCGGCCAAGGTGCGAGCGGCCAGCACCACATCTGCACCCGCCTCGGCGTAGGCCAGTGCAATACCCCGGCCAATGCCCCGGCCACCTCCGGTAATGACCGCTACGCTGCCGGTCAGGTCGAAGCGTTTGATAATGCTCATAAGGGTCCTTTTCCTTCTTCTAATTAAAAATCAGCGAGGCGCCCACAAGTCAGGCAAACCGGGATCGCTGACGCTGATCAGGCGCTTGAGCAGCACCTTGAGCGCTTGCGCATCGCCGGGCCCCATCTTGGCTGCCAGGTCTTCTTCCACCGCCTTGGCCAGAGCCAATTGCTGCACAGAGGCTTCGCGTCCATTGGCGGTCAGGACATAGCGCGGGTCTGTGCTGCTGTCTTCGACGGCAACCATATTTTGTTTTTCAAGGAAGCGCATGCTCGCCAGCGTCACCACGTGCCCGGTGTAACTGACGAACGTGTTGATTTCACTCAGGCTCAAGTTGTCGCGGATACACAGCACCGACAGGATAAAAAACGCATGCTCGTCCAGTTGCTGATTGCTCAGCAGGCGATGTAAGGCATCCAGCAGTTGGTAGTGGGCACGGCCCAGCAAATACCCCAGCAAGTCCTCGGTGTAGCTGCATTCGGGTGGCGGCGGGGTGGTGGCAAGACGCAGCTCGCTGCGCGGCTTGCGGGTGGCCAGCGCGTATTGACCGCTTTGAAAGGCCAACGGGGCGCGGTCGCTGTGGTCGAAGGCGAGCACCTCGCCGACAAAAATCACATGGTCGCCGCCTTCATATTGAAAGGCTGTGCGGCACTGGAAACGTGCTGTGCAGTCCTGCAACAGCGGCGCTTCGCTGATGCCACTGTCGAGCTGGATTTGCTCGAACTTGTTTTCACCTTGCATGGCAAAGCGTCCGGACAGGGGTTCCTGTTCAGTCGACAGCACGTGTACGTTCCAGTGTTTGCCGGATGTGAACACCGGCAAGCTGCGAGCGGTTTTGGCCAGGCTCCACAACACCAGCGGCGGGTTGAGCGACACCGAGTTAAAGCTATTGGCGGTGATGCCAATGGGTGAACCGTCCTCGGCCTGGGTGGTAATGATCGTCACCCCGGTGGTGAAGGTGCCGAGTGCGGTACGAAATGCCTGCGGATCGAAATTGCTTTGCACTGCCATGACGGACCCCATGGATTGAATTGGCGTGCTGGCAGTATTCCCTCGGCAACGGTGTGTTACATCGTCTTAACGGACTAACGAATTGGGCCGATTATCGTCCGATTGGACGAGGCGTGCAGGCCGCGATTTGTCTAGCGTCGGGTCACTTTAATGCCAGCCCGCATTTGCCCTGAGAGGACACGCCCAATGACTTATTCCGACACCGCCGCCGAACAGTTGCCCAGCCTGCTGGCAGCGCAGAAAAAAGCCTTTATCGAGGCTGGCCCGGTCAGTGCCGAGCAGCGCCAGGAACGGATTCAGCGGGTCATCGAGCTGTTGGTGCGCTATCAGCAGCCGTTGGTCGAAGCCATAGACCTGGATTTTGGCGGGCGGCCTCAGGGTTTTTCCTTGATGAATGACGTGATTGGTTCGCTGGCATCGCTCAAATATGCCCGTGACAATCTTTCAAGCTGGATCGAAGACGAGCCGCGTGAGGTGTTTGCCCCTTATGACCAACTGGGCGCCAAGGCCTGGGTGATGCATCAGCCCAAAGGCTCGATTGGCATTCTGGGCACCTGGAATGCGCCGCTGTTCACCTTGCTCAGCCCGCTGGCGTGCGTGCTGGCGGCGGGCAATCGGGCGATCCTCAAACCTTCGGAAGTGGTGCCGCGCACGGCCGCAGTGCTGGCGAGCGCTTTTGCCGACCTGTTTGACCCGCTTGAGGTCGCCGTGGTGTTGGGTGATGCCGACGTAGCCCAGGCGTTTACCGCGCAGCCGTTTGACCATCTGGTCTTTACCGGCAGCACGGCGGTGGCCCGTTCGGTGATGCGCAACGCCGCCGAAAACCTGGTGCCGCTGACCCTTGAGTTGGGGGGCAAATCACCCGTGATTATTTCCCGCAGTGCCGAGCTGGCCAAGGCGGCGTTCAGCATTGCCGTGGCCAAGGCCAATAACGGTGGGCAAATCTGCATCAATCCGGACGTGGTGTATGTGCCCCGTGAGCAACTCGAAGACTTTATCGGTGCCTTGGGCGATGCCTACAGCGACCTCTGTCCCCGTGTTGAGGACAACCCTGACGTGGTGGCCGTGGTCAATGCGCGGCATTTGCAGCGCGTTGAACGTTATGTGCAAGACGCCCGCGAGCGCGGTGCCCGGGTAGAAAGCTTCCCGCAGGCCCTCAAGGCCGATCCTCAGGCGCGGCGTCGACCGCTGCAAGTGGTGATCGACCCGCCACGGGACAGCCAGATTATGCACGAAGAAATCTTTGGGCCCGCGCTGGTGGTGCTGCCCTACGAGCAGATGGAACAGGCGCTGGAGGATATTCACCGCCGTGAGCGGCCATTGGCACTGTATTACTTTGGTCAGGATGAAGACGAGCAGCGCTACGTGTTGCAGCACAGCATTTCGGGCGGCGTCACGATCAATGACGTGATGATGCACGCCGCCTTGCACGACGCGCCGTTTGGCGGCATCGGCGCTTCCGGCATGGGGCATTACCACGGCCGTGAAGGCTTTTTACAGTTCAGCCATATGCGCACCGTGTTCAAGGCACCGAGTCATGACCCGCGCCGCGAGTGGGGCTTGTTGCCGCCCTACGGCGAGCACTTCCTGCCGACCATGCAGTCGATGGTCACCGCTGTGTAGTCGCTGTTGAAGGCTGCGATCGAACGCGAAGCGCTCGTTGCGCCCATCGCAGCCTTCGTACCTCGTCAGCGACTACGGGAAAAATTTCCATAAAAATAAAATGAAGCTGGAGTAATCCTTTGCAAAACCCTGCCACAACACCTGAAGAACCCACCGGTTGGCAACGACGTCATGTGCTCAAGGCGGGCGCAGTGGCCGCAGGCGTTGGCCTGCTCGGCCGTTTTGCCCATGCCAGTGGTGGCGATGCCGTGTCACCGGCCGACTATCAGTCGATGGACGCCTGGGACATGGCCAATGCCGTGCGCAAGGGCGAACTGGCGCCCGAGCACTTGCTGGCGGCCGCAATGGCGCGCTGTGATGCGGTCAACCCCAAGGTCAATGCGGTCAACATGCGTCACGACGAGTACGCCACGGCGTTGCTCAAGTCGCGCCGCGCTGGCGGTACGTCAAATGCTGGCGCGCTGGCCGGGGTGCCGATCCTGATCAAAGACCTCAACACGCCGCTGGAGGGCACTCGCACCACCCATGGCTGCCGTTTGTACAAGGATGCACCACTGGCCTCTCAAACCAGCACCTTGATTGCCCGGTATCAGGCCCAGGGTGCGGTGCCCTTTGGCAAAACCACGTGCCCGGAATTCGGCCTGACCACCACCACCGAGTCCCTGCTGTGGGGGCAAACCCGCAACCCGTGGAACCTGGCCCATAGCGCAGGCGGCTCCTCCGGTGGCGCAGCGGCAGCGGTGGCCGCCGGGATTGTGCCGGTGGCCCATGCCACCGATGGCGGCGGTTCTATTCGGATTCCGGCGTCCTACTGCGGCGTGGTCGGCCTTAAGCCCAGCCGTTACCGCACACCCAGCGGCCCCGGCAAATATGAGGGCTGGTTTGGGGCCAGCGTGGGCAACGTGGTGTCGCGCAATATCCGCGACATGGCCTTGTTCCTCGATATTGGTCAAGGCCATGAACCCGGCAGCCCGTACTGGGCAAAGCCACTGGTGCGCCCGTACGTGGACGAGATTCAAACCGCACCCGGCACGTTGCGCATTGGTCTGGTGCGTGAATCCTTGACCGGCGCGCCGCTGGACCCTGCTGTGGCGCGGGTACTGGATGAAATCGTCAAGCGCCTGAGTACGATGGGGCACAACGTGGAAGAGGTGCAGCTCAAGGTTGATCCGCGCCAACTGTTTGGCGCCCATGGAGCGGTGATAGGCGATGCTTTGCTGACCATGATCCATGACCGTGAGCAAGCACTGGGGCGCACAGCCACGGCGGACGACTTCGAGCGCGTCACACAGGTGGTGTTGGGCAATGCCAAAAATGTCACGGGAGAAGGGCTGTACCGCGCCCGACAATCGTTCGAAACCATTGGCGGCTACATGGAGCAGCAGTTTCAGACCTTTGACGTGATCCTCTCGCCGGTCACGGCCAATGTCACGCCGCAGCTGGGTTTGCTCAGTCTCGATCAACCGTGGGACAGCTACGCCCACAACGCCATGGGCAGTGCGGCGTTTACGGTGCTGGCCAATGTCAGCGGGCAACCGGCGATTTCGCTGCCGGTGGGCATGAGTGATAACGGCTTGCCCATCGGCATGATGTTTACCGGGCCGCTGGGCGGCGAAGACGTGCTGCTGCGCTTGAGTGCGCAGATTGAGCAGGATCGGGGCTGGGCGAAGTTGCCGGTTGTTTGAAGGCACCTCTGAACGTAGTCCACTTTGACGATGATGGCTATCGCCGCAAGTTGGATTATTCGTCATACAGCGCCCGCGCATTCGCGCAGCGAGAGACTGACGGAGAACACACGGATGGATCAGATACGAGAGAAAAGTCCGATAGAGCTTGAGCTGCTGGAACGCGCGCGGCAATTGATTCCCGCGCTCAAAAGCCGCTCGGCTCAGGCGGACAAGGACTGCAAACTGCCCGACGCAACCGTGCGCGATATGCAGGAGGCCGGTCTGTTTCGTGCCTTGCAGCCCAAGATGTGGGGCGGTCACGAAGTGGACCCGCGCACGTTCTTTGAAATCCAGATGACCTTGGCCGAAGGCTGTATGTCGACCGCTTGGGTCTTTGGTGTGGTCGGTGTTCACCCTTGGCAGCTGGCGCGTTACCCGGTCGAGGCGCAACGCGATGTGTGGGGTGAAGACAGCTCCACACTGGTGGCCTCGACCTATATGCCGGTGGCTAAAGTCACACCGGTCAAGGGCGGTTATCAGGTCAGTGGGCGCTGGGGTTTTTCCAGCGGTAGCCAGCATGCCAAATGGTGTTTGCTCGGTGGCATCGTCCCGCAAGACGAAATGGGCCCGACCGAGCACGGCACTTTTTTGATCCCGGCCACCGATTATCGGATCGAGCAGAACTGGGATGTGCTGGGCCTGCGCGGCAGCGGCAGCCACGACATCATCGTCGAGGATGTGTTTGTACCGGCCCATCGTGTGCAACGCACCAACAACTACAGCATCGAAGCCACCCCTGGACGGCTGGTCAATACCCATCCGATGTACGCCATTCCCTTTGCTCAGGTGTTTGCCCGGGCCGTATCGTCGTCGGCCATTGGCGCGCTGCAAGGGGCGATCACTGAGTTTCGCGACAACGCCGCCAAGCATATCGGCAAACACGGCGCCAAAACCGCTGAAGACCCGGCCGCACAGGCGGCAGTTGCCGAAGCCACCATCACCGTCGACGCCCTCAAGCTGGTGTTGATGCGCAACTACGCCAATCTCATGGCATTGGCCAGCGCAGGTGAGTACCCGGACGTTGAAACCCGTTTGCTGTATCGCTATCAGTCCTCTCATGTGACCAATGTGTGCGCCGACCGGGTCAGCGACCTGCTGCGCTGCATGGCAGCCTCGGGGTTGTACAACACCAACCCGGTGGCGCGCTATTTCCGCGATCTGCATCAGGCTCGCGGGCATATTGCCAACAATGAGGCGGCTTACCGACGCAGCTTCGGTGTAGTGCAACTGGGCCTGCCCAACGCAGACCCGTTTGTTTGACCCTGTGAATTACTGACCTCAGCGGATGGCATAACAATAATGACGGCTCACGTTCAGTCTCAGTCCACCTATGACGTAATAGTGGTTGGCTCCGGTGCCGGGGCCATGACCTCGGCACTGTTTGCTGCCGATCAAGGCCTGTCGGTTCTGATTGTCGAGAAAAGCGACAAGTACGGCGGCACCTCGGCGATTTCCGGCGGGGGGATCTGGATCCCCAATAACCATTACTTCGCCGCGCTAGGCGGACAGGACAGCCCTGAGTTGTCGATGCAATACCTCAAGGCCGCCACGGGTGAGCACGGTGATCCGGTGCGGTTGCAGGCGTATCTGGACAACGCCGCTGCCATGATCAAACAGCTCACGCAAACCAGCCGCGTGCGTTACGCCGTGGCGGCCAAATACCCGGATTACTACCCGCAGTTGCCCGGCGCGCTGGCCGGTGGCCGCACCCTGGACCCGGAGCTGTTTGACACCAGCCTGTTGGGCGAAGAGTTACCCAACCTGCGCAAACCTTCGCCCTCGACCCTGTTAATGGGGCGCATTGCCTGGACAGCACGGGATGCGCACAAGGCCATGGCGCGCAGTTTTGGCTGGCAATGGCTGATTTTCAAATTGATGGCGCGCTACAAGCTCGACTTTAAATGGCGACGCAAAAGCAAATACGACCGCCGCGCGGCATTGGGCAGTTCACTGGTGGCGTCCTTGCGTCGCTCGTTGATGGACCGCAATGTGCCGCTCTGGCTTAACACTGATTTTCAGGACGTTGTGCTGGACGGCGATCGCGTGTGCGGGATCACTGTGAGCACGGGCGGCAAAGTGCTGGAACTCAAGGCTCGGCGCGGGGTGATTTTTGGCTCGGGTGGGTTTGAGCAGAATCAGACCCTGCGCGAAAAATTCCTGCCACAACCCACCCGCACACAGTGGAGTGCCACGCCACCGGGCAATAACACCGGTGCCGCGCTGGAAGCGGGGATGAACATCGGTGCCGCCACGGCATTGATGGACTGGGCCTGGTGGGCGCCGACCATTGCCGTGCCCGGCGAAGAAAAACCCCGCGGCGTGTTTGCCGAGCGGGCGTTCCCCGGTGCCATCGTGGTCAACAGCCTGGGCCATCGGTTTGTCAACGAAGCGGCGCCGTACCTCGAATTTGTCGACGCCATGTACAAGGACAACCACAAAACCGGCGGCCGGTCGGTGCCCTCGTGGGTGATTTTCGACGGCCACTTCCGCTTCCATTACGCGATGGGGCCGTTGATGCCGGGGCAGGTCGTGCCCGACAGCCGGTTGCGCAAGGAATGGCTCAACAGTGTGTATTGGAAGGCTGACACTCTGGATGCGTTGGCGGAGCAAATCGGCGTCGATGCGAGCGGATTGAACAGCACGGTGAGCAAGGTTAATGCGTACGCGCAGACCGGCGTTGATCTGGACTTTGATCGGGGCGGCAACGTGTTTGACCGCTATTACGGCGACAGCAACATCAAACCCAACCCGTGTCTGGCACCGCTGCGCAAAGGCCCTTACTACGCCATGCGTCTGGATGCCGGTGACATTGGCACCAAAGGCGGACTACTGACCAACCAGTTTGCCCAGGTGGTGCGTGAAAACGGTCAGCCGATTGCCGGTCTTTATGCCATCGGCAATTGCTCGGCGTCCGTGATGGGCACCAGCTATCCCGGCGCGGGAGGCACCCTGGGCCCGGCGATGACCTTTGGTTATATCGCGGCCAATCATATTGCCAGCCATGCACCCGTCACCGCAGACACTCGCGCGAAGGTACTGTCATGAGCCAGTCCAGGGTCGACAGCAATACCCCGATCCTCGCGCCGTTACAGGCCCACACCCTGACGGAACAGGACTGGCACGACAGCTGCGATGTGCTGGTCATCGGCTGGGGGGCAGCCGGTGCCTGCGCGGCGCTGGAAGCCCGCAGTCAAGGCTGTGAGGTGATGGTTGCCGACCGTTTCACCGGCGGCGGGGCCAGTGCCAAAAGTGGCGGTGTGGTTTACGCCGGCGGCGGTACACAGCAACAGCAAGACGCCGGTTTCACTGATAGCCCGCAAGCGATGTTTGATTACCTCAAGCACGAAACTCAGGGCGTGATCAGCGACGCCACGCTGCGTAAATTTTGCGCGGACAGTGTGAGCAATTTGCACTGGCTGGAAGGCCACGGCGCACGCTTCGCCCACAGCGTGCCACCGGGCGGTAAAACCTCATACCCCAGTGACGGCTACTTCTTGTATTACTCGGGCAATGAAAAAGTGCCGTCCTATGCCGGTCTACAACCCCCTGCACCCCGTGGCCATCGCACGGTCGGCAAAGGGCAGTGTGGGGCCGTGCTCTATGCACAACTCAAAGACGCCTGCCTGCGCGCCGGGGTCCAGCCTTTGCTGCAATCGGCCGCACGGCGCATGGTCGTGGATGCCACCGGGCGCGTCGTGGGGGCTGAGCTGTGGAGCATGCCCGCAGGCAGCCGCGAGGCGCATCTGCATGCGCGTCTGGCCGCACGTGCCGAGCGCTTGCAAAATTTTGCACCCGGTTACTGTGACCGCCTGCGCCAAAAGGTCACTCAGCTTGAGCGCGATCATGCGCAACCGATTTTAGTGCGGGCGCGGCTCGGTGTGATTCTCAGCACCGGCGGCTTTATTTTTAACCGTGACTTGATCCGCGAGCACGCGCCCAAATTTCGCCGCAACTTTAAAGTCGGGGCCACGGGCTGCGACGGCAGTGGCTTGCGTCTGGGCCAGTCAGTGGGCGCGCAAAGTGATCGTCTGAGCCGAGTTTCGGCCTGGCGCTTTATCAACCCGCCGTATTGCTGGCCCAAAGGGATCGTGGTCAACACCCAGGGGCAACGCTTTTGCAACGAAGAAGTGTATGGCGCGACCTTGGGCCAGCCGCTGTGTGAAGAGCAGGGCGGTCAGGCCTGGTTGGTGCTGGATGCACGTTTGCGCCAACAAGCGATTCGTCAGGCGTTGTTCGGCGGCTATTGGTGGTTTCAAAGCCTACCGGCGTTGGCGTTGATGCTGCTACGGGTGCGCAAGGGCCAAAGCCCTGACCAACTGGCGCAAGCGTGCGGCATGCAGCCCGGCCAGTTGAACGGCGCACTTCGCGCCTATAACGCAGCGGCACGGGGAGAGGCCGAGGATGCTTTTGGCAAGTCCAAAGACAGCCGTCAGGTGCTCGACAAAGGTCCCTTTTACGCCTGCAACATCAGCGTGGACAACCCGATTTTTCCCCTGGGAGCCTTGACCCTGGGCGGTCTGAAAGTCGATGAAAATAACGGCGCGGTGCTGGATGACCTCGGCCAGCCGATTGCCGGGCTGTTCAGCGCCGGGCGTACCGCCATTGGCGTCGCGTCGCACTTGTATATCAGCGGTTTGTCACTGGCTGATTGTGTATTTTCAGGGCGCCGCGCGGGTCTGGCGATCAGCAACACCCGGCCTGTAGACGGTGCGGTGGAGCTGTCAAAACACCGCCCGGCATTGAGCTGCGCATCGACAGTGGCCCGTTTTTGATGAGTATTTAAGATGAATACACCGGCCTATATCTCCCTGCGTGTGGCGCACATCATCAGCGAAACCCACGACAGCAAGTCGTTGGTGTTCGATGTGCCTGAGGCCCTGCGTGAGCAATTTGCCTATAAGGCGGGTCAATTTCTGACCTTGCGCGTTCCTCACGAAGGCGGTTGGTTGCCACGCTGTTACTCGCTGTCGAGCACCCCGCTGGTGGACGAACCCTTGCGCGTCACCATCAAGCAAGTGCGCGATGGCCGCGCGTCCAACTGGCTGTGCCAGCAACTGCGCGAAGGCGATCAGCTTGACGTGCTGGTGCCGGCCGGGGTCTTTGTACCACGGCATTTTGCCGATGATTTCATCCTGTTTGGCGGCGGCAGCGGCGTCACGCCGGTGCTGTCCATCCTGCGTTCGGCGTTGATCGCGGGCACCGGCAATATCCTGCTGATTTACGCCAACCGCGATGAAGCCTCGGTGATCTTTGCGGCTGAACTCAAAGCACTGGCCAGCGCCTACCCGCAGCGCCTGCAAGTGATTCACTGGCTGGACTCGGTTCAGGGTATTCCGGCCGTGGCCCAATTGGCGCAGATGGCCAAACCCTTTACCCATGCCCAAGCCTATATCTGTGGTCCGGGGCCGTTTATGGATGCTGCCGTCAGTGCCTTGCAGCACATTGGCATGGACCACGGGCGCATTCACGTCGAGCGGTTTGTCTCCCTGCCCGAAGATGGCAGCGTGGCGGCCCCGGCCCCGGTCAACACCGACGTGATCGGCAGCCAGCTGTCAGTGCGCCTCGATGGCGAAGAATACGAAGTGCCCTGTGCCGAAGGTGAAACCCTGCTGAACGCCATGCAGCGTGCGGGTTTAAGCCCGCCCAGTTCCTGCCTTGTCGGCTCCTGCGCGACCTGCATGTGCACCGTTGAGCGCGGCAGTGTCAACATGCTGCGCAACGATGCCCTCGACGCTCAGGAACTCAACGATGGCTGGGTACTGGCATGTCAATCAGTGCCCAACAGTGAACACCTGCGCGTGTGCTTTCCTGAATAACCTGCCAGACGAGTGACCGATGACTTCCAGCCCGAACAGCATTCCCGAGTTACTCCAGTTGGCCGCCCGCGACCATGCAGGGCGTACCGCCATCGAAGAAAATGGCCTGTGCACCGACTACCGCGAGTTGCCGCACCTGGCGCTGGGCGTCACCCGCAGCCTGATGGCACTGGGCATTCGCAAAGGTGATCGCGTGGCGATCTGGGCCCCCAACGGCCGCGACTGGATCATCGCCGCGTTGGGTATCCATTGCGCCGGAGCGGTGATGGTGCCGATCAATACCCGCATGAAAGGCAACGAAGCGGCCGACATCCTGCATCGCAGTGGCACTCGCCTGTTGTTCGTGCAACCGGATTTTCTCGGTGTCGACTACCTGGCATTGCTGGCGCCCCATCGACCGGTTGGGCTGGAACAGTTAATCAAACTCGGCGACGCCAGTGCCTGGGACGGTTTTTTAGCGCTGGGCGCGGCGATCAGCGAGGAGGATGCCCAAGCCCGTGCGGCCAGCGTCGGCGCGCAAGACCTGAGCGACTTGCTGTTCACCTCCGGAACCACGGGCAAACCCAAAGGCGTCATGAGCGCTCACGGGCAAACGATTCGCGCGTTCAGCGAGTACGTGAAGGTGATCGGCCTGGTGGCGGGCGACCGCTACTTGGTGATCAACCCGTTCTTCCATGCGTTTGGCTACAAAGCGGGGTGGCTGACCTGCCTGCTGGCCGGGGCAACCATCCTGCCGCACCCGGTCTTCGATGCTGAAGCGGTGTTTCAGCGCATTGCGGCTGAAAAAATCAACGTACTGCCGGGGCCGCCCACCTTATACCTGTCCATGCTGGCCCATCCCAAACTGGCCGAGACCGACCTGTCGAGCCTGCGCATTGCCGTCACGGGCGCGGCCACCATCCCGCCGATCCTGATTGAACGCATGCGTCGCGAACTGGGTTTTGCGGTAGTGACCACAGCCTATGGGTTGACCGAATGCGGGGGGCTGGCCACCATTTGCGACCCTGACGCCGCCAGCGACGTGATCGCGGGCACCAGCGGGCGGGCGATCCCCGGCACTGAAGTGAGCATCCGCGACCCGCAGAACCACGCATTGCCGGCAGGCTCAACGGGGGAAATTTGCCTGCGCGGTTTTCATGTCATGCAGGGTTACTTTGAAGACCCCAAAGCGACAGCTGAAACCATTGACGCCGAAGGCTGGTTGCACACGGGTGACATAGGCGTGCTGGACACGGCGGGGAATTTGCGGATCACCGATCGCTTGAAAGACATGTTTATCGTCGGTGGATTCAACTGTTACCCCGCAGAAATTGAAGCGGGATTGATTGAGCACCCGGCGATTGCCCAGGTGGCGGTGATTGGCGTGCCCGATGAACGCATGGGGGAGGTGGGCTGTGCTTGTGTGGTCTTGCGTCATCAGCAAACGCTGGATGAGGCTGGCTTGATTCAGTGGGCACGCGAGCACATGGCCAACTACAAAGTGCCGAGGGCTGTACGGTTTTATGAGGCCTTGCCGGTCAATGCGTCGAATAAAGTGGCGAAGAATGAGTTAAGGGCGGAGTTTACGGGCTAGTTGTTTTGCCTTGAATGGCCGTTAAACAGCGGTAAAAACCTGTGGGTAGCCGCCTTGCGAACAGGCCGATGAAACGCTGGATGCTGGCGACTCCCACGGGCCGTTTCTGCCGTGTCACAACTTACTGTCCGAGCTGTCGCTGCCTGTTTAGCTCTGTGTTGAGCCAAATGCCCGCCGGTTGTACGCCTGTTGGGCATCGAACTTCATAGGCGGTGCCCGTCATGCTGCTTTTAGTGGCCCCTAGAGCAATGAAGTCTTCTGCACTGCTCACCCGGTTCTTACCTTCGAGATAAGCCAGCTTTTTACCCAAATGGGCACTCGCCTGTGCACCGGGGTATTCTTTGCCGTTGCGCACAAACCGACACTCACTGTGTTCGACAAAATCCAGCAAGCCCTGAATCTCTTGAGCGGCCTGCGCTGTGGTTTGAGCCTGTACAGAGGGCAGCATGATCATTAGGCTCAGACCCACCGCGCTCAACCATGGGCGGATGAGGCGAGCTTTCCATCGTTTCAAAATACGCATGATGTTTCCTGATATTCATTGACTGTAAAGAGTGTTTAGTCAGAGGCCACTGATGGGCGTGCCATTATTTCAGTCTGCGGGAGGATGGTATCGGCTAACCATAAGTTCGTTGTCTTGGCTGAGTGACTGCTTAATGTTCCGACCTGTGAATCCCGTCACTTGGCCATCTTGTGAATACGCGACCTCGATATAGCCACCCTCAAGAAAGTCCATGCGATAAATCCGTGTCTGATCCACTGTTCGCACTGTCAATGACTCGATTTCGGATATGTCCTTGATACCGACCGATTTGGGCATAAGGTGTTCGATGGTGGTATCACCGTTAACCATGCTTATCGTTACCCCGTCAGGGCGAGTGACCCTCACACCGCCCTCAATTTTTTCCACGAAGTTGCCATATGAATGAGCTTCTTTAAACATGCCTTGTTCGTCGTACTGAACAATGGTTTCACCCTCTACTCCAGGCGTTGGCGGGGCTGTATCAAACGTGATCGTCACATCGTCATTTTTAGATTTGCTCATGATGTTGCTCCATTGGGTTGTAGTTGCTTCTGCGGGCAGGCTTGGCCGCTGCTGCACGTCGGCTCCAGAAATTGGTTTTCGCTGAACGAGGGTGAGCCCGGCATGGGTTTGCCGGTGGCCGGGTCCAGAGTTTTAGCCTTGGCCAATTGCTGGATCAGTTCTGGCGTGGGCTTGGGCGGCGGGATATTGGCCAGCCGGGCTTCCAGCCATTGCAACTTGCCGTCCCAGGCGGGGAGTTTGGCCGGAGGCAGCGGGAGGATTTCGTTGACTTCGGGGACTTTAGGGTCGGCGTAGGAATAGTTGCCTAGCACTTTGCTTATTTTCATATAGCGCTCGACACGCTCCAGGTCTTCCTGTTGGCCGAGAGAGTCAAGTTCATCGAATGAGGGGTGATTACGAAAGACTTTTCCTAACTTATAAGCAGAGGTGCTATCACCCGCTGCTACTCCCAATTGAAGTGCTTCGAGCGCTTCTGGATAATGCCCATCTATCGACAGATCAACCCCTAATGCACGGGCAGCCTCTCCATTGCCTTGCTCAGCCGCGCACTGGCGCATCATTCGGGCAACCGTAGGAGCAATTCTGATTGGCGCCATTTTCTCGCCCACATACGCCTGGGCTTGTGCATTGCCGCTATCGGCAGCCTTGCGGAAGTAACGCAGGGCCATTTCCGGATCTTGTTTCAGCCCCGCAGAACCCTGTTGCAGGAAGATTCCAACAAAGTAATATCCCGTCGCCACCCCCTCGCTGATCAGTCGCTCACTCAAACGTAGATACTCGTCACCTCGAAGCTGGAAATGTCCGCGCATGGCACCGTTCTGCAGGTTGATGTTGGCCTTGTAATGACCATTTTCGGCAGCAATGCGGTACAGCCGCTCAATCTCGACATCAACGCTTTTGTCCTGCTTGAGCTGATTGTTTTTTTGCAGCCAGCGGGCGTACTTAAACAGCACATCAGTGTCAGTCGAAGGCGCAGGAATAACTTCGTGAACGCAGGTAAAGGCCAAGTCCGCCTTGATATCGTCAAGCGGTTTCAATGGGGTTTTATCGCTCCTATTGCAGGCGATCAGCAGCAGACTTGCCAGCACGGTTGCAAGGTGCTTTGGTCTCATCACACCAACCACCAGCACACAGCTTCTTCTTGCTGCGTCCACTTGGGTGACAGGGGCCAAAACCGTGGGTAGTAGCGCTGGACTGTCTGCAAAGGAAATACATCGCCTTGCTCGAAATGACTAACGACGCTGGGTGTGACGACTCCACGACCACGCAACCTGCCGACTTTCCAGTAACCGCTTTGTGGGCAAGGTTGCCCGCTATAGCAGAAGGGGGCAGACAAATGGGCCTGGCTAAAGCCGGGCGAGCCCGGCATGGGTTTGCCGGTGGCCGGGTCCAGAGTTTTGGCCTTGGCCAATTGCTGGATCAGTTCTGGCGTGGGCTTGGGCGGCGGGATATTGGCCAGCCGGGCTTCCAGCCATTGCAACTTGCCGTCCCAAGCGGGCAGTTTGGCTGGAGGCAAGGGGAGGATTTCGTTGATTTCGGGGACATTGGGGCTTGCGTAGGAATAGTTGCCTAGCACTTTGCTTATTTTCATATAGCGCTCGACACGTTCCTGGTCTTCCTGTTGGCCGAGGTAATTAAGTTCATCGGTCGGGGGAGGATTACGAAAGACCTTTCCTAACTTATAAGCAGAAGTGCTGTCGCCCGCAGCAACGCCAAGTTGTAAGGCTTCTAACGCTTCCTGATATCGGCCTTTGCCCTGAAGATTTATCCCTAATGTCAACGCCGCTTCGCCATTGCCTTGCTCTGCTGCGCAACGGCGCATTTGTCGGGCGATGTCGGGGGACATGTCGCTCGGTGCCAGTTTTTCGCCCACATACCCCTGAGCTTGTGCATTGCCGCTATCTGCAGCCTTGCGGAAATAACGCAGGGCCATTTCCGGATCTTGCTTGAGCCCGGCGGATCCCTGTTGCAGGAAGATCCCGACAAAGTAATATCCCGTCGCCACCCCCTCGCTGATCAGTCGCTCACTCAAACGTAGATACTCGTCACCTCGAAACTGGAAATGTCCGCGCATGGCACCGTTCTGCAGGTTGATGTTGGCCTTGTAATGACCATTCTCGGCAGCAATGCGGTACAGACGCTCGATCTCGACATCAACGCTTTTGTCCTGCTTGAGCTGATTGTTTTTTTGCAGCCAGCGGGCGTACTTAAACAGCACATCAGTGTCAGTCGAAGGCGCAGGAATAGCTTCGTGAACGCAGGTAAAGGCCAAGTCCGCCTTGATATCGTCAAGCGGTTTCAATGGGGTTTTATCGCTCCTATTGCAGGCGATCAGCAGCAGACTTGCCAGCACGGTTGCAAGGTGCTTTGGTCTCATCACACCAACCACCAGCACACAGCTTCTTCTTGCTGCGTCCACTTGGGTGACAGGGGCCAAAACCGTGGGTAGTAGCGCTGGACTGTCTGCAAAGGAAATACATCGCCTTGCTCGAAATGACTAACGACGCTGGGTGTGACGACTCCACGACCACGCAACCTGCCGACTTTCCAGTAACCGCTTTGTGGGCAAGGCTGCCCGCTATAGCAGAAGGGGGCAGACAAATGGGCCTGGCTAAAGCCGGGCGAGCCCGGCATTGGTTTGCCGGTGGCCGGGTCCAGAGTTTTGGCCTTGGCCAATTGCTGGATCAGTTCTGGCGTGGGCTTGGGCGGCGGGATATTGGCCAGCCGGGCTTCCAGCCATTGCAACTTGCCGTCCCAAGCGGGCAGTTTGGCTGGAGGCAAGGGGAGGATTTCGTTGATTTCGGGGACTTTAGGGTCAGCGTAGGAATAGTTTGCGAGCACCCTCCAGATTTTTTCATAGCGGTCGGCGCGTTCTAGGTCTTCTTGTTGGCCGAGGTAGGAGAGTGTGTCACTTGGAGGAGGGTTACGAAATCCCATGTTCAAACGAGAAGCCGCACCTTCAGTGCCCGCAGCTACTCCTAGATGTAATATCTCGAGCGCCTCTTTGTAGCTTTTCTCATTTTTAAGACTAATGCTTAGCATCACAGCCGCTTTACCATTACCTTGCTCAGCCGCACATCTGCGCATCCTTCGTGCAACGTCCGGCGCGATATCTATCGGCGCCAATTTATCGCTCACGTAGCCTTGGGATTGAGCACTGCCCATATCCGCTGCCTTACGAAAGTAGCGCAGCGCCATCTCTGGATCCTGCTTTAAACCAGCCGAGCCGTTTTTCAGGAAGATGCCAATAAAGTAGTAACCCGTAGCCACATTGGCGTCGATCAACTGCTGACTCAGACGCAGGTGTTCATCGCCCCGTAGATTGAACTCCCCCCGCATGGTGCCGTTTTGCAAATTAATATTGGCCTTGAAATGACCGTTTTCGGATGCAATGCGGTAAAGACGCTCAATCTCGGAATCTACTGTTTTGTCCTGCTTGATCAGGTTGTTTTTTTGCAACCAGCGGGCGTATTGAAAAACTAAGTCGGTGTCGGCCGAAGGCGCAGGAATAGTTTCATGTACGCAGGTAAAGGCCAGCTTGGCCTTGATTTCGGTGAGCGGATTCACAGGAGGGGCCTTCTTCGTGTAGGTAAAGGCACTGCGACTGTCGCAGGCCGCCAGCAATAGGCAGGTCAGCAAAAAAAGGCGGTGCATCAGTCATAATCACTCAAGGTGGCATCGCCATAATAAAATTCCACAAGTGGTGCATAAGGATTTTTCTTATCCTCTCGAAGGCTTTGATTTTCATTGATGATTTCCCGCCACTTATCAAACGCCACCGCCGGATCATCCTGCGCCCCCATCCCACCCGTATGTTGCTCCCACAACCTTCGCCGCAGCCCCTGGGTCACACTCGCCCACTCATGAGCAATATTCAGCTCACTGTCCACCTGCATGCTGCGGGTGTTGATATTGGCCGAGCCGTGAGTAGTGAACACGTCGTTGACGATCATTAACTTGGAATGGATGTACACCGGCATCCACGCTTGCCCTGGGAGTGAGTCGGGCGCAACCAGCGAGCAGATGTGAATTTTCAGGCCTGGATAGTGCTGAGCGGTGAGGGTGCTCTTCATGACGGCCTCTATTTCCTGCTCGAGCGCAATCTGCGCGGTGCGGTCGCGCGGGTCGGATTGAGACTTGGCTGCGGCTCTGAGTGCTTCAACGCGTTGCAGTTTGGTCACTTCGGGAATGGTCTCGGCGCGCCCAAGACTTTCGAGCATCCGCTGGGTATTCACCGTGCCGGCGCCGATGCCGTCGTTGGTGGCATTGGTTATGACAAACAAATGCAAAGCGCCATGCAGGCCCGGATCACGCCCGGCTCGGGTCTGGCTGGCCGCTGCTTTTTTGATGGCTTCAGCCAGCGGCGGCCAACGAAAGTACTGGTTTTCGATGTAGATAAACTGCGTGGCGTTGTTCACTGCTTTCAGGTAAAGCTTTTCAATATCGCGAATGCCTTTCTGAGCCTGTGTGCGTAAAAGTTGGGCCAGCTGTACGTTGGCCCCAGGCGTGCATTGCAGTTGTGGGCCGATCACCTTGGCCTGACGGGTGTGAAGCAGGTCTTCACCGGTTTCCTTGAGCCAGGCCGAGGCAAAGTTATGGTGCAGGTGTTCCAGAATCGGTCCGCTGATCTGACTGGAAATATCCTGACGCGGTGTATCACCCCGAGGGCCGGCATTGGGCGCGGGTTTGCTGCCTTCCTTGCGGTTCAACGCTGAATGGGCATCGCTGTCCCAATACTCGTCGAGCATGTTGTGGCCCATGACAAAACCCACGGCGGTGTCTACACATTCGTAATCGACGAGCACGCTTTTTTGGTGATGGGTTGCGCTCAACTTCAAGGTTTGATGCATCCGGGTACTGATCAACGGGTCGAGGCTGTTGGATTTCACCTGCTTGGCAATCTCGGCCCTTTCAGCCCAACTGAACCCCCGGCTGACAAACACTGGCAGGTTGTGTGTGGCCTGCAACAGGGCCTTGTCGTCGGCGACGGCACATTCGGCAAACCATTCCCGGTCAAGGGCGTATTGCTTTGGCGTGGAGTGCTGCAGTTCGCGGTCCTTGAGCCTTACGTTGCCCTTGCCAGGCAGGTTGGCCTCGCCAGCAAAACCGGCCAGATTTAACGGCATCTCCCACCCCAGCACACGCACTCGCACGCCTTCACGGGCTTTGGCCCTGAGCAAGTCACCGATGCACACCTGGTTTTTGCCATCCCGAATAAAGTACATCGAGGGCTGAAACCCCCAGCAGATGATGTCGACGGTTTTGGTGGCTTTCTCGATGGCCAGATGCACAGCCTTGAAGGTTTCTTCGCCGTTGACCAGAGGCTGATACGTGGCCAGGGCCGGGGGGTATTCACTGTTCTGCACATACCAGGGCAAGGTGCACGTGGCCTCGTTGGTGCGTTGCAGGGCGACCGGGGTCACGATGTCGGGGTAGGTCATTGGGCTTCACCTGGCGTCTGGTTCTTATCAATCGCAGCTGCGTACAGGGTGCGGTGCTCCTTGTGAGAGGAGGGCTGGCTAATCTCATCGTGGCTGTTCGAGGTGTGGTTATGCAGTCCACGATTGGCCAATGGCCCGTGTTCGGCATTGCGGTAATCAGTGGGTATCGGTATTTGATAATTCACGCCATTAGCCATTGCCAACTGGTATTGACGGGTGATGACTTGATGCTCAATCAACAGATAGCCCGTGTTATCCAGCACGCCTTTTTTAAGCGCCAGGCCGTCTGCATAAAGTGTGTAAGGCATGCCCGCCCAGCCGCCAGCCGGGGCATTCGGCGCTTGTAACACGTTGAGCCGAAGTGTTTCTTTGGATTGGCTTTGCGGATAATCCGGGTGAGCCGCCGACATACTGGCCGGGCCGCTGTAATCGAAATGCCCCGACTTGACGCCGTAGTCCCCCAGCGTCCCCGACTCGATACCGTTCGGGTCGAGGGTGATGTAGCTGCCGCCAGCATTGAGGATGATTTTCTTTTTGGCGGTGATGTGGATTTCGTTTTCGGTGCTGGTGATCTCCAGACCATGGCGGGCCATCAGTTGCAGGGTGTCGTTTTGCGCCTGAATGCTCACCGCGCCTTGGTTGGCAATCAGCTTGATGCCCAGCTTGCGCACAAACAGGCTCAAGCCTTGGCCCACACCCATAAACAGGCGCTTGACCACGCTGATGTCGGCTTGGCCTCCGGCGTTGAGCATCAGGTTGTTTTGCGCCGCCAGTTGCAGGTGGTTGCCGCTGGTGAGTGCAATACCTTGGGGCGCGCTCAGTAATAAAACCGATGCCTTGAGCTGGTCGAGTTGTTCGCGCATAAGCGAGAGTTGTGCCTGCACATCAGCCGGATCGGCGTTGGCTGTCTGCGCATCTTTAGAGAGTGACTCAAGCTGGTCGCCTGCCTGTTGCAAACGGCTCGTGGCGGCACTCATTTCGAGCATTTGACCTTGCGCCCTGGGCTGGGTGTCGGCACTGATAAACATGCCGCTGCCCGCCCGAATGGCCCCGTGGCCATCAGTACGCAGCTCCGCGCCCTGACCCCGAGGTTGGCGCTTGCCGTCGACCAGATGCCCAAGGTTGAGCTGGCTCTTGCCACTGTGTTCAGTGCTGAGCTTGATGTGTTCCTGGCCGCGGGTATCGTCCATGCGCAGTTTGTTGTTGGTCGGGGTGCGCAGCACGTTGCGCCGCTCGTTGCGCATGGTCACGTGGTCCGGGTGCTCACTGTCGTGCAGGGCATGGGCGATGTAGGGGCGATCCGGGTCGCCTTGCTCGAACGCCACTGCCACTTCGGTGCCTTGGACCAGCGGCAAGTGCAGGCCGTGGGTGTCACCGGCGTAAGGCCGCGCCAAACGCAGCCACATGCTTTCCTGGCCCGGCTTCCAGGTGTCGCGGTCGAACAGGAAGCTCACCCGATAGCGGCCTTCCTCGTCTAAGTCGGCGTAGAGATAGTTGGCATCCGGGCTGGTGACGCGGGCCGGGACGGTGCCGGCGATTTGCGGTTTGGCCAGCAGTGGTGGACGAAAGCACACGGTTTCTGCATAGGGAATGGCCTCGAAGGTGACGACAAGGCTGCTATCACGGGCCGCGCGGGTGATGATGCGGGTGATCACCGCCCTCGGCGCAAAGGCCTGCGGCGCGCCGCCTGTGATTTTCAGGACTTGAGCGGGGGCCAGCGTCGCGCTGCTGCTGATGCCGCTGAGTTGGGTCTGGCCATTCAGGTAGCGCTCGTGACGCAAACGGGCGTAGAAATAGCCGCTTTCGCTTTGCAGGTCTTCGTCCTGTGCCAGCGTATCGCCCCGCACGGTGTAGGGTTCGGCGTAGTGGTAAGCCTCGCCGTAGGTGCCTTTGGCGCCGCGGGTCTGGTCAACCTCGCCATCGAGCCAGGCCCTGGCGTCACGGTGGTGGTAGGCGCGGATGTTGATGTTTTTTTCCACCACCTGATGGCTCGATTGAAGGTGCCAGACGCCGTCTTCCCCGCTGCTGCTCAGCCCGGATTGTGGGTAGTACGGCAGTTCAACATTGAACTGGTAGTTGCGCTGATCGTCGTGAAACTCCACCACGTCGATGCGCAGCCGATCATCGCTGGTGAAGCGGTACCAGATGCCCACCTCGGCCAGCAGGCGGGCGATAAACGCCAGGTCGCTCTCGTCGTACTGCATGACCTGTTCGCGCCTGGGGTATTCGCGCTTCAGATCAAATAGAAAATCCTGGCCTCTGAAGTCGTGACGGCTGCGCAGAATGCTCTCGACAATCTCCGGCACCGATTGATGCTGGTAGATCCGAAACTGTTTGCCACGGCCGAGCAGGGCCAATCGCGGCTCAAGGGTGAGTTCGTAGCGGGCTTCGTCAAGGGAGGCAGACAGTCGTTTGAAGGCCGTAACCACACCGTACAGGGTGCGCAGCGCATTGACTTCTGGCTTGCTGAACCCCGGTAGCGCCGGGCCAGGCGGTGGGCCATGCAGGCAAAAACGCGCGTCGCGTCCCAGCATCTGATCGACCGCAATATCGCCGTCGGTGCTGGTGAACTCCACGCGGTAGGTGAAGGGTTGGCTCAGGCACTCTTCGCCCTCAAAGGTCAGTACATCCAGCCGGGTGGCAAGCCCATGCACATCGATTGAGTGGCGACTGTGGTCGAAAAAAACAGGCAGGTTCATTCAAGACTCTTAGGCGACGTACAGGGCATAAACTAAAGCCATGGCACGGCGGATTGGGCGATAAATGGGTGTTAAAGCAATTAGGGTCTGTACGAAATGTTTTCGAGCGAAGGTTAGGCAAGGCGAAAACAGGCGAGGAACGGTCGGGGTCGCGCACGACTTAACGTGTTGTTAATGAGCATTCCGGGCCTGTTTTCAACGCCGCATAACCGAGCGCAGATACATTTCGTACAGAGCCTAACAAACACACGAGGCGCACTGCGTTATAGAAGGCAGGCGTTGTTGTTTGTGAATATCGCTTTTTAATGTCGGAGATAGTGGCTTGCTCTGAAATATAAAACCAGCGCCAAGCCCAAATTTGGGAAGTGTCCTACAGGTATTTATTTTTAAAAGTTCAGAATTTTCCTATTGATTGAAGCGAGAGGGTCGCGAAGTGCAACTTCGATTTAGATTAGTATTTTTTAAACTTCAGACTTTTCTTATTGATTGAATGAGTAAGTTGTTTATTTAAAGTGTATTGAGGGGTATGCACTTGTTTTCACAGCGGCGGCATACCGTCGTTATCCAACGGTAATCTCGGCCGGAAGTATAAGGCGACTCAGTGACCTTCAAATCGCGGCGTACGCTTTTCTATAAACGCCTGCATTCCTTCCTTCTGATCCCGCGAGGCAAACAACAGCGCATTGGCTTTGCGTTCCAGAGCCAGGCCAGTCTCCAGCGGGGCATCGACGCCAGCCAATATCACTTCCTTGATCTGTTCGGCGGCCAAGGGCGGCATGGCGGCGATCAATGTTGCCAATTTCAACGCATGGGCCTGTACCTGGGCATCTTCGACCACGTCGCTGACCAACCCGGAAATCCAGGCCTCTTCAGCGGTAATCGGTTGCCCGGTCAAGGCCATGCGCATGGCTTTCGCTTTGCCCACTGCCCTCACTAAACGTTGGGTGCCGCCAATGCCGGGCATGATGCCGATGCGGATTTCTGGCTGGCAAAATTTGGCGCTGGTACCCGCCACGATAATGTCCGCCAGCATGGCCAATTCGCAGCCGCCGCCGTAGGCATAACCACAGACCGCCGCAATCACCGGCTTGGGGCAGTGCTGGATCGGCGCCCAGACCCGTTCGGTATGGCGTTGGTAAATATCGATCGGCCCCACGCCGGCCATGCTGTTGATGTCGCCGCCCGCGGCAAACACGCTGTCCCCTCCGGTCAGCAGGATGCAGCGCACTTCGGGGTTTTCGGCCAGTTCTGTGAAGTAACGCGAGAGCAAGGCTTGCAGTTCAAGGCTCAGGGCATTGGTGGCGTGCGGACGATTGAGGCGCAGCAGGGCCACGCCCTGGGCCGGAAATTCCAGCAATACCGGCGCAGCAGTTGGGTCAGACATGGGGTTCCTCATTGAGCAGGGCGCTGTCAAAACAGCCTGCAGGGGAGTGTTGCCTTCACGCGGGCGCGCTTCATCGTCCGTTCAGACGACGAGCACCCTCAACGTAGCCCCTAGAGTGGCTCTATCAGTAGAAGAGGAGCGTGTCATGGGCCAACTCTCAGGGCTGGACTACAGCGGTAAGGTGGTGCTGGTCACCGGCGGTACTAAAGGCATCGGGGCCGGGATCGCCAGCAGTTTTCTCCAGGCCGGCGCGCAGGTGATTGTGTGCGGCAGGACAGCACCCGAGGTGTTGCCTCGGGGCGGCACCGCGCAGGCCATTTTCATGGCTTGTGACGTGCGCGATGTGGATTCGCTCAAGGCGTTGTTTGACGGTATTCGCGCCGATTTCGGCCGCCTCGATGTGGTCATCAACAACGCCGGTGGCAGCCCGGCGGCCGAGGCCGCCAGTGCTTCGCCGCGCTTTCATGAAGGCATTATCCGTCTCAATCTGATCGCCCCCCTGAATGTCGCGCAGCAGGCCAACGCCTTGATGCAACAACAGGCCAGCGGCGGTTGCATTGTGTTTATCGGCAGTATCAGCGCCTTGCGCGCATCGCCCGGCACCGCAGCGTATGGCGCAGCCAAGGCCGGTGTGCTGGCCCTTGTGCAGTCGCTGGCGGTGGAATGGGCGCCCAAGGTGCGGGTGGTCGCGGTCAGTCCGGGACTGGTTCGCACTGAGCAATCGCACCTGCACTACGGCGATGAACACGGCATTGCTGCGGTCAGTGCCGGGATTCCCGCCGGGCGCATGGCCGTGCCCGAAGACATTGGCAACGCCTGCCTGTTTATCGCTTCGCCCCTGGCCGGTTATGCCAGTGGCTGCAATCTGTTGTTGCACGGCGGCGGTGAACGTCCAGCTTTTCTGGGTGCCGCGCAGAGCGCAGCGCACTGATCGACCTTTAGCGGCGACCAGTGGGTTGCCGTTCTCTACACGCAGGAGACGAACGTGGCTGATTCTCAATTGCTAACCGACGTGCGCGCCCTGGTGGGGCGTGACTATGGTCGCGTCTACGCCTGGGACGAGGTCAACGCCCCGATGATTCGCCAATGGTGCGAGATCATGGGCGTCGACAACCCGCTGTACACCGACCCGACCACGGCTGCCAACAGTGAGCAGGATGGACTGGTGGCACCCGCGGCGATGTTGCAGGTGTGGTGCATGGAAGGCTTGCATGCCAACAATTACCCGCCGGGCTCGACCACCGAAAACCCGTATGAAGTGCTCAAGCTGATCGAGGGCTACGGCTATCCGTCCGTGGTGGCGGTCAACTCCGAGCTGACCTTCAACCGCAACCTGCGTCCGGGCGAAAAGCTCTATTACACGACGCGTCTGGACGCCGTGGGCGACGAGAAAACCACGGGGCTGGGCACCGGTTTTTTTGTCACCTTGGTGATGAGTTATTTCGTCGAGCACAAAAGCGGCGACGAGGCGGTGGGCGAGTTGTTGTTTCGCGTCTTCAAGTTCCGCCCGGCCACGGATCACAGTGTCAAGGCCGAGCCAGCCAAGGCTGAGCCCGCGCCGGTGATCAAGCGTCCTAAACCGGGCATGAGCGATGACACACGGTTTTTCTGGGAAGGGTGCGATGCGGGCAAGTTGCTGATTCAGCGCTGCACCCAATGCCAGACCCTGCGCCATCCTCCTGCGCCGGTGTGTATCGAGTGTCACTCCTTTGATTGGGACAGCGTTGAGGCCAGTGGCCGCGCCAGCCTGTATTCCTTTGTGATCATGCATTACCCCGAAGTCGCGCCGTTCGATCATCCCAACCCCATTGGTTTGATCGAACTTGAGGAGGGTGTGCGTCTGGTGGCGGGGCTGGCGGGTGTAACCCGTGAGGACCTGCGTATCGGCCAGGCCTTGCAACTGGAGTTCCAGACCTTCGACGGTGAAATGACCTTGCCGATGTTCCGGCCGGTCGCCGGGCAGGGGGCTTAGCATGGATTTTGAATTGACCGAAGATCAGCGCGCGATTGCCGAAATGGCGCAAAGCGTGTTTGCCGACTATTGCACCGATGACCGCTTGCGCCAGTTCGATGCCCGCGATGACGCCTATATGGAGCCGTTGTGGCAACTGTGCGTAGAGACCGGTTTGCAGGCCTTGGCCATCCCGGAAAATCAGGGCGGCAGCGGGCTTGGAATGACCGAGTTGATGTGCGTTCTGGAGGCGCAAGGGCGAGCACTGGGGCAAGTGCCGTTGTGGCGCCATCAATTGGCAGCCGCAACCTTGGCCCAGTTCGCGGACTCGGCCCTGCACGCCTGGGCGGTTGAGGCGGCGGCGGGACGTACCTTGCTGACCCTGGACCTGAGCGGGCTGAACACGGCACACGGGATGACGCTGCACGCGCAGCCGGTGGCAGGCGGATGGCGCCTGAGTGGCCGGGTTAGCGCTTTGGCGCTGGCTGAACAGTCTCAGGCTGCTGTGCTGTTGGTCAGCGTTGAAGGCCAGCCGCGTCTGGCGTTTGTTGAACTGGCTGCACAGGGAATCACCCATGTGCCGGGGCGTATGACCCACGGCGAAGCGATCGCCGATTTGCAGATTGACGGGCTGTCCATCACCGCGCAGCAATTGCTCCCGGTGGCCGCTCTGGACTGGCTGGAGCCGCGCAGCACGGCAGCATTGGCGGCCTTGCAGTTGGGCGTCAGCGCCGAACAAATCAGCCGCACGGTGGCGTACGTCACCGACCGCCGCCAGTTCGACCGCAGCATAGGCAGTTTTCAAGCGGTGCAAATGAGCATGGCCAACGCCCATATCGCTCTCGAAGCGTTGCGCAGTTGCCTGTGGCAATTGTGCTACCGCCTTGACGCCGGTTTGCCTGCGCCGAGCGAAGCGCTGGCCACCGCTTGGCAGGCCTGTGAAGCGGGCCATCTGATCGGGCATAACGCTCAGCACGTACATGGCGGTATCGGCGTCGACCTGACCTACCCGATGCACCGTTTTCTCTACTGGAGCCGCGCGCTGGGCAGTGCCCTGGGCGGATCGGCAGCAAGCCTTGAACGCCTCGGCGATTGGCTGAGCCATAACGACAAGCTGGGATGGAAATATGACCTTGAAGAACACCAAGCGCTTTGATGACGTGCGCCCCGGCGAAGCACTGCCGCCTCTGGCGATCCCGATTACCGTGGGGCTGGTCACGGGCGGCGCGATTGCGACCCGCGACTATTTCCCCGGCCACCATGACCTCCACGCCGCGCAAGCGCTGGGGTCACCGCATATCTTTATGAACATCCTGACCACCAACGGTCTGGTGCAACGCTATGTCGAAGAGTGGGCCGGCCCGGCAGCGCGTTTTGCGTCGCTGAAAATCAAGCTTGGCGCACCCAATTACCCCGGCGATTGCATGACCTTCAACGGCGCCGTAACGGGCCAGGATGCCGCCACCCGCACGGTGGAAATCACCCTCAGCGGCAAAAATTCCATGGGCAACCACGTGACCGGTACGGTCGCGCTGGTTCTGCCTTGATAGCGGGAGACAGCACTCATGACGCAATCGTCACTTTCCGGTAGCGCAGCCATTGTCGGTTTGGGCGCCACTGAATTTTCCAAGAACTCTGGCCGCACCGAGCTGCGTCTGGCCATGGAAGCCACATTGGCTGCGCTTAAAGACGCCGGTATTGATCCCAGTGAAGTGGAAGGGTTCAGCTCGTACTCCGTGGACAAGGTTCCGGAATACGAAATTGCCCGCCTGCTGGGTTGCAAAGACGTCAAGTTCTTCTCCCAGGTGCCCCACGGCGGTGGAGCCGCCTGTGCGCCGATCATGCATGCCGCGATGGCCGTCGCCACCGGTGTGGCCAAGGTGGTGGTGGTGTATCGCGCCATGAACGAGCGTTCGTGGTATCGCTTCGGCAGCGGCAGTTACGGTTTTGCGTCCACGCCGATTTTTGAAAACGTCAACTATGGCTGGTACATGCCCCACGGCTTGCATACACCCGCGTCGTGGGTCGGTATGTTTGCCCAGCGTTACATGCACACCTATGGCGCGACCTCAGAAGATTTTGGCCGCGTGGCCGTGGCCGTCCGTGATTTTGCCGCGACCAACCCGGCGGCGTTTTTTTATGGCAAGCCAATCACGCTGGAAGAACATCAGGCGTCACGCTGGATCTGTGAGCCGCTGCACTTGCTGGACTGCTGCCAGGAATCGGATGGCGCAGTGGCGATGGTGATTACCTCGGCCGAGCGCGCCAAAGACTTGCGCCAAAAGCCGGTGATGATCAAGGCCGGTTCTCAGGGGATTACCTCTGGCCAGCAAATCATGACCTCGTTCTACCGCGATGACATCACCGGGTTGCCGGAGATGGGCGTGGTGGCCAAAGAGTTGTATCGCCAGTCAGGCCTTGGCCCAGAGGCCTTGCAGACAGCGGTGATTTACGACCATTTCACCCCGTTTGTATTGCCTCAGCTGGAAGAGTTCGGCTTGTGCGAGCGGGGCGAAGCCAAGGAATTTATTCGCGCGGGGCACCATGCCCGTGGCGGCAAATTCCCGATCAACACCCACGGCGGGCAGTTGGGCGAGGCCTATATCCACGGCATGAACGGCGTGGCGGAAGCGGTACGGCAAGTGCGTGGCAGTGCTGTCAATCAAGTGGACAGTGTTGAAAACGTACTGGTCACGGCCGGTACGGGCGTACCCACCAGCGGTCTGATTTTGGGAGCAGCCTGACATGTACGTCGACCTCACGCCCGCGCAACACGCCCTGCGCCATAAAGTGCGCGATTACTTCCAAAACCTGATGACGCCTGAGCTGCGTGAGCAATTGCGCGGCAAGGAAGGCGGCGAACTGTACCGTAACACCATCCGCCAGATGGGCCGTGACGGCTGGCTGGCCGTGGGCTGGCCCAAGGAACATGGCGGTCAGGGTTACGGCCCGACCGAGCAGTTTATCTTCTTTGAAGAGGCCAATATTGCTGGGGCGCCGCTGCCGTTTGTGACCATCAGCACTGTGGGCCCGGCCTTGATGGCCCACGGCACCGAGGCACAAAAAGCCAAATTTCTGCCGGGCATTGCGGCAGGTGAAATAATTTTCGCCATCGGTTATTCAGAGCCGGATGCGGGCAGCGATCTGGCGGTACTGAAAACCACCGCCCGGCTTGAGGGCGACACCTTCGTGGTGAATGGCAACAAACTCTGGACCTCGGGTGCCGAGTCGGCCGATTACATCTGGCTGGCCGCGCGTACCGACCCGGAACGGCCACGGCACAAGGGCGTGTCGATCCTGATTGTGGACACGCGCGCAGAAGGTTTCTCCAGCACCGTCATCCCCACCACCAGCAATCCGACGGCGGCGACTTATTACGACAACGTGCGGGTGCCCCACGACATGTTGGTGGGTGAGTTGCACGGCGGCTGGAAGCTGATCACCGCGCAACTGAACCATGAGCGTCTGGGGCTGGGTGCCTGGTCCGACAAAGTGGTGGGGTTGTTTCGCCGGGTTTTGATGTGGTCCCGGGAGGCCGATGAAAACGGCGTTAAAGCGACCGACAAAGCCTGGGTGCGGGCCGGGTTGGCGCAGTGTTATGCCCGACTCGAAGCGATGCGCCTGATCAACCTGCGCATCGCTGCCGACCTGGAGCATGACCGCATGGATGTGGCTCTGGCGTCGACCACCAAGGTCTATGGCTCGGAATCGGGCATCGAGATTCTGCGCGTGCTGAGCAACATCGTCGGCGCCAACGGGCTGGTACGCAGCGGTTCGCCTGCGGCGTTGATGCAAGGCGATCTGGAGTACGAAGTGCGTGCCTCTGTGACTCTGACCTTTGGCGGTGGCACCAACGAGATCCAGCGCGAGCTGATTGCCCAGTTTGGTTTGGGTATGCCGCGCACTCAGCGTTGAACGCCCCCCCATTCGCCCCGTAGCAGCGGTCGAGTAGAACGAGGCCGCGTCCGACTGCTCAGCAGTCGTAAACAGAGGCAATACGGTGTGTCAGGCATACCGAAAAGTCAGGATTTACGAGGACTTCGTCCCCGAACGCAGCCTCGCAAAACTCGACAGCTGCTACGAATTCATCAGAGGTAATGACATGAGCGCGATTGAACAGTTCAGAGAGCAGACCCGTAGCTGGCTTGAGGCCAATTGCCCGCCGTCCCAGCGCAAAGCCATTCCTGAAGGGGAGATGGTGTGGGGAGCCCGTGATGTCGAGTTCCCCGATGCTGACGCTCAGCTATGGTTCGAGCGCATGCGTGACAAAGGCTGGTTCTGCCCCGACTGGCCGCAAGCCTACGGCGGTGGCGGCCTGAGTCCGGAATACAACGCCGTTCTGGAAAGCGAGCTACGCCGTCTTAAATGCCGCCCGCCGCAAATCAACCTGGGGATCTGGATGTTGGGCCCCGTGTTGCTGGAGTTCGGCACTGAAGAGCAGAAACTCAGCCTGTTAACCCCCATGACCCGTGGCGAAGTGCGTTGGTGCCAAGGGTTTTCCGAGCCTAATGCCGGTTCTGATCTGGCCAGCCTGAAAACCACTGCCCGCGATGAGGGCGATCACTTTGTGGTGGATGGCAGCAAGATCTGGACCTCCTACGGCGACAAGTCGGACTGGATGTATGCACTGGTCAGAACCGATGGCAGCGCCAGTAAACACGCGGGCATCAGCCTGATTGTGCTGGACATGAAAAGCCCCGGTGTGAGTGTTGCGCCAATTGATTTGATCAGCGGTAAATCGGCGTTTTGTCAGGTGTTTTTTGACGCCGTGAAAGTGCCCAAAAGCCAGTTGATTGGGCCTTTGCACGGCGGCTGGAACCTGGCCAAACGCTTGTTGCAGCATGAGCGCAAAGCCATGTCCAAGTTCGGCGAGTTCAGCTTGCCGACGCATTTCAACCTGCGGGCGCTGGTGCAGGAGTACCTGCCTGAACCCAGCGGATTAAGCGAGTCGGCGGTGGCGGCGAGGGCGGTGGCCTGCACGATGAACGAGCACAGCTACAACCTGACGGTGCAACGCATGGGTGAAGAAGCCCGTGCCGGGCAAGACGTCAGCGGATTGATGTCGATCATGAAACTGGTGCACACCGAACAGGAACGCGAAAAGTTCGAGGTGCTGCTGGATGTCATGGGGGTCAATGCGCTGGGCTGGGACAAGGCTGCGTTCAGTCCTCAGGAACAGGCGATTACCCGCGGTTGGTTAAACAGTTTTGCCCTGACGATTTCTGGCGGTGCGTCGGAAATTCAGCTCAATGTGATCGCCAAGCGGGTCTTGGGCCTGCCTGAAGTCAAGTAAGGATCCAGACCATGAACCTGCTTTATAGCGAAGATCATCGGCTGTTGGCCGACAGCGCCCGCGAGTTTCTGGCGGCGCGCAGTCCCGTGTCCCGTCAGCGCGCCTTGCGCGACGAGAGCAGTCAACTCGGCTTCGACAGCCAACTGTGGCAAGAGGCTGTAGCTCTGGGCTGGAGTGCAATTCCGTTCCCGGAAAACCTCGGCGGTCTGGATTTCGGCTGCATGGGCCTGGGCCCGATTTTTGAATCCATCGGCAGCAACCTAAGTGCGTCACCCTTGCTATCAAGCGTGGTGCTGTGCGGTTCTTTGTTGCACCTGCAAGGCAATGCGCAACAGCAGGATCGCTGGTTGTCGGCCACCATCAGCGGCGAGCAGCGTCTGGCGCTGGCACTGGACGAGCGCCCACGGCACAACCCCGCGCAGCTGGCGGTGCAAGCCGTGGCCAATGCGCAGGGGTTTTGTCTGAACGGGCAAAAAACCTTCGTGATCGACGGGGTAGGGGCTGATGGCTACCTCGTGGCTGCAGGTAATGCACAGCAAGGCGTCAGCCTGTTTCTGGTGCCCGCCGGTGCGCAGGGTTTAAGGGTTGAACCCTTGTCGCTGATTGACTCGCGTAACCACGCGCACGTGCAACTGGAGCAGGTGCAAGTTGGGCCAGATGCCTTGCTGGGTGATCTGGGGTCGGCCGGTGCGGCGTTAACCATCGCACTGGATCGCGGCCGTGTGTGCCTGGCGGCCGAGATGCTGGGCATGGCTGAAAAACTCTTCGCGTTGACCCTCGATTACCTGAAAACCCGCGTGCAGTTCGACGTCGCCATTGGCTCCTTTCAGTCCCTGCAACATCGGTCGGCCCAGCTCTATGTGGAGCTGGCACTGGCACGCAGCGCAGTGATCGCCGGTTTGGCTGCGCTGGACGATAGCGCTTTGAGCGAGGTGGAGCGTCAACGACTGGTGAGCCTGGCCAAATGGAAGGCCGGGCTGATGGCCGTCAAGGTGGCCAATGAAGCGGTGCAAATGCACGGCGGTATTGGTGTCACTGACGAACTGGATGTCGGTTTGTTTCTCAAGCGCATTCGTGTGGCACAGGCTTGCCTGGGGGATGCCGATTATCACTGCGAGCGTTATGGCGCACTCGCTTGAACCGGTGTGCAGGGGTTCAAGCCCGGAGACTAACAAGATGAAACTTGAACAATGGCAGAACGCCTGGGATCAACTGATTGGTCCCGGGTCGCCTTATGAAGTGCTGACGCCTGTGGCTGGTGGCCCCAGGCACTTTCGTCATAGCGCTGAAAGCGTCTGGGCTGCAATTGACACTGGCCGGGTTCACGCGGATCGCGAATTTCTGGTGTGGGAGCAACAACGCCTGACCTTCACCCAGTTTTTTGATCAGGTCGATCGTCTGGCGGGCCAGCTGGTGCACCGCTTTGGAGTGCGCAAGGGCGATCGTGTGGCGATTGCCATGCGTAACCAACCGGCCTGGCTGGTGGCGTTTGCCGCAATCCAGCGTTGCGCTGGTGTGTGTGTGCCTTTGAACAGCTGGGGCCTGCGCGACGAATTGTTCCATGGGTTGCAGGACAGCGGTGCGCACCTCTTGCTGTGCGACGAGCCGCGCCTGCAACTGCTCAAGGATGACCTGCGCGAACACGGTTTGGCGACGGTGGTGGTGGGCATGGACCCCAACCAGCCTCGCGACGAGCATTGCCAGCGTCTGGAAGAGCTGCTGGCTGAGCCGTTGCGGGATGCGCCGGTGCCGAGCGTCAAAGCTGATGACCCGGCGATGATCCTATACACCTCGGGCACTACCAGCTTGGCCAAGGGCGTGCTGTCGACCCATGGTGCGGTGTGTCAAGCTCTGGTTGCGCTGGAGTTTCAAGGCGTTTTCTGCGCGGTTAGCTCACCTGAGCGCATCAGTGTCGTCATCAACAGCGGCTTTGCCCCGACCACCCTGATGGCGGTGCCGCTGTTTCATGTCAGTGGGCTGCACGCCCAGTTCCTGCTGGCCCTGCGTGGCGGTCGACGGCTGGTGCTGATGTACAAGTGGGACGTGAACAAAGCCTTCGACCTGATCCGCGACGAACACTGCACCCAGTTCAATGGTGCCCCGGTGATGATGCAGCAACTGCTGACCTCGCCACGCTTCGGCAGTGCCGATACCCAGAGTCTGTACGGCTTGGGTCTGGGCGGGGCGGCACCCTCGGCCAGCCTGTTGGCGCACTTGACCCAACGCAAACCCGAGGCCGTCGGTGGCAGTGGCTACGGTCTGACCGAAAGCAACGGTATCTGCGCGGCCATTGGTGGTGATCAGTTCATCTATAAGCCTGCGTCGGCTGGCTGGCCCTTGCCGATTGTCGATGTGCGCATTGGCGATAACCCGCAGCGGCCAATGCCTACGGGCGTCAGCGGGCTGATTTGGGTGCGCTCGCCGACCTTGATGACTGCCTACTGGAATCTGCCTGAAGCCAGTGCCCGGACCTTGAGTGATGGCTGGCTCGACACCGGCGATATTGGCCATCTGGATGACGAAGGTTTTCTCTATATCACTGACCGCGCCAAGGATTTGATCAACCGTGGCGGCGAGAAAATTTCCGCAGCCGAGATTGAATCCTGTGCGTGTGAAATGCCCGGCGTGATTGAAGCCGCCGCCTTTGCCGTGCCGGACGATGTACTGGGCGAGGTGGTGTTTGTGGTGGTGCGCGGCCATGCGGGCGACTGCCCCGACAGCGAAGCCGTGCGCGGGTATTTTGCCCAGCGTCTGGCGAGCTACAAAGTGCCGGCACAGATCCATGTGCAACACACCCCATTTGCTCGCAATGCGTCGGGCAAGCTGCTCAAAGGATTGCTCAAAGAAGTGCTGGTAACGGCCTGATTAGTCTTTGTGGACGATGTGCTCGCCGGTGGATGGCGAAGAATGGACCCATACCCAGCAAGCCTTATTCGCGTAGGAGGCAATACATGAAAATAACAAGAACAGGCGTAGTGCTCGCAGCCACCCTGGCCGTCAATGGCCTCGCCATAGGGTCGGCATTCGCTCAGGTATCGCCCGCCGAAGCGGCCAAACTGGGTAAAGAGCTGACCTGTGTGGGGGCCGAACAGGCCGGCAACGCGGCGGGTACTATCCCGCCTTACACCGGCAAATACCTGGGGGAAGTGCCGGGTTGGAATCACGTCAAATTTTCCGGCGACCAGCCGATTGATCCCTATGCCGCTGAAAAACCGATTTTGGTGATCACGGCGCAGAACATGGATCAATACGCCGACAAGCTCACCGAAGGCCAAAAAGCGCTGCTCAAGCGTTATCCGACCACCTACAAGATGAATATCTACCCCGGCCACCGTGATTACCGCTACCCGGATTATGTGTGCAAGCGGGTCATGAGCAACGCCTTGAACGCTAAGCTGGTGAACGATGGCATGGGCTTCGAGGGGTTGGGGCAAGTCCCGTTCCCAATTCCGAAAACCGGCATGGAAGTACTGTGGAACCACCAACTGCCAGCCCGTGCCTGGACCGAAGAAAAAACCAGCGATTTGGCCTCGGTCTTGCCTAACGGTAGCATTGGCTGGGGCCGTGCCTTTGCCCGTAACTTGTCCCAGGCCAACTCGCCGGTGGTTGAGCCCCAGACTTCGGGCAAGATTCAGTCGATGAGCAACAACCAGACCCTCAAGCCTGCGCGTGACAACGGTACGTTGAACATCGCTCACGAACCCTACAACTTCTCCACCGATCAACGTCAGGCCTGGACCTACAGCCCTTCAACCCGGCGCGTGCGCCAATTGCCGGGTTACGGGTATGACCAGCCGATGATCGGCACCAACGGCACCATGACCGTCGACGAAGACCGTTTGTATAACGGCTCGCCAGAGCGCTTTAACTGGAAGTTGATCGGCAAGCGCGAAGTCTACATCCCGGCCAATGCCTACAAGGCGAACGCCGGTACGGTCAAATACGCCGACATGCTGACGCCCAACCATCCCAATCCGGACTTGATGCGCTATGAACTGCGTCGTGTCTGGGTCCTTGAAGCGGACCTGAAAGAAGGCTACCGCCATGTGTATGGCAAGCGTGTGCTGTTTCTTGACGAAGACACATGGCACTCGGTTCTGGCAGACAACTACGACGCACGCGGCCAGTTGTGGAAGCACGCCATGATCAACTATTACTACCACCCGGACATGAGTGCCTGGCAGGCGGGTTCGCAGTTCTTTATCGACTTGAACTCGGGTCAATACACCGGCTACGGCATGACCAACGAAGCGAAGAAAGGCCCGATTCTCAACGAGGGTAAATTTACCCCCGACCAGTACACCGCTGACGCGGCACGGGCGATGGGGAGGTAGGCCAGGCTGTAACCCTTAAGCACGATCAAAAGCCCTGTCGGTTAGACGGGGCTTTTGCGTTTTGGGTGCTGGGGCTTGACCCAGCGTTTGGCAATCATTTCCAGCGTGCTGCAAAACACGAAGCACACCCGCGCGATAAGCATGAATATTTCGCTTCGTTTTTGAGCTGGTTTTGCTTGTGCTCTTGATTTGCCGCCCCGCTCGCGAGTGCCTACGCAGGGGCCCAGTGTCGTCCTCACTGTTTCGGTGGCCGCAGTGACATTGTTCTTAAAATAAAAAGCTAAAAGCGAATTTATCCTCCCCTTGATCCCCTCTTAAAACTTCTTGGCCTTAATCACTCCCCGCTTTATGTCGCCTTTAAACCCTGCTGACTTCTGAGTTGAACAATGCGGAAACCCCCTTTCCGGCCAACTTCATCCCTCTAGGTCCAAACCGGAAGTACCGCTTCACAAAAACAAAAAATAATCAATATAAAACAACAAGTTATCTATTGGCACTGGTTTTGCTGATGAGCAACCAAGGAGAGCACGTACATGGCTATTGATACCGACTACATCCAGGCTCAAGCCAAACTTCTGGCTGAATATGAAGTCCAGCGCGAGTTGGCGCAGGCCCAGCGTAACGAGACCAAATACAAAGCCCAGCTGGAGGCAGTCACCGCCCTGGATACAGCGCTCAAAGCTTTGGGCAATGCGATTAAAAGCTTCAAGGGCGCCGACAAAAGCATGCTGATCAATGCGGCTACTTTCAGCGCTGAAGGCATCGCCAGCGCCACGGTGGGTGCCAGCGCCAAAGAGGGCAGCTATCAGTTTTTTGTCGAGCAACTGGCCAGTCGGCATCAGGTCTCGCTCAGCGGGCTGGGTGATGATGCCGCCGACTCGGGCAACTTGTATATCAAGCAGGACGGCGTCGAGTTTGCCGTCGATCTCGCCGCTGCGGACAGTAACGGCGATGGCGCTCTGTCCCAGGAGGAGCTGGCTTCGGCAATTAATAATCATCCGGATAACGAGGGCGTCAAGGCCACGCTGGTGCGCAGCGGCGGTGAAGTGACGATGGTGCTGAGCGCCGAAGAAACAGGCGAGCAGTACGCCATTGAAATGCGCACAGATGCCGCAGGCAGCCCGCTCGAAGCCAGTCTGGGAGCCGCCAAGGAATTGTCCAAGGCCCAGGACGCCATTATCTACCTAGGGGCAGACGCCAACGGGATGAAGCTGCAGCAAAGCTCCAACACCTTCAAGGACATGATCGAAGGCGTAAGCCTGACGTTCAGCAAAGTGCATGAGGCCGGGGACGAGCCGCTGACCGTCAATATCAGCCGTGACCAAACAGCTACCAATGACAAGCTCAATGAGTTTGTCACTGCGATCAATACGATGTTGAGCACCTTCGATGAGCTGACCGGCTCAGGAGGGGAAAACGGCGAGCGCGGCGCACTGGCGGGCGACTCCAGCATCCGTGCCATAGAGGCCATGCTCAACTCGGTCTGCGCACGCCTTTTGGCGGCGTTACGTTGATGGAGTTTGGTGTGCTGGCAGGGTCGGACGGCAAGCTCAAGCTGGATACCAAAGCTTTCGAAAAAATGCTGGATGCAAACCCGGAAGGTTTCGAAAAACTCTTTTCAGGTTCGGGAAACTTGCTCGAAACCCTCGATAAAAGGCTCGGTACTTATACCAGCGGCAGCACAGGGGCCATGAAGGCGCGCAAGGATAACCTCAATAACCTGCTGCAACGTGTCGACGAGAAATACGAGGATCTGGAAATCAAATACCAGAATCACTATCAGCGCTATCTCAAGCAGTACACCCAGTTGGCGCAGGTGATGGCGGCGATGGAACAAACCTTCAGCATGTTCGGATGATCTGAAAAATGAATGACGGCTATGACCACTACCGCGCAATCGACCTCGACACTCAAGTGTCTTGCGCTTCTCCTTATGAATTGGTGCTGGTGTTGTTCGATGGGCTTCTGGATGAGTTGTCTCGCGCCCGTGGACACATTGAAGCCCGGCATTTCGACCTCAAAGGCCAGTCGCTGGAGAAGTGCATGAACATCATCAACGCACTCAACAGCACCCTCGATCATGAACAGGGTGGGGAGTTGATTGTCAGTCTATCGTGTGTTTATGACTATTGCCTGCATCGTCTGGTTGAGGTCAGTGCTTCGTTGTCGGTCAGCGGAATAGATGAAGTAACGCACCTGCTCGAGCAGATTCGCGAAGGGTGGGAGGGTGTCAATGCCATCCGCAGCTGAGTTTAGTCGTCTGGCCCAGCTGCAAGGGTTGCTCGCCGAAGCCCTGGCCAGGGAGGACTGGGTGCGTATCAGTGAAGTCGACGGGTGGATACGGCTTTGCCTTGAGCGCTTGCAGGATGCCCAGCCCTTCAACGACGAAACCCGACACAAACTGGCGCCGCTCAAGGCGTTGCACGGTCATGCCTTGCAGGCGTGCGCCCGCGAGTGTGCGCGTTTGAGCCAGATATTGGCGAACCACACTGACTATGCAGAAGGGCGTCAGGCCTATTCGTTGGCAGACAGTCTGCAAGGAGTGAACTAGGCCATGTCCGCATCGCTTTCTTTGCTCGGCGGTTTCAGCCAGCCGGCGGCGCAACCTGCGCCTGACGCGGGTGTGGAGGGTGCAATCGAGGCCCTCGTGCAGGTGATCTATACCCCGCAAACGCCGGAGCTTGAGTTGCCGTTGCCGTTGCCGTTGATGGACATGCCCGCCGAGGCCGTGCAGCTACAAGATCAAGAGGAGCAAGCGCCCGCTGTCGAGGTGCTGGCGGACCCACAGCAATGGCTGCTTATGATGCTCAACCAGCAAGCGGTCAATGTGCAGGCCCGCGACTCAAACGCAGCGTCTGCACCGCCCCCGTCTCCTGCGCGCGTATTGACGCGACTGGCGGTAGATGCCGGCGTATTGCAGAGGTTAAACGAGCCGACGCCATTACCTGATGCGCCCTTGACGCTTAACCGCACAACTCAGGGTGAACCCATGGCGTTGTCGCTCGATCCTCAGGTTTTGGCGGCTGCACGTGAAGGAGCGGGGGCGACCACGCCCGTCAAGACCGCTGTAACAGCCGTACCCGCTGAGGGCCAGTGGGCTGGCATAGCGAAGCCAGGTTTAGTGAGTTCCGAGCGAGCTGACGCGACGGTGACGCCGATTGCCCTGACCGGCGCGTCACCCTTGTCAGAGCCTGTGCTTGAGCGCGGGCTTAAGCTGGTGGCCCCTCAAGCGCGCTGGGGTGAGCAGATGCTCAATGCCTTGCGTGAAACCGTTGAGATCCAGGTTCAGCAGCGCTTTCAGCAAGCCACGATTCGTCTGGATCCACCGGAGTTGGGCAGCCTTGAGATCTTCATCAGTCATGAGTCCGGTCGCTTGAGTGTGCATATATCGGCCGCCCAGACCGATGTTGCTCGCTTGCTCGCGCACTCCAGTGAGCGCATGCGTCAAGAGTTAGTGCAGCAAAATCTGCTTCACGTTGACGTACAGGTTTCGAGCGATTCACGAGGGCAGTCGTCTCGAGAACAGGCGCGCCAGCAGTCTGAACCCGCCATCGCTCAGGCGATCGATGAAGCGCAGATACCTGAGATCGTACCCACAGGGTATGGCAGTGACGTACTTGTCACGGTGTAACAAAAAATACGGCGCTTGCGCCACACCCAAATTCAACTCGAAGTGGATTGAAAGACTGTATGCGGATGCCACGTGTAATTTTGTTAATCGTAGGGCTGAACATGGTCATCACGTTGGGAAGTGTCGTGTTTGGCTATCTGTATTTGCGCCCTGACAAGACCTCGGACGTTGAGCAGGTGCAAAAGGTTGGCGAGGCTACGATTGCTCAGGATCCAGCTAACTATGTGTTTTATCCGGTAGATAAAATTGTCGTGAATCTGCGAGGCGACGACCGCGAGCACTACTTTGTGCTCGATCTCGCCTTGCAAGGGGATGCCGAACAGTCCGCGAGCGCATTCAAGCAGGCCGAGCTATTGGTGCGCAATGCAGTGGTTGGCTCCTTGTCGACGCTCCCGCTCAATCAACTGCGTGCGTTGTCGCTCACTGATCTGCAATCACGTCTTGAGCAAGACCTGCGCAAAAGTTTCAGTGCCAAAGGACTGGGCATACCGTTCACGTCGGTACTGGTCAGCAAGATGCTGGTGCAGTAATTGCCCACATGAATAGCGATCGTCTGGCTGATTACGGCCCCGATGCGGGCGACCCTTGCGCGGTAGTTACAGCGCCTGAAGCTGAACAGCGCTGGATAGTGAACTACCTTCCGCTGGTCAAACGGATAGTCAATCAATTGTCTCTGCAAACCAGTCAGGTGCTTGATCGTGAAGACATGGAGCAGATTGGCCTGATGGGTTTGCTGGAAGGACTGCGTCGCTATGGCGTGCCCGATGAGCACTTTGCACGCTTTGCAGCGCTGCGAATTCGGGGTGCCATTCTTGATGAGTTGCGCAGGCTTGATTGGCGCCCGCGGCAAGTTCGCCAGCAGGCTCACAAAACCCGGGATATTTTGCGCAACCTGACGCGCCAACTGGGTCGCCAGCCCCGCGATGAGGAAGCCTTGCAGGCCACGGGGCTGAGCCCTTCGCAGTTTCAGGCGTACTTGCAAGCCGAGGCGGGAGAGGCGCTAGAGAGCCTGGATGCCCTGTTGCTGGACACCAGCCGGGACTTTCATAACGGCGACGCCAGTGTCGAGGCAATCGTAGGCAACCAACGAATGTTGATTCAGGCGCTGGACGAGCTGAACGAGCGGGAGCGGCTGGTATTGACCCTCTACTACTTGCACGAGCTGAACCTGAAGGAAATCGGTCTGGTGCTCGACATCAGTGATGCGCGTGTGTGCCAGCTGAGCAAACAGGCCATTGATAAGGCCAGAACCTTCTTAACCAAGAGTAATTAACGTGCAGAAACTGTTAGGTGCATTGATCATTATCGGCTGCGTGCTGGGTGGTTTTGTGATTGCCGGAGGGAGCATGTCCGTGTTGTGGCAGCCCTCGGAAATGCTGATCGTGGTGGGGGCTGCCCTGGGTAGCATGATTATCGGAAACCCCAAGGAAGTGCTGCTTGAGATGTGGGTGCAGGTCAAAGGGGTGTTCTCCTTTCGCCGTCGCGGTGAGGCGTTTCAGCGAGAGTTGCTGATGCTGCTTTATGAACTGCTCGAAACTGTCGACATGGGTGGGCTTAAAGCGCTTGATGCGCACATTGAAGAGCCGGATCAGAGTGATCTCTTCACAAAATACCCGCTGATTTTGCAAGAGAAAAACCTGATGGCATTTATTGCCGATAATTTCAGGTTGATGGCCATGGGAAAAATCAGCGCCCATGAACTTGAAGGTTTTCTTGAGCAGGAACTCGACGCCATGCACGAGGCTTTGCTGCTGCCTTCACGCTCGTTACACAAAGTGGGCGAAGCCATGCCGGGATTCGGCATCTTGGCGGCAATCATGGGCATCATCATCACCATGGACAGTATTGGTGGCTCGGTGGCTGAAATCGGAACCCACGTGGCAGCAGCATTGGTAGGTACGTTTCTCGGGATTTTCTTTTGTTATTGCATGATGGAGCCGCTGAGCAATGCAATGGCGCAGCGCATCAGAACCGAGATGTCAGCCCTGGAGTGCGTGCGCACGACCCTGGTCGCCCATGTGGCCGGCAAGCCAACGCTGTTGGCGGTGGATGCGGGGCGCAAGTTGATTGAGCAGGACGTCAAGCCGGCCTTCCAGATGTTGGAAAGGTGGGTGACCAGTTTTGAGGACGGACGCAATGAGGACGCGTGAAGACAAACACACCCCGATTATTGTCAAGCGTCGCAGCAAGCGGGGGCACAACGAACACCAAAGCGGTGCTTGGAAAGTAGCCTTTGCCGACTTTGCGCTGGCGATGATGGCGCTGTTTATGGTGCTGTGGGTTATTCAGCCGCAAGCCGACGCGGAGCGCATTGCAAAGGGTGTGCTGGCATCATCGGTGATTGAAGGTGGAGCAGGGGTGTTCGACGATCTGAGCTCAGTGCCTGTGGCATTTGAAAGCTTGCCGGAATTTGATTGGGTGCCGCGCCGTCAAGACGTGCAGCTCAGCGACTCCCGCTCAGAGGCTGTACAGCGTTATGACAGCGAGGCAGACCTCCAGGCGTTGGCCAGGCTTATGGCCTTGCTGGCTGAGAGCACTGATTCGAAGTCCAATCTCGAAGTGCATGTAGTGCCTCAGGGTTTGAGAATTCTGATCAAGGATGATGACAAGCGATTTATGTTCGAGCGAGGCAGCGCGACGCTTGACCCGCACTTTCGCAGCCTGCTGGCTGCGCTGGCGCAAGCGCTGGCCAAGGTGCAGAACAAGTTGATTATCAGCGGGCATACCGATGCCGTCCCGTACCGGGATTCACGCGGTTATGATAACTGGAATCTATCCGGCGAAAGGGCCTTGCAAGCTCGCAGTGTACTGGTGAACTCAGGGTTACCGGTGCAAGGTATTTTGCAGGTGTCGGCGCAAGCCGATGTCATGCCTTTACGACCTGAAGACCCCATGAGCGGGGCTAACCGGCGTATTGAGTTGCTGGTCCTGACCGAGCAGGCAGAAACACTCTATAAGCAGTTGTTCAACGAAAACTTCGCGCACTATTCCCCCGGTGCCGTTGACTATGTAGAGCCCGTCCCAACACCCACTGATAAGCCTCATTAGCCCTGCCCGGTACAATGCGCAGCCGTTTGGCTGCGCATTGCCGGTCGTCAATGGACGGGCTGAGTGACCCCTTCTATGCATTCGCGCAGTTGGTTGTCGCTGATGGTGTGAAGTTGATCATCCTGCAAACTTATATAGTTCGCACCTGATTGGCCTGAGCAGTAAATATGGTAGGTCTCATCGTCGATCGTCACGATTGACAACTCCAGCGGCTTGCTGCTCATGCTCACGAGCCGTGTGCTGAGGCCGCGCGTCACGTTGATAAGGTGTTTGAGTTGGTCTTTCTTTGTCTCGACATACATCACCGTGTGATCCCCCACAATGTGCAGGCTGGCAAATAATTGGCTGGGATGTGCGATCAGGATGTAACTCACAAACCCTGCTGTAGCCATTGCCCGGATAGCCCACTTGTGCTGGATTTCAGTGCGTGAAACCGACCGTAATGAAAGCGTTTGCCCCCTGTCGCTTTGAATGTCTGGAGGCGTGACCGCGCTCTGGGCCACAACGAAGTCAGGATTAAACCGATAGCCGCGCCGCGTGACGGTCTGAATGATCTTTCGATCTTTTTCATCGCCTAAAATTTTGCGCAAGGTATAGATCTGCTGATTTAGACTTCCCTGGCCGACGATACGATTGGGCCAGGCGTAGGCGGTCAAGGTGTCGCGGTCAATCATTTCTCCCGGCTCTTGCATCAATCGGTCAAGCAGTCGGCCGCCGGAAAACCCCAAGTCTATGATTTGTCTGTTGGCACTTTTGTACAGGGTCAATGTGCAAAGTGCTGAGCAGAAAAAAGCCAGGCACTCGCCATGCCCGGTCTTCAAGTTCGCGGAGAGTGTGTTCATAGGGGTAGGCTTCTCTACGATAAAGTCAGAGAATTTTCCAGCGCTGGGCGAAAGAATGATGCAGGACGTTTCTTTTTTTTGTGTAAACCATCAGATTTTTTCCAAAAAAACGCCCTTGATTGCAAGGGCGCTTTCTTGTTCGGGGACGGCTTTAGCCCAGCAATGACATGACCAGGCCAGGCATTTGACCGGTTTGCTTGAGCATGGAGATGCCCGACTGCATCAGCATCGAGTTTTTGCTCATCATGGCGCTCTCACTGGCGAAGTCGGCATCCATGATGCGTCCTCGGGCCATTTCAGTGTTGTCTTTCATGTTGGCCAGGTTGTTGGCGGTATGAGCCAGACGGTTGATGTTGGCGCCGAACTGGCCGCGTAACTCACCGACGTCTTTCAAGGCTGCGGACAGTACGTCGATCTGAGCATTAGCAGCGCCGCTGGTGCTGATTTCAGTACCAGGTGTACCCGAAGTCGTGTAGTTCGAGGACAGACCGTCCAAGGTGGTGCCCAGGGCGGCGGCTTGTGCTGTGACGTCCAGGGTCAGTGTTTCGGCTGCAGTTGCGCCGATCTGGAAGCTGACAGCGGCACCGAATTTACCTGTGGCACCGTCCTTGCCGAACAGCTTCTCGCCCGCGTAAGACGTGTTCTCCATGATGTTGCCGAGTTCTTTACCCAGTTCATCGTATTCGGCCTGCATGGCTTTACGATCGTCGTCGCTGTTAGTTCCGTTGGCAGATTGTGTGGCCAAGTCTTTCATACGTTGCAGGATGTCGGTCATCTCGCCGAATGCGCCATCGGCGGTTTGCAACAGCGATGATGCGTCATTCACGTTACGACCGGCCACAGCCATGCCTTTGGTTTGAGCGTTAAGGCGAGTGGCAATTTGCAAGCCTGCTGCATCGTCAGAGGCGGAGTTGATTCGCAGGCCAGTACCCAGGCGTTGCTGGTTAATAGCCAATGCGTTGTTGGTTTTGTTCAGGTTGGTCTGAGTCAGCAACGATGAGTAGTTGGTATGAATGGTAAGAGCCATGGTCAGTATCCTTGGTTGCACTGAGGTGAATGCAGGCGATAAGTGCCCGCTCACCCTACAAAGGCGACGCACTATTGATGAGCCTTAAGTTTTATTTGCGCGTTTTATAATCCGAGTGCTCAGCCCTGAACTTGAAGGAAGCGTGATTTCCGCATGCCCGGCAAAGGGGCAGTTAAAAGAGGAAGTAATTAGCACTTTGCAGTAACGAGATATCTTTAAAACTATATTTAAATCAGATGCTTATATTTTATTTTGGTGTTGGCACGAGGTCTGCAGTTGCCCGGAAAGACCGGTTATAGCTGTTCATAAGAGTGTCAGTTATTTGCCCGTAGACAGGCACACGTTGGCGGAGTTTTACGCTTGACGGTTTATCCGATTCGCACGCTTATTCGAAGTCAACGCTCATGAATAAAGACCTGTATGTCAGCAGTCCACTCCTGCCCGAACTGGATGATTTCATTCCGTATTTGCGTGATATCTGGGACAGCAAACGTTTGACCAATCTGGGGCCTTTTCACCAGGCCTTTGAACAGGCTCTTGCGGATTACCTTAACGTTGAACATTTATCATTATTCAACAATGGCACCACCGCGTTAATGACTGCGCTGCAAGCTCTGGCCATTGAGGGTGAAGTCATTACCACCCCTTACACCTTTGCGGCCACCGCCCATGCACTGGTATGGAATCGGTTAACGCCGGTGTTTGTCGATATCGATCCGCAGACCTTCAATCTCGATCCCGCCGCTATTGAGGCGGCGATCACCCCGCATACCCGCGCTATTTTGCCGGTGCACTGCTATGGCGTGCCCTGCGATGTTGCCGCTATTGGGGAAATCGCCCGGCGTCATGGCTTGCGGGTGATCTATGACGCGGCTCATGCCTTTGCGGTTCAGGATGGGCAGGGCAGCGTGTTGCGTCATGGCGACATGAGTATTTTGAGCCTGCATGCGACTAAGGTTTTCAACACCTTTGAAGGCGGCGCCATCATCAGCCCGACGCTTGAAACCAAGCGTCTGGTGGATCAGCTGCGTAACTTTGGGTTTGTCGATGAAACCACGGTGGTCGCCTGTGGCATCAACGGAAAAATGAACGAAATCAGCGCCGCTTTTGGTCTGTTGCAACTGACCCATATTGATGCGGCACTGCAACGTCGCGCCACGTTTGACGCGTTGTACCGCGACCGTCTGGATGGAGTGCCAGGCATTACGCTATGCCGTGAATCCGACAACCATGGCTACTTCCCCATTTTGATTGAAGATGCCTATCCACTGAGCCGTGACCAGCTATACGACGCCTTCAGGCAACAGCAGATCTATACCCGCCGTTATTTCTACCCGCTGATAACAACCATGGCCGCCTATCGCCAGCGTCAGCAGGCTGTTTTCCATGCTCTACCTGTGGCCACTCATGTCGCGCAGCGAGTGATTTGCCTGCCCCTTCATCCCGATTTAACCCTGAACGATGTTGAACGTGTGCTGGCCGTGATCTGTGAGGCTCCATCGGTACCCCTCATTTCTCGCGCTACGCCCCTAACCGTGTCTGATTCGAAGAGACTGCAACCATGAGTACTGAAGCCTTTATCGCCAACTTTATTGATGCCACCGACTTTCAGGTGCCTGTCGACATTACGCTGGACACACGGCTGTCGGCTTTGGCCGAGTGGGACTCCCTCGCTGCGCTTGGAGTCATTGTGATGTTTGACATGATCTATAAAAAAAGCGTAACCGGCGAAGACCTGTATGCCGCCACCACGGTCGGTGATTTGTACCGCAAGGTGGGTTAAGCCATGCCTCAGTGCACCCTGAATCACGTCCGCTTTAGTGGCATGGCCACATGCGTGCCCAGAAACAGCGTCTCCAATCTACTGGATTGCAAACCGCAGCTGCGCGATGAGCGTGAGCGGTTGGTACGTAATATCGGGATCGAGTTTCGCCGCGTGGCACCCAGTTGGCAGTGCTTCTCGGATTTGGCCTTTGACGCCGCGCAGACGCTGCTTGACGCCTTGAATTGGCAGCGCAGTGAGATTGATGCGTTGATTGTGGTCACCCAATCCCCAGACTATCGGGCGCCTGCCACCGCCATCATTTTGCAGGATCGCCTGGGATTGCCCCATTCAACCCTGGCCTTTGACGTCAATCTTGGGTGCTCCGCGTATCCCTATGCGCTGCACCTGCTGGGCTCGATGATTGCCAGTGGCAGTGTCAAAAAGGGCCTTGTGTTGGTCGGTGACTGCACCTCCACGCCCAACGATCCTTTGTTCTCCGATGCGGGCACGGCGACAGCGATGGAGTTCGATGCCCACGCTGCACCCATGTACTTCGATCTGAACAGTGATGGCAGTGGTTATCAGGCCATAATTCTGCCAGTGGGAGGTCACCGAGAGCCGACCGCCATCGAGCATCTGCTGCCGCACCGTCAGGATCCGCAAGCGCTTTGGCGCCGGCCTTTGGACCTGATACTCGATGGTCCGGCCGTACTGACATTTTCGACGCAGCGCATCCCGCCTGCTGTCGAAAAATTGCTGGAGTACGCACACGTCAGCAAGTCGCAAGTGGACTACTTCATCTTCCATCAGGCGAACCGGATGATTAACGACACCTTGCGCAAAAAACTTGAGTTGCCCGTTGAAAAGGTACCCAGCAGCCTGCGTGATTTTGGTAATACCAGCGGTGCGTCCGTACCGTTGACCATGACCGCACGCCTCCATGAACAGCTTGAGAGCGGACCTCACCGCTTGCTCCTGTGCGGTTTCGGGATTGGTTTGTCGTGGGCGACCTGCCTTGTGGATATAGACGGCGCGTGCTTTCCGGCATTGATTGAATCATGAGTGCGTACAACCCCTTCAGCCTGCAAGGCAAGCGTGTACTGGTCACAGGGGCGAGTTCCGGATTTGGTCGGGCGATTGCTTTGGGCTGCGCAAACATGGGTGCAGAGGTGATCGCTACAGGGCGCAATGTAGAGCGTCTCAGTGAAACACTTGAGCATCTTAACGGCATCTCCTCCCTTGGCCATCGTGCTGTCATCGGTGACCTGACCGAACCGCATGACCGAGCGATGCTGGTGGAGACATTGGGTGAGGTACACGGGGTTGTGCACAACGCGGGCACGTCTGTCATTTGCCCGACGCGGCAGATGACCGAGCAGCACCTGCGGGATCTGCATCGACTCAATGTGGAGTCGCCGATGTTGCTGACCCAGGCGCTGCTTCGCAAAAACCTGATCGCGAACGACGGCGCCATTGTTTTCATTGCGTCGGTAGCCGCGTTTCAAGGTGTACCCGGCGTAGGGGCCTATTCGGGCACCAAGGCCGCGGTCATTGCGATGGCGCGTTGTCTGGCGCTGGAAGTGAGCAAACGTCGTATTCGGGTTAACTGCCTGGCGCCGGGATTGGCCAACACACCCTTGTTGGACTCACTGCGTAAATCGCCGGCCTCCGTGAGTGAACAACTGGCGAGTTACCCGTTGGGTTTTGGTGAACCGGAAGACATTGCCCATGCCGCTATTTTTATGTTGTCAGGGGCGAGTCGCTGGATAACGGGTGCCACGTTGGTAATGGATGGAGGGATGAGTGTGCGTTAAAGCGCAAGCAATTGATCGGCATCAACACCAGTTTTTGATCCGCTTTTGATCCGCTTTTGATCTGGTTTTTGATCTGGTTTTTGATCTGGTTTTTGATCTGGTTTTTGATCTTGATCTGCCGCCCCGTCGGGAGGCCGAGAGGAGGTTTCGCGGAGTGGGTCGACCGGCATGGATGCCGGGAGAGCCGTGTTGGGCC
>NZ_WIWC01000129.1 GCF_009600315.1 Pseudomonas helleri | reverse complement strand
GTATACAACCCCACATCAGTGTTACTCCACTCCCAAAAAAGAACTTTCGTCACACGTTTTGACGAACTGAACTGCATGCAAGTTTTTATCATAATCACTTCACCATCGCTTGTTGCGATACATGGCAAGATCTGAAAGTTACCCGCATCCTTCCCCTTTGCTTGATTCTCAAATAGACTGAGCGCCTTGGGGTTTTTGGCCAGAGCACCAAAGACCATGGCCACAATTTCCAGCACGGCTTTATTAGGACCGACGACACTTGCAATAATTTCCAGGGCAATCTGGTCCATTGTGAACTTCTGTTTCAGACCAGTCACTTTATGCATGGACTCGTTTGTCGTTGTCCAGCCGCATCTCGATAG
>NZ_WIWC01000128.1 GCF_009600315.1 Pseudomonas helleri | reverse complement strand
GCCGTACGCAGGGGCAAGGACCTTTTGCTTACTTTTGGGGCTGTTTGCCAAAAGTGAGCCGCCGTAAGGGCGGAACCCGTAGATAGATTTAACGCATTAAATGGATATGTACACGGGCCTATTAAAAGCTTCGAGTACATATCCATTACTAGCGTCTAGTTGAAGTTATGGTTTCGCCCTTACGGCGAGGTACTTTTGTCAAACAGCCACAAAAGTACCCAAAAAGTCCTTGCCCTACCATACGGCCGAGCTCGCCTAGGCTCGCCCGGTGCCTTCTCTCCGGCACTGTTATGGGGGCACGCCGCGACGGGCCATCCTTGGCCCGATCGCGGCTGGCTCGGCGTCCTGCCTCGCCACCCCCA
>NZ_WIWC01000127.1 GCF_009600315.1 Pseudomonas helleri | reverse complement strand
CGGGCGAGCCTAGGCGAGCTCGGCCGTATGGTAGGGCAAGGACCTTTTGGTGACTTTTGGGGCTGTTTGCCAAAAGTTACTCGCTGTAAAAGCGAAACCCGTAGAAAGCCGTGATAAGTCGAATGGATATGTACTCGGTGCTCCAGTTATATAAACCGCGTACATATCCATTTGCTATTTAACGACTTTCTACGGGTTACGCCCTTACGGCGTGTCACTTTGCAAAAGCGGCAAAGTAACCAAAACGCTTCCGCCCCTGCGTACGGCCCTCGCTGCGCTCAGGTGTCCCTCGCTCCGGTCCCGCTCCGTGGGCACGCCGTGACGGGCCATCCATGGCCCAACACGGCTCTCCCGGCATCCAT
>NZ_WIWC01000126.1 GCF_009600315.1 Pseudomonas helleri | reverse complement strand
TGATATGGCTATCTGAACACTAAATATAGAGGGTGGAATGGATCAGATTTACATTGTGAGTGGATGGCACGACCAAGAAGGGCAGTTCCAATCTAATGAGAAACGCCTCAACAAGATGCTCAAAGATGAGGGGTGGGTAGTCAAAACAGTCACGCCTTTCAGCTCATACGGGTACGGGTACGGGTCAGTTTCAGTTGCCAGCAGCCAGGTAGTTGGCCACAACCCAAACAAACCAAGTATTGAGTGCTCTGGCCACGACAATGGCTTCGCAGCTATTGTCGTTTTAACCCGCGATTAACGCTTGGTGCTAACCCAGGAATGCACAGTGCCTGTGCCAACTGAAAGCTCTTTAGCAATTCTTCTGA
>NZ_WIWC01000125.1 GCF_009600315.1 Pseudomonas helleri | reverse complement strand
GATGGGCTGCGGGTAGCCAGTAGCATTTGAATAAAAACGATTAGCCCGGATTTCTCATGAGGCCGGCAGGCGTGGCCGGTGAAGCCTCGGTGTATCAACAACCTGCCTTCCACCGCTAAAAATTGATCGTTTTTTATTCAATTCCCGCGTATGGGGCGCACTGCCCCCTTTCCCCCATTGAGCCGGGCCGGGGGCGCCCGCCTGTTCAGGTCGGCTTGAGGCGGGCAACCAGCCCCGCAAAGAGTTCCTGATGCGGATAGGCCTCGCTGATCAGCACGCGGATGCGCCGGCTGTTGCGAATGATCACCGCACCGATCTTGAGCAGTTTCAAGCGCAGGTCATGGATGCTCATGCGCGCCAGTGCGG
>NZ_WIWC01000124.1 GCF_009600315.1 Pseudomonas helleri | reverse complement strand
ATCACCTCCTTAATCGACGACATCAGCTGCTCCATAAGTTCCCACACGAATTGCTTGATTCATTGTAGAAGACGATAGAAGTAGACCAAAATTGGGTCTGTAGCTCAGTTGGTTAGAGCGCACCCCTGATAAGGGTGAGGTCGGCAGTTCGAATCTGCCCAGACCCACCAATTTTGTGTAAAAGAAACCCGTACAAATATGGGGCCATAGCTCAGCTGGGAGAGCGCCTGCCTTGCACGCAGGAGGTCAACGGTTCGATCCCGTTTGGCTCCACCATAACTTGCTTCTCTATCGTAAAGCTTAGAAATGAGCATTCCATCGAAAGATGGTGAATGTTGATTTCTGATCTTTTGATTAGATCGTTCTTT
>NZ_WIWC01000123.1 GCF_009600315.1 Pseudomonas helleri | reverse complement strand
GCCGTGTCTAAAGGCCGCGTAACTGCTGGCCTAGACGGTAAAGGGCAAAAGGTTATCGACCTATCAGAAATGATCCGTGTTTATGGCGAACCACAGGGGATCACCCTACACCGCCCTACACTTGACCCGACACCCTCACCCTACACTTCCCCTACACCTGAAATTGACGCCCTACACCCAGCCCTACACTCGCTGGTTGAAGAGGTTCGATTGCTGCGTGCAGAGATACAAGAGCTGCAACAATCACTTCGGCTGATCGAGCATAAACCCGAGCCTAAACCTGCATTGCCTCACAACACGAAGCCAGGGGAAGCCCCTACTTGGGCAAATTTGCTCGACGCTCTCGATAACTAAAAGCCGTGGCCAGTTTCGCGG
>NZ_WIWC01000122.1 GCF_009600315.1 Pseudomonas helleri | reverse complement strand
CTTGGACAGAGCTGTGCAAGGCTCAAGGGGCCGTCTACACGCTTGAGCTGACCAACAAGGGCAACGGGTGGCACCCGCACTGTCACATGATCGTCTTGGCGTCCTCACAGCCCTCTCAGAGCGATTTAAGCGCCGAATGGTTACGGATCACTGGCGACAGCATGATCGTGGATTGCAGGCCAATCACAGGCGATCCAAGCGAGGGGTTCATGGAGGTATTCAAATACGCCGTGAAGTTCTCCGACCTCACTCTGGAAGACAACTGGCACGCCGCCCAGGTACTCAAGGGCAAGCGCCTGCTCAACAGCTTTGGCTTGTTCCGGGGGGTCGAGATACCCGATTCACTCCTGGACGAACCGCTGGACGAGCTGCCCTATTGGGATCGCTTCTAC
>NZ_WIWC01000121.1 GCF_009600315.1 Pseudomonas helleri | reverse complement strand
CAGGCTGCACGGCGATGAGAACATGGTCGGTGCCGACGCGGGTTACACCGGCGTCGAGAAACGCCCTGAACATGAAGGCCGGGAGGTCATCTGGCAGATCGCCGCCCGCCGTAGTACTTACAAGAAGCTTGATAAGCGCAGTGCTTTGTACAAAGCCGCGCGCAAGATTGAGAAGGCCAAGGCTCAGGTACGAGCCAAGGTCGAGCATCCGTTCCGGGTGATCAAGCGCCAGTTCGGTTATGTGAAGGTGCGCTTCCGTGGTCTGGCGAAGAACACGGCGCAACTGGTGACGCTGTTCGCGCTGTCGAACCTGTGGATGGCACGCCGATATTTGCTGACGAATGCGGGAGAGGTGCGCCTGTAATGTGGGAAATGGCCGCTGCGAGGTTATCGCGG
>NZ_WIWC01000120.1 GCF_009600315.1 Pseudomonas helleri | reverse complement strand
ATCAGGAGGTGAAACACATAGCCAAGTCAGTGGCCCGATACACCCACACCCGCTTCACGCCAGAGGGGTTCAGCGCATGGCAGGCAGCGCAGGGACGCAAAGGCGGGCGCGTATCAAAGCGCAACCCCGTACCCGATTCGGAGCAAACGCTAGAGCCCTGGCGCGCCCTCGGCATCTCTCGGGCGACCTACTACCGCAAGAAGACTACGGGGACGCCATGACGGAAGTCGATTTCCTAAGCCAGTGCCTAGAGCTAGGAGCGCAGCGCCGCTACGCGAACAAATGGCCCTATCTGATGTTCAAGGAGCGGTACGGGCGCGAGGCCAGCAGAGAGACCAAGAAGGCCGCATCCGCGCAGTATTGCGGCGAGGTGCAGGAAATATCAGACGAATTACTGGACTGGCTG
>NZ_WIWC01000011.1 GCF_009600315.1 Pseudomonas helleri | reverse complement strand
TGCAAGGACTTAACCGCGACGTGGCGTTGGCCGTGGTGCATTTGATTGCTCAGGTGAAAGCGTCTGTGGATAAGTTGATTACCGGGTAAGCCGCACGACCCTCACCCTAGCCCTCTCCCAGAGGGAGAGGGAACTTGATCGGTGGGGTCGCGCAAATCCGCTTCTAGTCCCCTCTCCCTATGGGAGAGGGTTAGGGTGAGGGCTGCAACGTCTTGCGCCGCAACAACTGCGCAAACGCACTTGCCGCTGTGCCCCAGCAACCGCGTATGCCTCAGCCGATAATCTGCAAGGACTTAACCGCGACGTGGCGTTGGCCGTGGTGCATTTGATTGCTCAGGTGAAAGCGTCTGTGGATAAGTTGGTTACCGGGTAAGCCGCACGACCCTCACCCGGTGGCGTTGCGCAAATCCGCTTTTAGTCCCCTCTCCCTCTGGGAGAGGGTTAGGGTGAGGGCTGCAACGTCTTGCGCCGCAACAACTGCGCAAACGCACTTGCCATCGGTGAGCTTGCTCCTCTGCGTTGCACCTGCCACACCGCCGTGTTCGCGTCAGCATCCAGCAACGGCCGGTAAACCACCCCTTTGATGCGCATGTGCTGAAAAGACGCCGGTAACACCGACACCCCCAAGCCCGCAGATACCAACCCAATGATGGTCATGGCCTCCCCTGCCTCTTGCGAGAAATGCGGACTAAACCCCGCCTGCCGCGCCAGGCTGAGTAATTGCGCATACAAACCGCTGCCGTAGCTGCGCGGAAAAAACACAAAGGGTTCGTCCGCCAGCGCCGCCAACTGCAACCCCAGTTCACTGCCCTCAGCCAATGGGTGGTCAGCACGAATCACCGCCACCAAGGGCTCACGAAACAGCTCCACTGCCACCAACGAATCCGGCAAAGCCAGCGGACGCATGATGCCCACTTCGATGGACTCATCCACCAAGCCTTCCGCCACGTCGCGGCTGCTCATTTCCTTGAGGTTCAGGTGCACCGCCGGGAAGGCCTGACGAAACGCAAAAATGGCCTGGGGAATACTGGAGTTGAAGGGCGCCGACGAGGTGAAACCAATCTTCAGTTCGCCCAACTCCCCCAATTGAGCCCGCCGCGCGACATCCGCGGCTTTGTCGACCTGAGCCAGCACCTGCCGCGCTTCTTCCAGAAACAACCGCCCAGCCTCGCTGAGGGCCACCCGTCGGTTGGTGCGGTCAAATAATCGCGCCCCCAACTCTTGCTCCAGCGCCTGTATTTGCTGGCTCAGCGGCGGCTGGGAAATGCCCAGTACCTGCGCAGCCCGGCCAAAGTGCAGCTCTTCAGCCACCGCGATGAAGTAGCGTAAATGACGCAGTTCCATGCCCACCTCATTAAGTCGTTAAACCTATCAAACAGGTCGAATAATATATTGGAAAGAATCGTTAGCCGCCTATATTCTTTTGTCATTGCCGTTCGGCTTTCCGCTTTTCCAGAGGTCCCCCGTGAAAACTGCTGTTGCTCCACTCGCCCACGAAGTCCCGCCAGCGCGGCTGGATGATGTTGTCGCTCAATTCAATGATGTGTTTATCGAGAAAGGCACACCGATGTTTATGCGCACGGTGCTGGCACTGTTCTCGGGCGGGTTTGCGACCTTCGCGTTGCTGTACTGCGTGCAACCGATGATGCCAATGCTGTCCCATGAATACGGGATCAATGCGGCTCAGAGCAGTCTGATTTTATCGGTGGCCACGGCCATGCTGGCCATTGGTTTGTTGATTACCGGGCCGATCTCCGATGCCTTCGGGCGTAAGCCGGTGATGGTCTTTGCACTGTTTTCAGCCGGTCTGTTCACCGTTTTGAGTGCGCTGATGCCGAGCTGGGAAGGCGTATTGATTACCCGGGCGCTGGTGGGCTTGTCGCTGAGCGGGCTGGCGGCGGTGGCCATGACCTATTTGAGTGAAGAAATTCACCCGCAACACATTGGGCTGGCGATGGGGCTGTACATCGGCGGCAACGCTATTGGTGGCATGAGCGGTCGCCTGATCAGCGGCGTGCTGATCGACTTTGTCAGCTGGCACACGGCAATGCTGGTGATTGGCGGGCTGGCGTTGGTGGCTGCCGTGGTGTTTGTGAAGATTTTGCCGGAGTCGCGCAATTTCCGACCACGGGCCATGAACCCGCGCAGCCTGCTTGATGGCTTTACCATGCATTTTCGCGACGCCGGTCTGCCGTGGTTGTTTTTTGAAGGGTTCTTGCTGATGGGCAGCTTTGTAACGCTGTTCAACTACATCGGTTATCGCCTGCTGGCGGACCCGTACAACATGAATCAAGCCATGGTGGGGATGCTCTCGATTGTCTATCTGTCAGGCATTTACAGCTCGGCAAAAATTGGCGCCCTGGCCGACAAGCTGGGCCGTCGCCGGGTGTTGTGGGCGGTGATTGTTCTGATGCTGGCCGGGGTGGCCCTGACGATGCTCACGCCTCTCGCGTTTGTGATTATCGGCATGTTGCTGTTCACCTTCGGTTTCTTCGGCGCCCACTCGGTGGCCAGCAGCTGGATCGGCCGCCGGGCCACCAAGGCCAAAGGCCAGGCGTCGTCGCTGTACCTGTTCAGCTATTACGCCGGGTCGAGTATTGCCGGTACGTTGGGCGGCGTGTTTTGGCACATCGGCGGCTGGAACGGCATCGGCCTGTTTATTGGCGCGTTGCTGGTGATTGCCTTGCTGGTGTCGCTGCATTTGGCCCGGCTGCCGGTACTGCCGGGCAATGCAAAAAAAGCGTGAAAAGGCTTTACGCCTGGTTGTTGATCAGCAGTTGAATCTGCAAGCTTGAGTCCTGTTTTTCCAGGCTCAGGCTTTCAAACTGAGCCCCTTCGTGTTCGATGCGATGCAGCCACCCCAGCACCGTGGTGGCATCGCCCATCATGCTGATGCGTATGACTGCGCCATCGACGTCGAATTGCTGCACGCTCAGCCCCAAACGGGCGGCACTTTCACTCAGGCGAGTGCTCAACGGTTGATCAAACACCTTAACCGCCAGTGTCGGGCGGGCCTGCTGAACTTCGCCCGCTTGAGCAAGCCGTTTGAGGTAGAGCGCCTCAGCCGTTTCCAGTCGTTGCTGCGCCGGTAACCACAGCCCATACACACACACGACAATCAGCAAAAAAACAGCCAAAACACCGCACAGTTGGCGGTCACGCAGGGGCAGTTGCAGCCAGTGTTCACGCAGGCGAGCCTTCATGATTCATCCCTCACGGTGACAAGGGCCTGGACACGGCCACCCTGCTGACTGGCATTACCCACGGTGACCGGTAGGCCACTTTGCACACCGCGTTCTCGCAACTGTTCGAGCTGGGCAAAGCTGCTGGCGTTTATGTTCAATACCCATCCGATAGTGGCCCGCCACTCCATGCGTTGTACGTCGACCGAGCTGGCGCCCAGCACCTGTTCGGTCAGTTGCAGCAGTCGGAGCATGTGGCCGTTGCCAGCAGGAGCGCCCTGTTGTTGTAATACCTTGAGTTGCGCGGATAAGTCGACGATGCGGGTTTGCTCCGGGTATAGGGTTTTGAATCGCGCTTCACTCTGGGCGTATATCTGGGCCGCTTTGTCTTCAAGCACGTTGCTGCGCAGATGGGTGAATCCCAGTGCAAAGGCAAACATCAGCAGCAACGCAGCGCTGAATCGCCGCCACGGCAAACCTTGAGCCCGACGGGCAAACTCGCCCTGCAGCAAGTTAATGGCGTGTGTGTGCGGCACGCTCCAGTCGATGACGCCCTCGGTCAGTGGGTTGGGCAAGCGCGCGGCCACTAGATCGAGTGCTGGCCCCGACAATGCCAGACGCGCTTCAAGGGCCCCGCCGACAATCCATCGCCCATCCCACTGGGCTTTGCACGCCGCCTCTGGGGGCAGCAGGTCAGCGTCCACCTGCACACTGACGATGTTCAAACCGCGCTGATCCAATAATTCCAGCAAGCCCTTGAAGCGCTCTTTGTGGATCATCATCAAGGGATACCGCCGCTGGGCATCCATGTGCCCTACGGCAATGTGCAATTGCTCAAGGTCCTCGGCCAGTTGGTCTTCCACGGCGAAGGCCAGCGCTTGTGTACTGGGCCGACGCTTGTTGGGCCAAGGCTCTGTGAGTAACCAGCTGCACAGCTCCATCGGCAGAATCAGGTTGACCTCACGGTCTTTCAATCGGACTGCCGCTTCATTTAAAGACAAGTTTTCTATGGCTGCCGGGTCGTGCCAGATAGATACGCACGCTGTATCGACGTCTGTTTCAGGACCCTCGGTAACGCAGTGGGCGGTGAGATAAAGCCAGCTATTCATCAAGGGATTCGCTGTGTTTGGGCGCCAACAGGCGCCGCTGCAAGAGGTGCCACTTATGGGTTTTAAGGTCACGAGCCACATCGCTTTCCAGACGTAAGCGGCTTTGACCCATGCGCACATGCGTGGTGATGCGAAACCAGCGGCTGGTGGTGCCCAAGCCGGTGGCCTTTACGCCAAGTCCGATCAGCGTCGGGGCGAAGGTGAAGTCCTGAACACTGGCGTAGCCTTGCAAGGGCCGCTCAGCCACTAACTGGTTGGCCACGGGCGGCGTAACCCCTTCCAGCGTGGCGAGCACGGTGGCTGATGCGGTGTTGATATTGAGGGCCGCCTCCTTGGGCAACAGCACAACCCACGGTTGCAAGGTGGTGAGCCACGGGCCGTCAATGCCGGGCACTTGGCGCAATTGGCTGATGTCGCTCAGGTTCAAGCCTTGCAATGCGCTGGCCTCCACTTCGGATAGCTTGAGCCCTTTTTGCAGGCGGCCCCAGCGTTGCGCCAGCACTTTGTCGACAGGGCCTTTGGTGAGCAAGGCGGTGAGATTGAAACGGGCGGCCAGGTCTTCGATTTCAACTTCAATCAGGCCGTTCTCAATCTTCAACTGTGGCTGGGCGTTGGCCCAGACTTGACCTGAGGCGACGCTGGCTGCCGGGTCGCGCAGTTGGGTTTTGAGGTGCTCCAGCGCCCAGGTTTCCCCGGCAAACGCCAGCTTTCGAAGCTGTAACTGGTGAATCTGCTGGGCGCTGCTGTGCAGCGCCAAACGGTGGCTGCGCAACATACCCGCAGTGACCAGCAGGGCCAGGCTCATGACCAGTAAGACGGTGATCAGGGCAATGCCTTGCTGGTTGCGCCGCATTACTCGCCCTCCGGCAGTAACAGCACACGTCGAATACCCTCGAAGCGTCCAACCGAGAGCTGTAATTCAAGCGCCTTCGGGCCACCCGTGGCGGCGTCTTTACGGGTCGGCCAATGCTCACGCCAGCCGTTTTTACTGTCGTACAGCCGCCAGCGAACACTGCGCACATTGCTGAGCAGCTTTTGCTGCTGCAGCGTCCCCCCTTCCAGCCCACGGCTTTGGCGCCACAGCACGCCGTTGTCCAGTTGATAGCTGACGTCCTGCAACTCACTGCGCGGCTGGCCCAACGGGTTACGCCAGTTGGCCCGGCGCAGGGAGAGTTGATTGGCGGACAGGGTCAGAGCCGTTTTTTTGGCCGAGGTTTGCACTTGCAATACATCGCGCTCAATCAACGCCACGGCTCGTTGCACGCTGCGCAAGGCGTGTTGATGTGCCGTGCTGCTGCGTTCAGCGCGCACCACGCTGTCAAACAGGCGCCAACAGCCGATACCCAGCAAGGCGAAGATGGCGATGGCGATCACCAGTTCAAGCAAGGTAAAACCGGCCTGAGATTTAGTCATGCTTGATAGCCAGCCAATGGGTCACAGACTGCAAGGCCTCATCGCTGCCTGCCGGGCTGACGTTCAGCTCGACGCGCAGCAGACCGGTGCCGGGGTCGGACACTATGTGTTGGTGCAAGCGCCAGTCACGCTGTGCGTAGGTCACGTTAAGGGTGCGTTGCCCTGTAACCAACGGCGCAGTCTGCAGCTCAAGTTCACCCAGATGATTGTCGGCCAGCCAGGCGGCCAATAGCCGGGCCTCAACACGCGCGCTTTGCCCCAGCACATACTGACTGGCCGACATAACGGCTGCCGCCAGCGTGGCAAAAATCATCAGAGCAATCATGATTTCCAATAAGGTAAAGCCCTTCTCAGTCTTCATTGGCTGACTCCGGTATTTCAATTTCCGGGTCACCGAAGCCATCGCTGACAATGCTGCGCCAACGGCGGGGCGGGCTATCGAAGTGCAGGCTGAAGACGGTACTTTCATCACTGCTCAACCATAACAATTGCGGCAGGTCGGCCAAGGGCGTGAGGGGCTGCGTCTGGCCGTCCAGGGTTAAGCCCAGCACAAGACCGAACGGCAGTTGCACACGCTTGTCGACCACCTCCCAGCGAGTGCGCTCAAAGCGCATCAATTGGTAAGCTCCAGGTTCGAGCCGCAGACCATATTCCTGGCCATCCAGCACGGCCTTCTCGCGTAGCCCGTGCATCAAACTGTGTAATACATCCGCTTCTTGACGGGCATTGCGGGCGTTGTTGTCGCCCAGGTTGATATGCACCATCGAGGCCAGTACGCCAATCAGGACAATGACCACCATCAGTTCGACCAAGGTAAAACCCGACGATGCCTGCCGCATTCGCTTTTACTCCCAGTTGCCGATATCAGCAGCATGTGCTTCGCCACCGGGTACGCCATCGGAACCCAGGGAAAACAGGTCATAGCTCTTGGAGTGAGTGCCAGGATTGAGGTATTGATAAGGCATCCCCCACGGGTCATTTGGCATGCTTTTGAGATACCCCTGCGGGTTCCAGTTTTTGGCCACCGGGGTACCCGACGGCTGCGTTATCAGCGCTTCTAGCCCCTGTTGGGTCGAGGGGTAGCTGAAGGTGTCGAGGCGATACATCTCAAGGGCAGTTGATATGGCCTGAATATCCGTCTTCGCCGCTGTCACTTTGGCTTGGTCGGGACGGCTCATGAACTGCGGAACGACAATGGCGCCGAGCACGCCAATAATCACCACGACCACCATGATTTCGATCAGGGTAAAACCGCGCTGGGCGTATTTTGCAGAGGTTTTCATCGGTTAATTCACCAGTTGATTGAGGCTAAGAATGGGCAGCAGGATGGCCATGACGATCAACAACACCACGCCCCCCATCAGCACCAACATGATGGGTTCAAACAAACTCACCACCAGTGCGATGCGCGCTGCGAGGGTTTTTTCCTGTTGTTCGGCGGCTCGTGCCAACAGGCTGTCCAGCTCACCGGCGCGTTCGCCGCTGGCGATCAGGTGCAGCATCATGGGCGGGATATCACCACTGCGTTCCAGCCCTCGGGCAAGGGTGCCGCCTTCGCGTACCGAACGGGCAACGTCGAGCATGCGTTGGCGAATGGCCAGGTTGGCAATCACCGTGGCCGAGATTTCCAGCGCATCTACCAGCGGCACGGCGCTTTTGCCAAGAATCGACAGGGTGCTGGCAAACCGCGCGGCTTCCATCGCTCGTAGCACCCCGCCCGCCAGCGGCAGGTTCAGCAGCAGCACATGCCAACGCAGTTTCAGCCGCGGCTGGCGCAAACCCCAGCGCGCAGCCAGCACAGCCGCGAACAACAGAATCAGCAGCAACCCACCGTAGCTGCGCAAACCGCTGCTGAGGGCGATCATGGCCTGGGTCAATGCAGGCAGCGACTGGCCGCTGTTGATAAATATTTTGACCACGTCGGGCACCACATACCCGAGCAGAAAACCGACAATCGAGAACGAAGCCACCAACAAAATCAGCGGGTACACCAAGGCCAGTTGAATCTTTTGCCGCGAGGCATGCCGGGCTTCGGTGTAGTCGGCCAGTTGCTCCAGCACGTGGCCCAAATGGCCACTGCGCTCACCGGCGGCGACTGTGGCGCGAAACAATTCGGGGAAGGCCTTGGGGAACGCCATCAGTGACGTGGCCAGCGCATGACCTTCGAGCACCCGGCTGCGCACAGCGGCTAATAGTTGGCTGACTCGGCGCTTTTCACTTTGTGCGGCAACGGCACCCAATGCTTCCTCAAGGGGTAAACCGGCATGTATCAAGGTCGCCAGCTGGCGGGTCAGCAAGGCCAGATCGGTGACGCCCAACCGCGTGCCCGATTGGGCATTGCTGCCTTGGCCCCGGCCTTTTTTAGGCTCGCTGAGGTGGGTCAGACGCAAACCTCGTTCGCGTAAGAGCTGACGGGCATGGCGTGCACTGTCAGCTTCTTGTGACCCGCGGCATTTGCGCCCGTTGGCGTCCTGCGCCTGATACTCAAAGGCTGGCATGTTCAGTCCTCTTGGGTAACACGCAAGAGTTCGTCAAGGCTGGTCAGCCCTTCGAGCACCAACCGCTGACCGTCCTGAAACAAACCGGGAGAACCTTGCCGGGCCTCGTATACCAGATCCGGTTCACTGGCGCCCCGATGAATAAGGCCTGCAAGGGTCGGGGTGATAGCGATTAGTTCATAGATACCGGTGCGTCCTCGATAACCTTGCTGGCAGTGGCTGCAACCCTGAGCGCGGAACAGGGTGGGCGCGTCCTCTGGCGCGAGGCCCAGCCGAACGCTGGTGACCGGGTCGGCGCGATAGGCCGTTTTGCAGTCGGCACACAGGGTGCGCAGGAGGCGCTGGGCCAATACGCCCACCAATGAGGACGCCAGCAGATAAGCATCCACGCCCATGTCCACCAGCCGGGTGACGGCGCCGATGGCGCTGTTGGTGTGCAAGGTCGACAGCACGAGGTGCCCGGTCAATGAGGCCTGAACGGCGATTTCGGCGGTTTCATGGTCACGGATTTCACCGACCATGACCACGTCCGGGTCCTGACGCAAAATGGCTCGCAAACCACGGGCAAAGGTCATCTGGGCTTTGGTGTTGACCGGCGTTTGGCCGATACCCGGCAGGTGATATTCCACCGGATCTTCGACGGTCAGAATATTGCGCGTCTCGTGGTTAAGATGGCTGAGGGCGGCGTACAAACTGGTGGTTTTGCCTGAGCCGGTGGGGCCGGTCACCAGGAAAATGCCGTGGGGGCGGGCCAGTATCTGTTCAAATCGGCTCAGGGTGTCGGCGGGCATGCCCAGGCATTTGAGGTCCAGCCGCCCGGCCTGTTTGTCGAGCAAGCGCATCACCACCCGTTCACCGTGGGCAGAAGGCAAGGTCGACACCCGCACATCCACTTCATGCCCGGCCAGCCGCAGACTGATGCGACCATCCTGGGGCACGCGTTTTTCAGCGATGTCCAGACGGGCCATGACTTTGATCCGTGACACCAGCAAGTTGGTCAGCTCGCGCTTGGGCCTTAATACTTCGCGTAATTGACCGTCGATGCGCATGCGCACCGACAGGGTGTGCTCGAAGGTTTCCAAGTGTACGTCCGAAGCTTTCTCGCGCATGGCTTCACGCAGCAAGGCATTGATCAAACGAATAATCGGTGCGTCGCCTTCCTGTTCCAGTAAGTCGGCTGTTTGCGGTACTTGCTCAGCCAGGCTCATCAGGTCAAGTTCGTCGTCCAGCCCTTGGGCAACTTGTTCGGCGGCACTTTGGCCGGTGCTGTAACTGCTGGCCAATAGTTCGCCGAAATGCGTGTCGCTGATGACCTGAATCGCCACCTCACCGCACGCCAACCGCTGTGCTTCGGCCAGTGCGGTCAAGGGGGTGTCGGCGCGAATCAACAAGGCCGCTGGCGTTGTCGACGTGTCCAGCAGCACGCCAAAACGACGGGCAAAGCTGAAAGGTAAACGTGCCGCCGTTGGCATCATGGGCGACCTGCTTCGGGTGCGCGCAGGTCCACGGCGGCCGGGTCTTGCAGGTTGCCTTCAAAGAGTTGATGCGGGTCACCGGGCAACAGCAGCGAATTGCCGTCTTTTGAAGCGGGTTTGCTGAGATTGCGCAAGGCGTTGTAGCGATTTTCGCTGATCTCACGGCTCTCATGTCGGCTACGTACAATGGTCGGCCGTAAGAAAATCATAAGATTGGTTTTCATATGAGTGTCTTTGTTCCAGCGAAACAAGGCGCCCAGATAGGGAATGCTGCGCAATAGAGGGACACCGCTCACCTGGGTACGCACGCTGTCTTTGATCAACCCGCCGATGACGATGATTTCTCCATCCTCGGCCAGAATCGTACTTTTTAACGCACGCTTGTTAGTAATCAAATCCGATGAATCTCCGCCATGCAGTGACGGCGCAATTTCAGAGTTTTCCTGCTCGACTTCCAGACGCAGAGAACTCCCTTCATTAATATGCGGTTTGATTTTCAGGCTAATACCAATGTCTTGGCGTGTGACGGTGGTGAAAGGGCCTGCGGAGCTATCACCCACGCCACTATAGGAGCCGGTTTCAATAGGCACGTTCTGGCCCACCAGGATTTCGGCCTCTTGATTGTCCAGGGTCAACAGGCTGGGCGTGGACAGCACGTTGTTGTTGGTGTCGCTGGCCAGTGCTGAAATTAAAGCGTTAAAACGATCACCGCCGACTTGCAGCACAGCGCCTTCAGGCATTTTTATATCGCTGGAGGCCATCGCGCCAATCTGGATACCGGTGCCCGGGAAGGTTATGCCGCCTTGGCTGCCGCCCGTGTTGACGCCCCATTGCACCCCCAATGTCTCAACGATGTCTCCAGAGATTTCAACGATCGCCGCATTGATCAATACTTGTGAACGTGGCTGATCGAGCTGACGCACAATGTTTTCAAGCGTACGAACCTGTGTAGGTTCGGCCATGATCACCAGCGCGTTCTGGCTCTCATCCGCCGCCACCATCACTTCACGTGAGCTGGCCTTCTGTGTTGCACCTGCTAACGCAGTCTCTTGTTTCATACCTTGACCCACAGCTGCCAGTACCTCGGCCAATTGCTTGGCATCGCTGTGGCGCAGGCGCAGCACCCGTGAGTTCTCTTGTTGGGCACTGGCTGGCATGTCAAGCGAGCGAGCCAGTGCGCTCAAACGCTTGCGCGCGCCATCGCTGCCCAGTATCACCAGACGATTGCTCGAAAGATCAGCGATAACCTGACTGCTCGCCCCCGTGGTTTTTTTATCCAGTGACTGTTCAATGACTTTGGCAATGTCACTGGCCAGGCCATGCTTGAGCTCGACCATCGAATGGCCATAACGCGTACCGGCATCCAGTTGGCGCACGATGTCGGCAATACGCTGAGTATTGGCAGCAGTGTCTGTAATGATCAGCGCGTTGGCCGAGGCTGAGGGACCCACGTAACCATTGCTGGACACCAACGGGCGTAACAATCCCGCCAAATCGGCAGCCACACTGGCATTAAGTTCGATGACCTGGGTAACAAAGGCTTCGGCAGGTGCTTGTGAACCCTGCGAATGGGTTGGCCGCGCCTTGGCATCGGCGGCCGGAAGGATCAGCAAACGGTCACCCTGATCAATGATCGAGAACCCGTGGGCATCGAGTACCGAGTAGAACAGCCGACGTACGCCTTCGCGGTCCAGCGCCTGTTCGGAAATAACCGTAACGCGGCCTTGCACCCTGGGGTCCAGCACCACGGTGGTGCCCAACACAGATGACATTTCCTGAACCACATCACGTAGCTCGGCATCTTTCATTGCCAACTGCCAATACTGATCTTCTGCTGATGCCCAAACGGGTGAGAGCAGCGCACAGCAGATGACACCACACGTCAAAAGATGACCGATGCCGAACGCATTGGGTTTGCTCATTGAGATTCTCTAAGGTTGTTCGGCAACGGGCCGCAGATGAAGGGAGGTCGCTGGCGGGGCTGCGCCGGGTGTGCTCGGAACGGGTAAAACATGCTTGCTGGCGGGGGTGAGGGTTAACCGTTCTTCGCGGCCATTGCGCCACAGCACCACATGGCTAGCCTCAACGCGGCGTAAAACACTGCCGCTGGGCAAGCGCTCACCTTCTGCATAGAACTGTGCGCCTTGAGCACCCGCCAGCAACGCTTGCGAGGTGCCCCCACTGGAGACAAAACTGGCCCGCAGTTGCAAAGGTTCGGCGCTCTGTACCCACGTGACTTGAGTGTTGAGACCGAGCACCGAGGCAATTGCATCGGGCTTGAATTGCTCAGGGGCAGGTGTGCTCGGCGCACTACTCAGGGGGGCCAACACGGGCACCGCGTTCAAGGACTTGTGCCACACCCATTCGTGCCACGCCAAAAAGCCGCCATAGCCCAGAGGCACTGCCAGCAACACCCAACCCATCCGGGACGCCCAATAACGGTTTATCGCTATTGTTGATCTATTCAAATCTGCTTCATCGCTGAACCTGCATCGCCTCTGCCCTAAAGAAATAGCCATTAAGAAAACATGCGTTTAATGATCGACTGCCCTGATAGCTGATGTTTGATAACTGCGACCACGTGCAGGGTTATCAGTGCTGCAAGCACCCCACAGGCCGGTGTATGAATTCGACCAAACAACCCGGTCATATCAACGCTGCTTAAAGGCTGAGGAAACGTAACAACGTTAAAAAAAATGATCGGCCTGTCCATCATAAAAACACCTGAAATGAGGACAATAACGACCGACACATACATCATCGTGTGTACAAAAAAAACCAGCCACGGCATTAAGTTTTTCACGCCTACCAAGGCACCGTATCCTCGTCCGAAAGAGACGCACAGACGTAACAAAAAAAAGGGAGCCAGTGACAAACTTACAGACACATTCAATTCGCCAATCAACCTTTTCAGGGCAGCATCTTCACTTATCAATCCGGCATAAAACCCCGACATCAACAACCAGATAATCGTAAGTGCCGAGAGTGCATGTAGCACTTTTTGCAAGGTTGAATACTTCATGATGTTAAGTACTCATATCTGCCATACGGCATCGGACCGTTCATAAAGAGCGGCCCGATGTTTTAGCGTTGCTTACTTCTCGATCCAGGCATCAGTCCAATTCGAACCCGTGCCCGGCTCGTAATGGGTAGCGCTAGGTGCGTACTGTGCACAGAAGCCCGAATACGGGAAAATTTTGCACTCGTACACTTTTCCGTTCTTCGGTTGAAGTACGGTAGTGCCCGCTTTGTAGGTTGCAAAGCCTTCTGGATAGATGGCGTCGTACTCCTGGCTGCCGCCTTCACCGGTCAGGTTAAGCGCTTTGAGGTCCTGGAAATTCTCACGACCATCTTCACTGGTGGCGATTAACTTAAGGGAGTGAGCACCCGGTGCGCTTCGTACCGCTACGCTAACAGGCGCAGTAGTGGCGTCGATGGTTTGCTGGATGGAGCCCACTTGTTTGTTATCTGCGTTGTAAACCGTGGCTTCAACCACGATTTTTTTATTGGTCATCAGGGTAAAGTCGACGTTGACCTGGCCCTTGTCCAGCACATACTCACCTGCCACATCATGCACATGCATGTAGGCTTCCGGATCCGGAACCAAAGTGGTCTGTAGCTGATAGTTGGTCACTCCGCTTTCTGCTTTGGCATAGAAGGTGTTTGTGCCTTTGATCGGCTCAATGCTGCCGTCCTCATTGCGCACACCAGCACGTACCGGTTTGTTGGCAGCATTTACGCTTTCAGCCAGTTTGAAAGCCCAGTTTGCAGGCTGACCTTCTTCTGCCGAATCAATACCGATGCTGAAGCTGTACTCGGCACTTTCTGCACTGCCAGTAAAGGCACGAGCCTTGACCGAGTCGCCAGGCAAGAGGGCCAGGCTAGGCGCCAGAGCACCCACATTTGTCCAGCCATCCGGATCAGGTGCAGCGGCGAGAATATTTACATCAACGACGTTGTAGAAGGCTGCAACCGTATTATCAACGGTCCATGCGCCCAAAATGATGTGCTGACCCGTACGATCTGCCGGAATGACGCACTCATGTTTTTCCTTGGCCGGCCCCCTACTACCTTCAGCGCCATCAACAGGCACCGCGCCTCCAGCTTCAACAGTACAGAATGGTGTCAAGTCAAAGCTGGCGCGTGCGAGCGGCAAATTCGGATTCCAGCCAGCCTTGGTAATAAAATATTCCCACTTTGTGGTTTTGTGTGCAGCTTCGTAATACCAATCAAACTGGACATTGCGATCGGTTATTTCGCTCAAGTGCCAGCGCGTGGCCGACTGGGCATCAATAGCGAAAAATTGAGACAGACCACCGCTCGCAATTTGACCATCAGCCGGTCCAAATGTCGGGAAACCCTTATTGGTTTCACCTACAGATTGTGGCTCATAGACCGCAGTACCACAGTCGGTATTAAGTTTTTTTACGCACGCATACGCACGTGAAGGGGGGTCGCTCATGTAACCGTGGGCGGCTACCTGCTGGGATGCGAACATGGCTGCCATTAACGTCAACGAGGATGCACACCCCATCAAAGCACGTGACTTTGAAAGTGCAACTGTCATAAATAACCCCTGCGATAATTATTGAGTCGGCAAAAAGCCGCACTTTTTATAGAGCAATAAAGTTAGATCAGGTTTAAACACTTCGCGCATCTGCGCAGACATCTCCTACACATTCCAATGACAACAGATACTCATAACCAGAACCAAAATTACGAGCATCAATCACCTTCAGAAAATACTTACACCGCATTAACGAACTACGCACACACTTAAGATTCAATCGCCGGCAATTTTACAGATAAGAAATAATGTTTATGTAGGAAATATCTTTTCGAGAAGTAGGCGAACTCCTAAATACAACTACATACCATCATGAAAAAAATCATTAATTATTAATTTTCGGTTAATACAATTTAAACAAATATTATTTTTAACTGCCAACACGATCAGCCAGCGCCTGTAATTAGCCTTTTATTAACTCCAAAAAAAACCCGGCATCGCCGGGTTTAAAAAATGGGAAATTTTTACTCTTGGTGATACTGCCCTGAGAACTCATGCACCGCACTGATAAAGGCGCCTGCATGCTCGGGTTTCACTTCAGGGGTAATGCCATGGCCCAGATTGAACACATGGCCCGATCCTTTGCCATAGCTGGCCAAAATGCGTTTGACCTCGGTGCGGATCGCCTCCGGATTGGCATACAGAACGGTAGGGTCCATGTTGCCTTGCAGCGCAACTTTGTGACCCACACGACGACGGGCTTCACCCAGATCGCAGGTCCAGTCCAGTCCCAAAGCGTCGGCACCGGCATCCGCAATGCTTTCCAGCCACAGACCGCCGTTTTTGGTGAAGAGAATCACCGGCACTTTGCGTCCTTCGTGTTCACGGATCAGACCGCTAACGATTTTGCGCATGTAGGCCAGAGAAAACTCCTGGTACGCCGCAGACGACAGATTACCGCCCCACGTGTCGAATATTTGCACCGCCTGGGCACCTGCCAGAATCTGACCGTTGAGGTAAGAGGTCACTGACTGTGCAAGCTTGTCGAGCAGCAGGTGCATGGCCTGAGGCGTGTCGTAGAGCATGGCCTTGGTTTTGCGGAAGTCTTTGGACGAGCCACCTTCAACCATGTAAGTGGCCAGCGTCCACGGGCTGCCGGAGAAGCCGATCAAGGGCACACGGCCATTGAGTTCTTTACGGATGGTGCTGACGGCGTTCATGACATAGCCGAGGTCTTTTTGCGGATCCGGGATCGGCAGGGCTTCGATGTCAGCCAAAGTGCTGACGACTTTTTTGAAACGCGGGCCTTCACCGGTTTCGAAGTACAGGCCCTGGCCCATGGCATCGGGAATGGTCAGGATGTCGGAGAACAAGATGGCCGCATCCAGCTGCGGGAAGCGGTCCAGAGGCTGCATCGTGACTTCGCAGGCGAATTCGGCGTTTTTGCACAGGCTCATGAAGTCACCGGCCTTTGCGCGGCTGGCGCGGTATTCCGGCAGGTAGCGACCGGCCTGACGCATCATCCAGACAGGCGTGACATCAACGGGTTGCTTGAGCAAAGCGCGAAGGAAACGGTCATTCTTGAGATCAGTCATGTCAGCGTCCGGAAAAAAAGTGCGGGCATTTTCTCAGAGACGGACGCAAAAGGCACGGCAAGTGCCGTGCCTTTTATCTATCGGGGTGATTAGTTGCGTTGGGGGTGACGCTTTTCCCTCACCCCAACCCTCTCCCGGAGGGAGAGGGCGCTGACTTGCTTTTGCCTTTAGTCCCCTCTCCCTCTGGGAGAGGGCTTTCAGACCCCCAGGTAATCCATGATCCCTTCCGCCGCCGTACGGCCTTCGAAAATCGCGGTCACCACCAGGTCAGAACCACGCACCATGTCGCCACCGGCAAAAATCTTCGGATGACTGGTCTGGTGCTTGAATTTCGACTGCTCAGGGGCAATCACACGGCCCTGGCTGTCGGTCTGGATTTCAAACTGCTCAAACCACAAGGCCGGACTTGGGCGAAAACCAAAGGCAATAATTACGGCATCCGCCGCGATGATTTCTTCAGATCCCGGAATCGGTTCAGGACTGCGGCGCCCACGGGCATCCGGCTCGCCGAGACGCGTCTCGACCACCTTCACACCCTGCACCTTGCCTTCGCCGACAATGGCAATCGGCTGGCGGTTGTAGAGAAATTTGACGCCCTCTTCCTTGGCGTTTTTCACTTCTTTACGCGAGCCCGGCATGTTGGCTTCGTCACGACGATAAGCACAGGTCACCGATTTAGCGCCTTGACGAATCGACGTGCGGTTGCAGTCCATCGCCGTGTCGCCGCCGCCCAGCACCACAATCTTTTTGCCTTTCATGTCGACGAAATCTTCCGGCGACTTTTCAAAGCCCAGGTTGCGGTTGACGTTGGCGATCAGGAAATCCAGCGCATCGTGCACGCCCGGCAGGTCTTCACCGGCAAAACCACCTTTCATGTAGGTGTAGGTGCCCATGCCCATAAAGACCGCGTCGTACTCTTCCAGCAACTGCTCCATGCTGATGTCTTTACCGATTTCGGTATTGAGACGGAACTCGATACCCATGCCAGTGAAGACTTCGCGACGATGGCTCAGTACGGTTTTTTCCAGTTTGAACTCCGGGATCCCGAAGGTCAGCAACCCCCCGATTTCCGGGTTCTTGTCGAACACCACCGGCGTCACACCGCCGCGCACCAGCACGTCGGCACAGCCCAGACCCGCAGGCCCGGCACCGATAATGGCAACGCGCTTGCCAGTCGGCACCACCTTGGACATGTCCGGGCGCCAGCCCATAGCGAACGCGGTGTCGGTGATGTACTTCTCAACCGAACCGATGGTCACTGCGCCAAAGCCGTCATTGAGGGTGCAAGCACCCTCGCACAGACGGTCTTGCGGGCACACCCGGCCACACACTTCAGGCAGTGTGTTGGTCTGGTGCGACAGCTCGGCGGCAGCGAGGATGTTGCCCTCGGCCACCAGCTTGAGCCAGTTGGGAATGAAGTTATGCACAGGGCATTTCCATTCACAGTACGGATTACCGCAACCCAGGCAGCGATGAGCCTGCTCGGCCGATTGCTGGGGTTTGAAGGGTTCGTAGATTTCCACGAACTCTTTTTTGCGTTGACGTAACAGTTTCTTCTTCGGATCTTTGCGCCCGACATCGATGAACTGGAAGTCGTTACTCAGACGTTCAGCCATGGTTAAAACCTCATCAAACTTTTCAGGCGCATATCACTGCGGGTTGGCACGGATGCTGGAAAGCAACGACTTCAAGCTGGCAGCCTTGGGCTTGACCATCCAGAAACGGCGCAGGTAATCATCGAGGTTTTCCGAGAGGTTGCGACCCCACTCGCTGTCAGTCTCCTCCACGTATTCGTCCAGCACGTGCTGCAGATGGTTGCGGTACGCCTCCATCGCCTCACCACTGATGCGCTGGATTTCCACCAACTCGTGGTTAACCCGGTCGACGAAGGTGTTGTCCTGATCCAGCACGTAGGCGAAACCGCCAGTCATGCCCGAGCCGAAGTTATAACCGGTTTTGCCCAGTACACAGACGAAGCCGCCGGTCATGTATTCGCAGCAGTGATCGCCCGTGCCTTCAACCACGGTGTGAGCACCGGAGTTACGCACCGCGAAACGCTCACCCGCCGTGCCCGCCGCAAACAGCTTGCCGCCGGTGGCGCCGTACAGGCAGGTGTTGCCGATAATGGCGCTGTCTTGAGTCTTGTACACGCTGCCGGTAGGCGGAACGATCACCAGCTTGCCGCCGGTCATGCCCTTGCCGACGTAGTCGTTGGCATCGCCTTGCAGGTACATGTTCAAACCACCGGCGTTCCACACACCAAAGCTCTGACCGGCAGTGCCTTTGAAGCGGAAGGTGATGGGGGCTTTGGCCATGCCCTGATTACCGTAAGCGCGGGCGATTTCACCCGAGATACGGGCACCAATGGAGCGATCGCAGTTGCAGATGTCGAGTTCGAACTCTGCACCGCTCATGTCATTGATGGCAGCCGTGGCCATGTCGACCATTTTCTCGGCCAGCAGACCTTTGTCGAACGGCGGGTTGCGATCAACTTCGCAGAACTGCGGTTTGTCAGCAGGCACATTGTCGCTGCCCAGCAGCGGCGTCAGATCGAGGTGCTGCTGCTTGGCGGTTTCACCCGGCAGGATGTCCAGCAAGTCAGTGCGACCGATCAGCTCTTCAAGGCTGCGAACGCCCAGTTTGGCCAGCCACTCACGGGTTTCTTCAGCCACGTAGGTGAAGAAGTTGACCACCATGTCGACGGTGCCGATGTAATGGTTTTTACGCAGCGATTCGTTCTGCGTGGCCACGCCGGTGGCGCAGTTGTTGAGGTGGCAAATACGCAGGTATTTGCAGCCCAGAGCGATCATCGGCGCGGTGCCGAAGCCGAAGCTTTCAGCGCCCAGAATCGCTGCCTTGATCACGTCCAGGCCGGTTTTCAGGCCGCCATCGGTCTGTACCCGCACTTTGCCGCGCAAGTCGTTACCCCGCAAAGTCTGGTGAGTTTCAGCCAGACCCAGCTCCCACGGTGCGCCCGCGTATTTGATGGAGGTCAGCGGCGAAGCACCCGTGCCGCCGTCATAGCCCGAGATGGTAATCAAGTCGGCATAAGCCTTGGCCACGCCTGCGGCGATAGTGCCTACGCCCGCCTCAGCCACCAGCTTCACCGACACCAGCGCTTTAGGGTTGACTTGTTTCAAGTCGAAGATGAGCTGCGACAAGTCTTCGATGGAATAGATGTCGTGGTGCGGCGGTGGCGAAATCAGGGTCACGCCCGGTACGGCATAACGCAGTTTGGCGATCAGGCCGTTGACCTTGCCACCCGGCAGTTGCCCGCCCTCACCCGGCTTGGCGCCTTGGGCGACCTTGATTTGCAGCACCTCGGCGTTGACCAGGTATTCCGGCGTCACACCGAAACGGCCCGTGGCCACTTGCTTGATTTTCGAGCTTTTAATAGTGCCGTAGCGCGCCGGGTCTTCGCCGCCTTCGCCGGAGTTTGAGCGTGCGCCCAAGCGGTTCATGGCTTCTGCCAAAGCTTCGTGGGCCTCGGGCGACAAGGCGCCGAGTGAGATACCTGCCGAGTCGAAACGCTTGAGGATCTGCTCCAGCGGTTCGATCTCTTCGATGGCCAGTGGCGTATCGAGGGTTTTGACTTGCAACAGGTCGCGGATCATCGACACCGGGCGTTGATCGACCAGCGCAGTGTATTCCTTGAACTTGCTGTAGTCGCCCTGCTGTACGGCGGCTTGCAGGGTGGCGACCACGTCCGGGTTGTAGGCGTGGTATTCGCCGCCGTGCACGTACTTGAGCAGACCGCCTTGCTGGATCGGCTTGCGCGCGCTCCAGGCTTCGGCCGCCAACAGCTTTTGCTCGGCCTCAAGGTCGACAAAGCGCGCGCCTTTAAGGCGGCTCGGTACGCCACGGAAGCTCAGGTCGCAAATTTCTTCGGACAGGCCAATGGCTTCGAACAGCTGCGCACCGCGGTACGAAGCGATGGTCGAAATGCCCATCTTCGAAAGGATTTTCAGCAGGCCTTTGGTGATGCCTTTGCGGTAGTTCTTGAATACCTCATAGAGGTCACCCAGCACTTCGCCGGTGCGGATCAAGTCACCCAGCACTTCGTACGCCAGGAACGGGTAGATCGCCGAAGCGCCAAAACCGATCAACACGGCAAAGTGATGCGGGTCACGACAGGTCGCGGTTTCGACCAGGATGTTGCTGTCGCAGCGCAGACCTTTTTCAGTCAAGCGGTGGTGAACAGCACCTACCGCCAGCGAGGCGTGAACCGGCAACTTGCCCGGGGCGATATGACGGTCGCTCAAGACGATTTGCGTACGCCCGGCGCGGGCCGCTTCTTCGGCCTGATCGGCAATGTTGCGTACGGCGGCTTCGAGGCCAAGGCTCTCGTCGTAGTTGAGGTCGATGAACTGACGCTCGAAACCCGGCAGATCGAGGTTCATCAGCGAACGCCACTTGGCGGGCGAGATGACCGGCGAGCTGAGGATCACACGAGAAGCATGCTCCGGGGATTCCTGGAAAATATTGCGCTCGGCACCGAGGCAGATTTCCAACGACATGACGATGGCTTCACGCAGCGGGTCAATCGGCGGGTTAGTGACTTGCGCGAATTGCTGGCGGAAGTAGTCATACGGCGTACGCACACGCTGCGACAGCACCGCCATCGGCGTGTCATCGCCCATGGAGCCGACCGCTTCGTAGCCCTGCTCACCCAGCGGGCGCAGCACTTGGTCACGTTCTTCAAACGTGACCTGATACATCTTCATGTATTGCTTGAGCTGGTCAACGTCGTAAAACGCCGAACCGTGGTCATGGTCGTCGATAGTGGCTTGAATGCGCAGGGCATTCTTGCGCAGCCATTGTTTGTACGGATGGCGCGACTTCAAGCGGTTGTCGATGGCATCGGTGTCCAGCACCTGGCCGGTTTCAGTATCAACCGAAAGGATCTGACCCGGGCCCACACGGCCTTTGGCGATCACGTCTTCAGGCTTGTAGTCCCACACGCCGATTTCCGAGGCGATGGTGATGTAGCCGTTGGTGGTCGTGACCCAGCGCGCGGGGCGCAGGCCATTACGGTCGAGCAGGCAGACGGCGTAACGGCCGTCGGTCATGACCACGCCCGCAGGGCCGTCCCACGGTTCCATGTGCATCGAGTTGTACTCATAGAACGCCCGCAGGTCGGGGTCCATGGTCTCAACGTTCTGCCACGCCGGTGGAATCAGCATGCGCACGCCACGGAACAGGTCGATGCCGCCAGTGACCATCAGCTCCAGCATGTTGTCCATGCTGGAGGAGTCAGAACCCACGCGGTTGACCAAGGGGCCGAGCTCGTCGAGGTCGCCGATCAAATCATTGGCGAACTTGGTGCGACGGGCCTGCGCCCAGTTGCGGTTGCCGGTGATGGTGTTGATTTCGCCGTTGTGGGCGAGAAAGCGGAACGGCTGCGCCAGCGGCCATTTCGGCAAGGTGTTGGTGGAGAAACGCTGGTGGAACACGCAGATGGCGGTTTGCAGGCGTTCATCGCTCAGGTCTGGATAGAAGGCGGTCAAGTCCGCCGGCATCATCAGGCCTTTATAAATGATGGTCTTGTGGGAAAAACTACAGATGTAGTGATCGCTGTCAGCTGCGTTGGCCACCGAGGAACGGCGACGGGCGCTGAACAGTTTGATGGCCATGTCCTGATCGCTCAGGCTGTCCCCACCAATGAACACTTGTTCGATTTGGGGCAGACGCTCCAGCGCCAGACGACCCAGCACGCTGGTATCAATCGGCACTTTGCGCCAGCCCACCAGTTGCAGGCCGGCCGCGAGGATCTCGCGGTTCATATTGGCGCGCGCCGCTTCGGCTTTGATCGGGTCCTGATTAAAGAACACCATGCCCACGGCATACTGCTTGGGCAAATCGGTACCGAAATGATCGTGGGCGACGGCGCGCAAGAACAGATCAGGCTTTTGAATCAGCAGACCACAACCGTCACCGGTCTTGCCGTCTGCGTTAATCCCACCGCGGTGGGTCATGCAGGTCAGGGCCTCAATGGCGGTTTGCAGAAGGGTATGACTGGGTTCGCCCTGCATGTGGGCAATCAGGCCGAAACCACAGTTATCCTTGAATTCATCGGGGTGGTACAGACCTGCTTTCATAGACACTTTCTCACCAGGCTGCCCCAAAAAAGGGCAAATTTCTTTTAATTCAACCACTTGCTTCCCGCGCTGAACGTACGCCAGCTTGGCAGGGGCAAAAGGGTGGTCATTCTACACACCGTCACAAAGACCCACAAATTAAGCGGCGCTTTGCCGTAAATTCGTGTCGCATTTATGAAAGGTTTAAAGCGATTACTCGTGCTAGTCAAAACATTTTTGATGTTGACTGCTGCACGGCGCAAACACCACAAGGCACACAGCTGATTAGAGCTGCATGCACAGGCAGGAATTTGATGGAGTAGAACGGCGACCTGGGTAAGGTCGCCGGATCATCAGCGAGCGGTTGCCAGCTCTTGTTGGACGCTGGCGACAGTGCGAGGCCAAGGTTTACCAGTCTGGATCTTCGCTGGCAAGTTCTTGATGGCCGCAGTTGCTGCGGCATGGCTCGGATAGTTGCCGTAAGTCACGACGAACAAGGGTTTGCCGTTAAGCGATTTTTTGAAGTAGCGAGACTCGCCCCCCAGCTCTTTGACCACATTTTGCGCAGAGGCTTCGGAGCTGGTGCCGACAATCTGCACCACGTAATTACCGGCTGGCTGGCTGCTGTACCAGCTACCGCCTGGGGCGGCTTTGGCCAACGTCACCGGCTTCTCGGCCGGTTTGACCACAGGCTTGGCCGCAGGCGCTGGGGCCGGCTTGGCAACCGGAGCAGGTGCGGGTTTAGCGGCAGCAACCGTTGGAGCAGGCGCAGGCGCTGGTGCTGCGGCCGGGCCCGCAGGCACACCCACAGGTGGTGCAGTGGTGGTCACTGTCGGTGGCTGAGCCACGCCGCCGTCAACGGCAGGCACACCGCCATCATCACCTTCGGCAATACCACCGGCTTCTTCAGCTAACGGGCCGCGCATGACCGGCTGCGACTGACCCACCAGCGGCAATGGCATCGGTTGCGTTTTACCGGCGAAATCTATCGACGGGTTGGCGCCGTCTTTCGGTGTTGCCTGGCCCAGCTGCGTCTGCTCAGTGGCAGGCGCGGTCGGTGTTTTACCGCGACCCGGAATCAGGATGGCGGCGGCCACAGCCACTACCACCACGGCACCAATGGCCAATACGTGTTTCTTAGGCATGTTGAACCCCATACTTGGACGCTTGACCGCTGAGCGGCTCGCTATCATGGCTTCGATCATTGCATCGCGGGCCACCTGGTTGATGATGCCAGGCCAACCCTCGGAGCTCTCGTGTATATCTGAGATCTGCTGGGCGCTAAAGAGTTCGATTCCGCGACCCGCCCCTTCAAGGCGCTGGGCCAGATATTCGCGGGTTTCTTCCTCGGTGTAAGGCTGCAACTCGATCACGTGGAAGCGCTCTTCCTCCGCGCTCAGGTGCTCAAGCCCGTCAATCATCGACGGCTCGCCAAACAGGAACACATGCGGACGGCCTTCCGGCGCACCGGCGGCCAGCGCCAGCAGGGCTTCCAGTGCGGACTCGTCAAGCTGCTCGGCATCATCGACCAGCAGGTAGACTTCCTGCCCGGTCAGCGCCAACTGCACCACTTGCGCCAGAATCGCCCCGACATCGGCACTGGCGGCGTTCAGGGTTTGCGCGACTTGACGCAACACACCCGCTGCATCCATCCCGCCTCGCGCCGAAACGACGACACTTTGCACAGACTGTTTATTGGTGCTGGCCACCAGCGCCTGACGCAGCAAGGTCTTGCCGCTGCCCTCTGGCCCGGCCACCACCAACAGCAACTGGCTGTAGCGGGCGAGGTGATGCAATTGCCCCAGTACTGGCTTGCGCTGGGCGGGGAAAAACTTGAAACCCGGCACCCGTGGCGCAAAAGGGTCGTGGTTGAGCTGGAAGTGACCGAGAAACGCCTCGTCGGCATGCAAACTTGTCATCGGGATTTTATTAACCTTTAAGCTGAGCCAGCGCACGATAATCCGCACCCAGCGTGGCCTGTAGAACTTCTTGTGGATAATCGTCAGTCACAATGGCTTCGCCCATGTGCCGTAGCAGCACCAGTCGCATACGACCGTCGATCACTTTTTTATCTACTGCCATGTGTTGCATAAAGTCGGCTACGCTCATTTCGGCAGGCGGCACAACCGGTAACCCGGCACGCTCGAACAACCGAATGCCCCGATCACGCTCTTGTGCGCTGATCCAGCCCAAACGGCAAGACATTTCAAGCGCCATCACGGTGCCCGCAGCAACAGCTTCGCCGTGTAGCCATACGCCATAGCCCATGTGGGTTTCGATGGCATGGCCAAAGGTATGGCCCAAGTTAAGCGTAGCGCGTACGCCAGACTCGCGCTCATCCGCGCCGACGACATCGGCCTTGGCTGTGCAGGAACGATGAATGGCAGCCGTCAGAGCGACCTGATCCAGCGCACGCAGCGCGTCCATGTTGTCTTCTAGCCAGGTCAGAAACGGTGCGTCGCAGATCAGCCCATATTTGATGACTTCAGCGAGGCCTGCGGACAGTTCGCGAGGCGGGAGCGTGTTCAGCGTTTGGGTATCGATCAGTACCAGCTGGGGCTGATAGAAAGCACCCACCATGTTTTTACCCAACGGGTGATTGATGCCGGTTTTACCGCCCACCGAGGAATCGACTTGCGATAGCAGCGTGGTCGGCACCTGAATAAAGTTGACGCCCCGCTGGTAGCACGCAGCAGCAAAACCGGCCATGTCGCCCACCACACCGCCGCCCAGAGCGATCACCGTGGTGCGTCGGTCATGACGTGCGGTCAGCAGGCCATCGAAAATCAGTTGCAGGGTTTCCCAGTTTTTGAAGGCTTCGCCGTCGGGCAGGATGATCGGCACCACTGAGTACGACGCAAGGCTGCGGGTCAGACGCTCAAGGTAAAGCGGCGCGACCGTTTCATTGGTCACTATGGCCACTTGGCGCCCGACTATGTGCGGGGCCAGCAACTGCGGCTGATCCAACAAACCTTCGCCAATATGAATCGGGTAGCTGCGCTCGCCTAGATCAACCGTCAGTGTCTGCATGAATCCCCGCGTTGAAACAGGGCCCGGCGCCCTGTTTCGCAATTATCAAATGATGGCACCCTGCGAACAGGCAGGATCGGCGCCGAGAATAGCGCATTTCGTAGCGCACTTTAATGGCTTGTAGAGCGAAGCCGCGACTGAGTTAACGCGGTGCCAGTTGCGCCAGACGTTCGAGAATATCCAGCACCACCATGCGCGGTGGCCGCTCGTCGGTTTCGACAATGATGTCGGCGATTTCCCGATAGAGCGGATCACGAATGGCCAGCAAGTCGCGCAGGATTTTTTCAGGATTGGCGCTGCGCAACAACGGCCTGTTGCGGTCACGCGCGGTTCGGGCCACTTGCTGCTCAATAGAAGCATGCAAATACACCACACGCCCGCCGTTACGGAGTGCCAGCCGGTTTTCCGGGCGCATGACCGCACCCCCACCGGTAGCCAGCACCACGCCATCGGCGTTGCACAGTTCGGCAATCATTGCCGTTTCACGCTCGCGAAACCCCGGCTCGCCTTCTTTATCAAAGATCCACGGGATATTGGCACCGGTGCGCACTTCAATTTCCTTGTCGGAATCTTTGAATGGCAGGTGCAGCTCTTTAGCGAGTAAACGTCCGATGGTGCTTTTTCCAGCCCCCATTGGCCCAACAAGGATTAAATTTCGCACAGAATCAATGGCTCACAGCAATCGCCTGGTTGTTCATGATACGCGGAGTCAGGAACACCAGCAGTTCGGATTTTTTTTCGAGCACAGCATCTTTTCGGAAAAGCCGGCCAACATACGGCACATCGCCCAAAAATGGCACTTTATCTACCACTTTGCTTTGAGAATTTGAGAAAACGCCCCCAATCGCAATGGTTTCGCCATCTTTAACCAACACCTTGGCCTTGACCTCATTTTTTTTGATCGGCGGCACATCGTTGATCATGTTGAGGTAATCAGGTTCGTCCTTGGTGACGACCACTTCCATGATGACGCTGTTGTCCGGAGTGATTTGCGGCGTCACCTGCAACGACAGCGAGGCTTCCTTGAACGAGACCGAGGTGGCGCCGCTGCCACTGGTCTCCTGGTACGGAATTTCAGTGCCTTTGAGGATTTTGGCGGTTTCCTTGTCTGAGGTAACGACCTTGGGCTGGGAGATGATTTCGCCATTGCCGGTTTTCTCCATGGCGCTCAGTTCAAGGTCCAGCAACACATTGTTGGTGATAAAGGCGATCCCCAACCCCGAGGAATGGCCCTTGACCCCCATATCCACAAACGGGGCGCTCACCTCCCCAGCCTCCCCCGTTGAAGAAGACGACGCCCCCATGCCACCAGCGCTCCATTTACCGCCTTTATTGACGGCGCCTCCCCAGCGCACACCGAGGTTGCGCTCAAAGTCCACGCCCGCCTCAACAATACGGGCCTCAATCATTACTTGGCGCATCGGCACATCCAGTTGCGCCACGATGCGGCGTAACTCCTCCAGTTGCTCGGCCGACTGAAACGCGATGATGTGATTGGTGCGTTCATCTACCGTAATCGAACCGCGCCCATCGGCGCCTGCCGGGTAAGCGGTGACTGATTGGAACAATTTGGCGATGTCGCTGGCCTTCGCATGGTTGACCTGCACCAGTTCTCTACGCAACGGAGCCAGATCGGCCAATTGCTCGTGCGCCTCATGGGCCTGCCGCCCGCGGGCGGCCATTTCGTCAAAGGGTGCAATCAGCAACACATTGCCCTCCATGCGTTTGCCCAGATCTCTGCTTTTAAGCACCACATCCAGCGCCTGATCCCACGGTACGTCCTGCAAATTGAGCGTCATGTTGCCCTGCACGGAGTCACTGACAATCAGATTGAACTCGGTAAAGTCGGCCAGCAACTGAAGCAGCGTGCGCACCTCGATGTCCTGGAAGTTAAGCGATATGAGTTCCCCTGTGTACACAGGTTTCGCTGCTTCAATGGGCGGGGGCGAAAGGGGAATGGATGGCGCAAGCGCCAGTAACTGCTGTGAATTCAGCGCACTCCATAGCGCCAGTCCACAGACCGGGAAAATCCTTTTCATGGTGTATTTCCGTTAAGACTGCTGTTTTAGAGGGATCGTCAGAGACCTTTCCAGCCAACCACCCTGACCATCCGAAACCATTTCAAACACTTCAACGTGGGCCTTGTCGATCCAGGCAATCTGACCGTTATTTCGACCCAGGTAATCGCCCACCTTCACACGGTGGACAACCCCCTTGGCACGGAGCAAGGCGTTACTTTCCCGATCGTTGGACATTGTGCCGACCAGCTCGAACTGTTCGAGGTCAACGCCTTCCAGTAATGCCCTGACACGACTGTCGTCTACCCCTTCCTCGACCAGGCTTGTCTGCCAACTGCCGGAGGCGTCCTCATGCACCCTTTGAAACGGGCTGCGCAGGTGAGCCGCGTCATAGACGAATTCAGGCGGGGGCACGAACAGTGGGAGCGGAGCAATGGCAGGCCCTTCGTGATGTTGGGTTGCCTGCAAAAACGCCTGTAATTGCGCTGTACTCTGTGGGTTGTCGCACCCAGCCATACCCGCGCAGAAGCCCGCCACACACAGCCGAGAAACCCGGTTCATGGTGCCACCCCTGGGGCGTGGTAGGTTTTGGCCAGCAAGGTCATGCGCAACCGACCATCGCCCGAGGTATTGAGAGGCTCCAGCGCAAAATCATGGGAGGTGACAATACGTGGCAGGTTCGAGAGGCTGCTCAGAAAAAGGCCAACATCGTGATAACGCCCGACCAGTGACAGTTGCAACGGCTGCTCGATGTACAGGCTATGCGTCACCGGCGGGGACCACTGCATCTGTTCGATCAGCAGGCCGCTGGCCAACCCCATGCGCGAAATATCATCCAGCAGCCCAGGGGCTTCTGCTTGACGAGGCAAGAGAGTCATTAACCCTTGATAGGCGCCTTCCAATGCCTGCACGTGCAAGGTGTATGAGACGAGGCCGGGCAACGCCTTCGCCTTGGTCTCGAACACAGTTTTCATGGCCATTTCAGCCTCGCGCTGCACCTCAAGCCGGGTCATTGCCCCCTCAAGCACCAGCCCGTACCCAAGCCCAAACAAAGCGCCTACCCAGGCCATTGCCACCAGCGCTTTATGCCTGAGTGACCAAACCCCCGCATTCCTCAACCCAAAATCCTGTAACTCAACACCGCGCAGACGCTCCAGCCAATGCGCCGCCATCAGAGTTGCCCGCCCGCATGAACGGGATGATGGGTCTGACCGACGGTCATCTGAAACCACCGCTCTTGCCCGCCTGCCGGGGCAGCCTCTGCTTTCACATCAATCAGTACTGGAGCCTCTAGCCAATGGGAGGCATCCAGATTGCGCATCAGCTCGGCCACAAGACTCGGCGACTGGGCAGTCCCGGTGATCACGATGAGGCTGTTGCTCATTTTCACGTCGGTGAAATACACGCCTTGCGGCAAGCTGCGGGCCAGCTGCTCCAGAATAATTCCGTTGTCAGAGCGACTGCCTTGAAGCGTCTCGATCGTTTGCATGCGTTCAAGCAGCTGCTCACGGCGCACTTTCAGTTGATCGATTTGCTCGGCTCGCCCATCCAGCTGCACAGTGGCGCTTCTGATCAAGTCATTGCGCACCAATTGCCGCTCAACGGCACGATCGATGAACTGATCCAGCGCAAACAGTCCTGCCACCACAAGCACTGTCAGCGCCAGCAGCACCATTACAAAACGCCGGTAACGCTGTTCGCGCAACATTGCCCGCCAGGGCAACAAGTTGATTCTCGCCATTAATCAAATCCCCTCAAGGCCAGGCCGCAGGCAGTCAACAACATTGGGGCATGACTGCACAAGGCTTGAGGGACCAGTGACGGGCTAATGTCCATGTGAATAAACGGATTGGCTGGTTGAGTCGGTATCCCGAGTTGCGCTTCGAGCCACTCACTCAACCCCGCCTGTGCCGCCACCGCACCGGCCAAAATGATCGATTCGGCCCTGGGGCTTGCCACTGATTGTTCAAGGCCGCGCCTGATGTGCTGCACGGCTGTGGTTTTGAAGGTGTCCTGATGCTGCAGGCCATCGCCGAAGAGCAGTTCGCGCGAATCGAGCACCCGACCTTGATGCAGAATGCTTAACCGCGTGGTGTGCGCGGCGAAATCGACCACAGCCACCGCACCTGATGCAGGCACCATTGCGTCAATGCCTCGCGCCCGAGCATGGGACTGCACCTCAACGACCTTGGCCTTGAGCCCCGCATGGCTCAACACGGCCTGATACCAGTCCACTGTTTCCATGGGGCACGCCACCAGCAGTACGCTCATCAACTGCGGGTTCAAAGGGGAACAGCCTTGCACCTCAAAATCCAGCGCGGCGCTCTCCAGCGCATAGGGCACATGCTGCTCGGCTTCGAGGCGCACGTGCAACTCCAGTTCGGTACCTGCAAGGCCCGCGTCCAGCTCCAGGTTTTTACAGATCAACTGGCCGTCGGCAACCGCTACAACCGCATCACGGGCGAGCATTGCCTGCTCTTTCAACACCCGAAGCAGCACCTGAGCGACACTTTTCGGATGAGCGCGGGTCTGATCATCTGCGGGCTGTGTGGGCAAGGGTTCAATGGCATAGCCGTGAAGCGTGAACGTCGTGTTCAAACGGCTTAATTCGACAATGTTGACAGCGTTAGCACTGATATCAATGCCAACACAATGGTGGCGGCGAGTGGTCAAAAATTCTGGCACTGTTATTTTCCCTAATGCATTCCGTGACTTACGGAGGGTAAAAATTGAGATCCGTTCAAAACCCGTTCTGACATGCGGTCCATGACGCCTGTAAGCGAAAAATGCTTATAATGCCGGGCGTTTTTTTCCGCATTGTCGACCCGTCGCACCTGCGCACTGCCCTGACGTGCACATCCATTTCTTAATCTGGAAATCCAAAAGCCTTGATTCGTCTGCTGAAGTTTTTCGGGTGGTCTTTCGTTGCTGTGTTCTGCGGGCTGTTGCTCGTGTTGAGCGGCGCGTTTCTCTATCTTAGTCCTGGCTTGCCGTCCGTAGAGTCGTTGAGAAGCATCCAGTTGCAGATTCCTTTGCGGGTCTTCACCAGCGACGGAAAATTGATCGCAGAGTTTGGCGAAATGCGCCGCTCCCCGATCAAGTTCGCCGACATTCCGCCCAATTTCATCAATGCCCTGCTTTCGGCAGAAGATGACAACTTCGCCAATCATTACGGGGTCGACCCGAGCAGCCTGATGCGTGCCGCTACCCAACTGGTAAAAAGCGGACACATTCAATCAGGGGGCAGCACCATCACCATGCAGGTGGCGAAGAACTATTTCCTGTCCAGTGAGCGGAGCTTTTCCCGCAAAACCAACGAAATTCTGTTGGCGCTGGAAATTGAACGCGAGCTGACCAAGGACGAAATCCTTGAGCTGTACGTGAACAAGATTTACCTGGGCAACCGTGCTTACGGCATCGAAGCGGCTGCGCAGGTTTACTACGGCAAGTCGATCCGCGACCTCAGCCTGGCGCAGATGGCCATGATTGCCGGCCTGCCCAAGGCACCGTCGCGCTTCAACCCGCTGGCCAACCCGGTGCGCAGTAAAGAGCGCCGCGACTGGATCTTGGGCCGCATGTATAAACTGGGCAAAATCGATCAGGCCAGCTATGAAGCGGCTATCGCCGAGCCGGTCGACGCCAGCTATCACGTGCCAACCCCGGAAGTCAGCGCACCGTACATCGCCGAAATGGCCCGTGCCGAGATGGTCGGCCGCTACGGCAGCGAGGCTTACACCGAAGGCTACCGTGTGACCACCACCGTGCCGAGCGACCTGCAAGAGCTGGCCAACACCTCGGTCCACGAAGGGCTGATGGCCTACGACCAGCGTCACGGCTACCGCGGCCCTGAATCCCGCTTCCCCGGTAAAACCCTGGCGGTGTGGACTCAAGAACTCGCCAAGCAGCGCCCCATCAGCGGGCTGGAACCGGCCATCGTCACTCAGGTCGATAAAGACGGCCTGCATGTCTTGACCCGTAACGGCGAAGGCCGTGTGGCCTGGAACACCATGAAATGGGCGCGCAAATTCCTCAACACCAACAGCATGGGCCCGATGCCCAAGCAGCCATCCGATGTGGCACAAGTGGGCGACCTGATCCGTGTGCAACCGCAAGCCGATGGCAGCCTGAAATTCAGCCAGGTGCCTACCGTACAAGGCGCGCTGGTCTCGCTTGATCCGAACAACGGCGCCATTCGTGCACTGGTCGGTGGCTTCGCGTTTGAGCAAAGCAACTACAACCGGGCGATGCAGGCCAAGCGCCAACCCGGCTCAAGTTTCAAACCGTTCATCTACAGCGCAGCGCTGGACAACGGCTACACCGCCGCCACGCTGGTCAACGACGCCCCCATCGTGTTTGTCGACGAATACCTCGACAAGGTCTGGCGCCCGAAGAACGACACCAACACCTTCCTCGGTCCTATCCGTGTGCGCGAAGCGTTGTACAAGTCGCGCAACCTGGTCTCGATCCGCTTGCTGCAAAGCCTGGGCGTCGACCGCACCATCGACTACATCAGCAAGTTCGGCTTCAACAAACAGGACCTGCCGCGCAACTTGTCGCTGGCGCTGGGCACGGCCACGCTGACGCCGATGGAAATCGCCACCGGCTGGAGCACCTTCGCCAACGGCGGGTACAAAATCACACCGTACCTGATCGACAAGATTGAAAGCCGCAACGGCGAGACTTTGTTTGTCGCCAACCCGCCCAGCGTGCCGAAAAGTGACCGCAAAGACGCGCCATCAGAAGCCGCAGCGCTGACCATCGACACCATCAACGCCGCACCGGGCTTGCCGACCACCGAAACCCAGGCCGTGGCCGAACGCATCGTCGACGGGCGTACCACGTACATCCTGACCAGCATGCTGCAGGACGTGATCAAGCTGGGCACCGGTCGCCGCGCACTGGCCCTTGGCCGTACGGACCTGGCGGGTAAAACCGGTACGACCAACGAGTCCAAGGACGCCTGGTTCTCTGGCTACAACGCGGACTACGTGACCACGGTATGGACCGGTTTCGACCAGCCTGAAAGCCTGGGCCGCCGCGAATATGGTGGCACGGTCGCCCTGCCGATCTGGATGACCTACATGGCGGGCGCACTTAAAGACAAGCCAGCGCACACCCAAGCGGAGCCAGAAGGCATCCTCAGCCTGCGCATCGACCCGACCAGCGGCCGCATCGCCTCACCGGGTACACCGGGCGCCTACTTTGAGTTGTTCAAAAGCGAAGACACGCCGCCGACCAATAGCGAACTGGGCAACAACCCGGCACCGGGCAGCCCGTTGCCTGCTGATGACGGGGCCCCCATCGACCTGTTCTGATCCCCAGAGCGGCAAGCTGCGCGTCATGGCGCGTGCGGCTTGCCACCCTTAAAGATCCAGAATATCGCCGTAATACGGCCCGGTATCGCGGGCAAACCCCATGGAAATATCAAACTCGGCCATCGACATGCCCTGAGGGGCCATGGCCAGTTGCACACTGCGGGTGTTGTCGGCGTGATCCAGCCAGCGCTTCAACGCCTCAGCCAGACACTCGGGGTGCGCCGCGTGGGCGCCATAGACATCCTCAGCCGAAACCACGTGATAGGCCAACGATGACAAGCGCTTGGCGGTCATTCGTATGTTCGACAGTTCCTTGGTCATGGCTTGAACGGTGGCTCGGGTAATCCGCGGAAACGGGTCACTGGCCTCCTTGAGATGGCCGACCCGCTGGTTCAGTTGCTCCTCGACCCGTGACAGCATCAACCTCACCCACTCCACCTCACGGTTGGTAACCAGTGGCCGTGCGCCCTCCTGCCCACCTCACGGTTGGTAACCAGTGGCCGTGCGCCCTCCTGCGCTTCTTGCCAGCGGCGTAGCGTGGCCCAGCAATGTGGCACGTAGCTGCTCACCATCGAATGATCACCGGCATCCAGCAATTGGCGCCCTAACCCGTCGCGAACGGGCAGCCCTTCATACTGATCCAGGGCCATTAAACAGGCAGCGTGCTCGGCCAATGTCTCGCAGCCCGGCTCCCAAAGAATGTGGGAAACCTCATTGCCACCAAAATTCACCCGCATGAAATGCTGCAACTGCCCGTGGTGGGTATAGGGATCGGCGTCCATATTGATCATGCCGGCGACATAGGCAATGAACTCCGCGGGCACATTCTTGAAGCGAATAGCGGCACCGTAATCAAATTCCGAAGGCTTAAACTTCATCCACGGCGCGGGCACACTGGGCACCGGATCGTTGTGATTGACCATGCGGTGATGGACGAGAGGTTTGGCCGCTTCGACAAAGGTTGAATCGCCCGCGCGGGGGGCGCCGTAGGTGTAGAGGAGGATGTCGTAGCGTTCAGGCATGCGACGCAGCATTTCAGACAGAATCAGGGCGATGGCACCTCCGAGGCTGTGGCCGCAGATCAAGAGCTTTTGGCCAGCGTAGAATTTTTCGAGGTACTTATATGCGAAATCATAGGCCTGTTTGGCGGCCTCATAAAACCCGCGATGTACCGTGCCTACTCCCTCCTCAAAAGGAACTTGAAACGCATCAAGGTCTCGAAGCGCATCACGCCACATCTCACTGGTACCCCGTATCACGATCAAGATGATTTCATCGCTATGGGTCGCAAACGCTTGAGTATCGGTGTCGACAATTTCGCCGCGATCATCCAGAAAATGGATTTTGATGGGACTATCCTGATCGGGCCCTAATTGCGGGTTATTTTTTGGGTACAACTCAGGATCAAAGGGCACGACTTCAAAACGCCTGGAATAGGCCACGTCTTCATACAACGGGTAATAGGCCTGAGTTTGGCCAACATCGACTTTCCATATTTCCTTGAATTTGGCGAGCGAATCGGCAAACCAGTTGCCCGAACTCGGCTCTTCGGCAAAAGTGACCATCGGCTCAACTATGGGATGTTTGTCGGGCGCCTGACCAAACGGGCAATAACTCAGCGTCGACATCAACGCCAACTGGTAAAGGTTCAGCGCACAGAATTGCGGGTCCGTCGAAAGCATCGGGCGCAATGCGCGCAATGGCCGAACTTGTAGAACTGTATGCCGATTCCCCGCTATGCAGACGCCTCGCAGGCCATGCTCCCCCATTAATCGACGGGCACCCGTACTGGGCGGGTAGTGACGTTCAACCTCAGGCGGCAAATGTGACACATGCTCGACCAAGTCTCGGACTTCAACTTGGCAAAAATCAGCGTCTGAAAGCTGTGAAGTGGGCAATGCCCGGGGACGGCTGCCATCTTCATTGGCGTAACGGGTTTGTTCTGCTCGAACTTGAAGCTCGGTTATCCTAAGAGGATAGTGCTTACGAATTGATAGCTGACTGTAGTAATCCCTAACTTGTTTATAATCAGCTCCCATTTTCAAAGCTAATGGACCCGCAAAATGATTGATCACTAACCCGACCCCCGAAGAGTTCAGAAAGCCGCTGTATTCAAACCCCTCAGCATCAGTAACTTTAAAAGCAAGTCCCGCGTAGGGTTCGCCCGCACCAAATTCATCCGTTAATTGAAAGCTAGACTCACTGCCTTGTACAGGACAAAAAAGCATACGTTCTTGAAAACTCATACTAGTACCAAAGGAACTATTCATTCTCACCCTCATACTCTTTACAAGCTGGATAAATAGTACACGGGGTTCCATCGTGCAAAATAAAACTACTGAAGCTTTCATTATCTTCAACGCAAAATGCATAAGGGTCTTCAAACCCTTTACCCATACAGCGCTTCCATCCATTGGGAAACTTCACCCATTTATTAATACTGGAAGGTTGCTCCTCTTTGTCCACTGTTATTTTCATTTTAATACTCTTCCCGGGAGGCTGATCAGGCAAGTAACCCGCCACAGGCCCTCCACGTGTCGCAGGACGACCGATATTTACATCTTTGCAGTCAAGTAGCTTCCGTAGCACTCTTGTCTTCCCATATGTTTGAAAACTCCAATCACATTGACCGAAGAAAACACTTTCCCCAGCTTCGTTGAATTCTTCTATATCTATCTCATCCAACCCTTCTTTAATCACCACCTGAGCAGTCGTAGAGCTAAAGTCCCCTCTCGACTTTCCATAGGTCGCAAATATCTCCAATCTGATGTTATAGACAACTAACGGACACCCTTTGCGAGTCCTGCGAATTTCTATTACCGAGTCAGGTTTATAATCCTCTCGCCACCAGTAATTGAATACAGGTGCCAAATTATCTTTTCTCGCCACCGTGCACGTCTCACCCGGCGCAGGCACGTAATACACCGCCGCTTTATATTTAAACCCCGGCGGCATATCGACGGTGAAGGTGAAGGTATTGGGCTCTTTAAAGTATCCATAAGCAGCCACCCCAATACCGACTATCCCTGCACACGCAATTAACCAGCGCTTCATGCGATGCCCTTGCCTTGTAGCAACTTCGCTTCCTGGCATACCCGTTCAAAGTGTTCACTGGGTTCTTCGTAAACGCGCGGATGCCACTGCATAGGTATTTCGAATTCAGGGGTGCTCAGGCTGCTGACCAGTAAAAATTCCAGCTGGCGGGGCGCATGCCAGCCCCATCCTTCAGCCCTTCCCCGTTGCAGGCGTAGCCAGTCGAAAGGGTCACGATGTTCCGCCAATTGCAGGTAGGCGACCTGATGATGGGCCAGCAAAAAACGATGGGCATTGGTTTCTCGTATACGCGCCCGTTGCTCGGGCGGCACAGGCACTTGCAACCAGTGCGGTTGCTCAGGCAAAGGGTGCTGACCCGGGGCCCGGTTGTCGGCGCTGAGCCAATGTTCGCCTTGGGCGTAACACACACTATGTGCAGGTCCCAAATAGGCTGGCCTTGCCTCTGGCGGCATAGACGACAGCGCCCTGCCCAGTACGCGGTTGTCGTGAAAGCGATAGATCCCTTGATCGGGCCGTTGCCCCACCAGAATGCGCTCGCGCCAATGCTGCACCAGTGCAGGAAAATCCTGCGCGGCGATGCTCACCAGCCAACCCCAGTGACGTTCAGGGCTGTTTAACAGCTCGGTCAGGGGTTGGGTGTCGCCGCTGTCGAGCATGATCAGAAAAGGTCCGATGCCGGCCAGTTCAGCGATGGGCGTCTGGCTGTAGAGGCTGCTGTAACGGTCATGGGTGCGGTCCTTCAAGAGCGTCTGAAGCACCGGCTTGTGATCGAACGTGTCCAACATCAAGCACAGTTCATGACCCCGCTTGCGCTGTGCTTCTATCCATTGAACAGGTGATGGCAATTTCATTGCGCAGCTCCTTCAGGCACGCACAGGCCGTTACGGCAGGCCTCGCATAAAGGGCAAATGTCGGCGCCGAGGTCGTGCGTGGCTGCCATCAGCGCCAATTGCGAGGGAGCGATGTGCAGCGGCAGGGCCTCTGGGGGCAAGTCATGGGCGAATTGGCCCGGCAACAAGGGCATGGCCGGTACGCCCCGCACTGGCTTGCCGCCTTCCTGAATGGAGCTGCTGGTAAAAATGCCGGAGGGGTTGATGACCAGATGCTCCCCGCCCGCCATCAATGACATGTTGGCCCCAGCGTCGACTACACAATGGGCGCCGGCCTTGATATGCACGTGCTGCCCGGCCTCGACTGTCATTACGCTGCCTACACGTGTATGACTGCTGCCTGCGACTTGCAGGTGATCGCTGGCCTTGATGTGCACGGCACGGTCGCTGGTGATCGTGAGGTGCTCCTCGCCCTGCAGCACGGTCACGCTATCGCCGACCACCGTGACCTGGTGTTGACCCTCGATGTGTACGTGACTGTCGTGCCTGATGTGCTGTTGCATATCGCGCTGTGCATGCACACGGATAAGCTCTTGCCTTTGGCGGTCTTCGATACGCAGTTCGTTGTGGCCCCTGCCGCCGGGCGTGCTGTGGCTGCGAAAGACGCTTTGGCTTTGCTCGGCGGGCAGGTCAAGCGGGACAGGGTTGATGCTATTGGCCAGGCACGCCGAAATAACCGGCATTTCTGGATCCCCCTCGATGTAAACCACCTGCACTTCCATGCCCACGCGTGGAGTCGTCACGGCCCCGTAGTACTCCCCTGCCCAACTGGACGACACGCGCACCCAGCAACTGCTTTGCTCGTTTTCAATACCACTGCGATCCCAGTGAAATTTCACCCGAACCCTGCCGAATTCATCGCAGTGAATTTCTTCACCCACAGGCCCGGTCACGCGAGCCGTTTGGCTGCCTGCAATACGCTGTTTAGGGTAAATCTCCTGCGACCGGTAGGTAACGTCAGCGGGGATCGCCTTAAAGGTATTGCGATAGCCCAGCGTCCATTCACCCGGCTCGCCGGGCGGGGAAACCTGGCCCTGCTCTTCCAGCACCTGCGGCTGCTTACCCTCATGATGCACGCGGGTCAGCAGCCAGCGGCGGTTCCAGTCCTCACGCGGGGATTCACTCATCTGCAAGAAGTGCCCACTGCTCAAGATCGGCTGATCGCTGCTGCCCCGGGACTGGTAATAACCGGTTTGGTGCTGCTCAAGGACGATCTGGCAAAGCTGCTCGCCGCGGGCTTTATTTTTAAAGCCACCGGGGTAAATGTAGCTTTCAAAGGGAGAGCCATCGAGGGGGCCACTGCTGTCAGCCTCGAGTGTGCGGCTGGCAGTCTGGAAATCGTAATCACGTTGTACGGTGCGCTTGATGCAGTTGCTCACGCTCGCTGCGAAGTGATTAATCGATGGCCCTGCCGCCACCATGCCGTCGTTTTGCACGAAAGGCGTGACCTCTTTTGGCGGGGTAAACGCCTGCTGCTTATCGCCGAACACCAAGAGGTGGCCGTCAGGCGAATGCTTGAAGTAATAGTGATAACCCTCTTCAAAACACAAGCGCTGAATAAAGTACAAATCAGACTCGCCGTACTGCACGCAGTACTCGCGCGGGGGTGAAGGAGAGAAGGCAGCAAAGGTATAAGCATTGCTGAGAATGCCGTGCTCGTTAAAGAGCTGTTCGATGATCTGCGCAACAGAGAGGTTCTGGAAAATCCGGTGATTGGTGCGGTGCGCCAGGTAGGCCAGGCTGGGCACAAGAGTGAGGTCGTAGCGGGTCAGCCGGGCACCGGGGCTGTGGCGTTTAACGCTGTGAATATGCCCGTGAATCCCGCTGCCCTGCTCATCGAACGCCAGAAAGGCGGTGTGGTGCATCAAGAGGTCGAAATCCAGTGCCGGGTGCTCGCTCACCAATTCAAGCGCAAAGCAAAAAGGTCTGCTGATGGACTCATCACCGTTAAACGCTAAAACCCGAAGCTCATGCTGACAGCCTTGGATCGTCAAACTGAAACGGTGCTGGCGGGCTGATGCTGACATCCTGAATTCCTCCTTGATAAAGGAAGAACACTAACGGACAGACCGGCGGTGCCTTTGTAGGGGGATTCTGAAATTTTTAAAAGAAGTTGCTAGTTCGGTTCGGCGACATATTCAAGCAACGGTTCAGAGAAGAAAAAACCAAAAAGCCCCGACGCTTTTCAGCGCCGGGGCTTTGGTTTGACGCTAGACGGGGTTAGCCGTTGAACACGTCATCCACGCTTTTGAGCGGGTAGTTTGCCGGGTACGGCAGGGTCGCAACGCCGGTCTCGATAGCCGCTTTGGCCACCGCGTCCGAGATCAGAGTGATCAGGCGCACGTCCATCGGTTTCGGGATGATGTATTCACGACCGAATTCCAGTTTGATGCCGCCGTAGGCGTCGCACACTTCTTGTGGCACCGGCAGTTTGGCCAGTTCACGCAGTGCATTGGCCGCTGCAATTTTCATTTCTTCGTTGATGCGCTTGGCGCGAACGTCCAGTGCACCACGGAAGATGAACGGGAAGCCCAATACGTTGTTGACCTGGTTCGGGTAGTCCGAACGGCCGGTGGCCATGATCACGTCGTTACGGGTGGCGTGAGCCAGCTCTGGCGAGATTTCCGGATCCGGGTTCGAGCAGGCGAACACAATCGGGTTAGGCGCCATGCGCAGCAGGTCTTCAGCGCTCAACAGGTTTGGACCCGACAGGCCAACAAACACGTCTGCGCCGTCCATGGCGTCAGCCAGGGTGCGTTTTTCAGTGGCGTGAGCGAAGACCGCCTTGTACTGGTTCAGGTCGTCACGGCCGGAGTGGATCACGCCGGTACGGTCGATCATGTAGATGTTTTCGATCGTGGCGCCCATGCTCACCAGCAACTTCATGCAGGAGATGGCCGCAGCGCCAGCACCCAGGCAGACGATTTTGGCGTCGGACAGGGTTTTGCCAGCGATTTCCAGCGCGTTGATCATGCCGGCTGCCGTTACGATGGCGGTGCCGTGCTGGTCATCGTGGAACACCGGGATGTCGCATTGTTCGATCAGCGCACGCTCGATCTCAAAGCACTCAGGGGCTTTGATGTCTTCGAGGTTGATACCGCCGAAGGTGATGGAGATGCGTTTAACGGTGTCGATAAAGGCTTGCGGGCTTTCGGCGTCAACTTCGATGTCGAATACGTCGATACCGGCAAAGCGCTTGAACAGAACGCCCTTGCCTTCCATCACAGGCTTGGAAGCCAACGGGCCGAGGTTACCCAGGCCCAGAATGGCGGTGCCGTCAGAGATAACGGCGACCAGGTTGCCCTTGCCGGTGTATTTGTAGGCAAGTTCAGGATCGCGGGCGATTTCGCGCACTGGTTCGGCTACACCCGGGCTATAGGCCAACGCGAGATCGCGGGCAGTAGCGGTAGGTTTGGTGAGCTCGACACTCAGTTTCCCTGGGCGGGGCTGGGCATGGTATTCGAGAGCAGCGGTTTTCAAATCAGACATAAGGGCGTTCCGCTTTTTTGCTGTTGGACAGACGGATCGCCGAGCATACGCGTGTCGCAAAGTCCCGACAAGACTGACCGGTCAGCAGTGTCAAGGGCTTTACCCTACGACTTTGGACCAAGACCCGCGTGGCGCAAGGGCTAGAGTGTCCACAATCACACTTTAAAATTGTCTACAATTTTATTCGGAAATGACCTGAAGCATCCCCGGATGGGTCACTGGCAACATCCAGCGTGCTTGTCCCGCTTTCAATCCGCCGCGTCGCGAGCGATCCAGCACCCAGCCACGCACCTCGACCTGAGCGCCCTGTAGCTTGCCGAGGGTTTTCTGATCGAAATAGCCGAGGTCTTTGGGTGCAATGTGCACGACCAATCCGCCTTGCAGATCAATCCAAAGTCCGCCGCGATTGCGCTGCACCTGGCTGACTTTGCCCCCGACCACGGCAAAACCTGAGCGGCTGATGTTATGGGCCGAGATAACCGGCGACTGCCGCCATAGCCCGACACCGTTCGTCCGGGCACGGCGTTCGGCAGCTTGTTGGCAGCCCACCAACTCGACATTGGGGGCTATCGCGACCTGATAGGCCAGGCCATCGGCCAACAGCTGCGCTTCCAGATTGCTGCCATCGGCACCAAAGACATGAGCCAGGGTACGGCCGTAACGGTCCTTGGCCTGCTTGCCGGGCAGCAACCCCACGCGCCCGTCACTGAGCGCCACCAAGGTTTGCAGACGCTTGCGGGCCGCGTCGGCAAACGGTTCGGCGCTCTGGCCCTTTTTGCCGGTTTCGGGGGCATTGAGGCCGATCATGCGCACGCTGCGACCATCCTTGAGGCGCAGGGTGTCGCCATCGACCACGCGCTCTACCTGCGCGTACGACAGCGGCTGAGGTGCGGGGCACAACGCTTGCGCCTGCACCGCCGAAAGCCAGATCGCGGGCACAAAAAAGGCGCCCGCAAGGGACGCCTTTTTCAATAACCCGGCCAGACTCGAAAGGCTGCCCAAGGTCATCAGCCTTACTCGGCTGCTTTTTCTGCTTCTGCTGCTGGAGCGGCTGCTTTAGCGCCGAAAGCACCAAAACGAGTCTTGAAGCGATCAACACGACCGCCAATGTCCAGAGTTTTTTGCTTACCGGTGTAGAACGGGTGGCACTCGTTGCATACGTCAGTGCCCAGTGGCTTGCACAGGTTCGAACGAGTTTCGAACTTGTTGCCGCAGCTGCAAGTTACCAGGATTGTTTCGTACGCTGGATGGATATCGGCTTTCATGGGGTATTCCTCAGGCTAGCGTGCCGCCACTCAACACCATTGTTGAATACCGCACGTAAATTTAGGGCGCCGATAATACCAGACCTTTGCATTGACGCAAGCGGCCAATCATGCTCCAACCCAATTCTTTCATCTAATACTGCCCAGCTTTTTAGTCCCGGGGCACGTTGTCTGCTAGGCTCCGGGCCATCTTCGCCGTTCATCACTTGAGAGCCCCGCGTGCCCGACGCCATTTTGCGCCTTGCCCTGCCTTCCCCCCTGCGCCGTTTGTTCGATTACCGGGCGCCTGCGGGCGTTCGACGCGAGCAATTGCAGCCCGGGATGCGCTTGCGGGTACCGTTCGGGCGGCGTGAAATGATCGGCATTTTAGTTGAGGTGGTCGATCACAGCGACGTGCCAGCCGACAAACTCAAGCCAGCCATCGCTCTGCTTGACGCGACGCCACCGCTGCCGGCTTCTTTATTCAAGCTGTGTTTATGGACTTCGCAGTATTACCAGCACAGCCTGGGCGACACCCTGAGCTGGGCGCTGCCGGTTTTACTGCGTCAGGGTGAGCTGGCTGAAACCCGGCAGGAGCGCTTTTGGCAGATCGCCCCCGGTGCCCAGCTTGACGATCCGCGTGTCGCCCGCGCGCCGCGCCAGCGTGAAGCGCTGGCCACACTGGCCCAGCACCCCCACGGTGTGGCGCATCAACTGCTGAGCAAATTGATGCTGAGCAAAGACAGCCTCGACCTGTTGCTGGCCAAAGGGCTGGTGACGGTCGAAATACGTCGCCATGCACCCAGTGAACGACATGAGCACTGGCTGGCCCAGCCCGAGCTGCCGCTCAACGCTGAACAACGGGCCGCCTACGAGGCCATTCGTGCAGGATTCGATCATTTCCATGCCTTTTTATTGGCGGGCGTCACGGGCAGCGGTAAAACCGAAGTGTATTTGCAGCTGATTCGCGAAACCCTGCAGGCCGGCAAACAGGCGCTGGTGTTGATCCCGGAGATCAACCTCGGCCCGCAAACCCTGGCCCGCTTCGAGCAGCGCTTCAACGCACGCATCGCGCTGGTGCATTCGGCGGTCAACGACCGTGAACGGCTGGAAAGCTGGCTGGCCGCTCGTGATGGCGAGGCCGACATTATTATTGGCACGCGCTCGGCGCTGTTCACCCCGATGAAAAACCCGGGCCTGATCATCATCGACGAAGAGCACGACGGTTCTTATAAACAGCAGGAAGGCCTGCGCTATCACGCCCGCGACCTGGCACTGGTACGCGCCCGACAAGAAAACATACCAATTGTGCTTGGCTCGGCCACGCCGTCCCTTGAAAGCTTGCATAACGCCTACACCGGCCGCTACGGCTTGCTGCGTTTGAATGAACGGGCGGGTGGTGCCAAACAGCCGCGTTTCCTGCGACTGGATGTCAAAAGCCGCCCACTGGACAGCGGCATTTCCGGCCCCATGCAGCAAGCCATCGGCCAAACGCTGGCGGCGGGCCAGCAGGTGCTGGTGTTCCTCAACCGCCGCGGCTTTGCCCCGACCTTGTTGTGCCACGACTGCGGCTGGATGTCGGAGTGCCAGCGTTGCGATGCGCGCATGACGGTCCATCAACGCTCTAACGAGCTGCGCTGCCATCACTGCGGCTACGTCGAGCGAGTGCCACGCAACTGCCCGCAGTGCCACAAAGTCGACTTGCGCCCTGTGGGTGCTGGCACCGAGCGCGCGGAAGAACGGCTAGGGATTTTGTTCCCTGACTACCCCGTGTTGCGGGTTGATCGCGACAGCACCTCACGTAAAGACGCGATGAACCAGCTGTTTGCCACGATTCAAAAAGGCCAGCCGTGCATTTTGATCGGCACGCAAATGCTCGCTAAAGGCCATCACTTCCCCCGGGTAACGCTGGTATCGATTCTGGACGCCGACGGCGGTTTGTTCTCGGGCGACTTTCGCGCCAGCGAGCGCATGGCCCAGCTTATCGTTCAGGTTGCAGGCCGTGCAGGCCGCGCCGAGGAACCGGGCAAGGTGATCATCCAGACCCATCTGGCCGACCATCCGCTGCTGATTCAGCTGACGGAGCAAGGCTACTTCGCCTTTGCCGAGCAAGCCTTGAGCGAGCGCCGTGCCGCAGGCTTGCCGCCCTTCGCTCATCTGGCCCTGTTGCGCGCCGAGGCTCACAAGCCGGGGCAAGCTGAAGGTTTTCTGGACGAAGCGTGCAGCGAGGCCGAGCGTTTGCTGGGCGAGCTGAATTTAAGCGGGATTGAGTTGCTTGGCCCGGTGCCCGCGCCGATGGAACGGCGCGCCGGACGCTACCGTGCCCAGCTATTACTTCAAGCCAATGCCCGTGCCCCATTGCATCGCCTGCTGAACCAGTGGCTGCTGGTGCTGGAGCAAATGCCCAGCGGCCGACAGGTACGCTGGTCGCTGGATGTGGACCCGGTCGATCTTTATTGACCCACGTCCATGGCGCCGCTGCCGAAGGCTGCGATAAAGTTTTATTCAAAAGCAGAGTCGCTGCCTGAGGCAGCGGCGACAGATTTAACAAAGCCCGTCGGCTAAGGTTGGCAAGGCCGACCCAGCAACGGATAATCCCCACTTTTTCCACCTGCGCACTAAAGCGCTACCGCGCTTGCGGTTGAAAGAGAAGACCATGAAAGACACCATTCGCCAGCTTATTCAACAAGCCCTGGATCAACTCGTCACAGAAGGTGTGTTGCCTGAAGGCCTGACGCCAGCGATTCAGGTGGAAAACGCCCGTGACAAAACCCACGGCGACTTCGCCAGCAACATCGCCATGATGCTGGCCAAGCCAGCCGGTATGAAGCCGCGCGACCTGGCTGAGAAAATCATCGCTGCCCTGCCGGCCGATGAGCAAATCAGCAAGACCGAAATCGCCGGTCCGGGCTTCCTGAACTTCTTCCAAAACACCCAAGCCCTGGCTTCGCGCCTCGATGCGGCACTGGCCGATGAGAAAATTGGTGTGCGCAAGGCGACACCTGCCATGCGCACCGTAATCGACATGTCAGCGCCTAATCTGGCCAAAGAAATGCACGTGGGCCACCTGCGCTCGACCATCATTGGCGATGGCGTGGCACGGGTACTGGAATTCCTCGGCGACGACGTGATCCGTCAGAACCACGTCGGCGACTGGGGCACCCAGTTCGGCATGCTGATGGCCTATCTGGAAGAAAACCCGATCACCAGCGACGAGCTGTCTGACCTCGAAAACTTCTACCGCGCGGCCAAAAAGCGCTTCGACGAGTCCCCCGAGTTCGCCGACCGTGCCCGTAGCCTGGTGGTCAAGCTGCAAGCCGGCGACCCCGACTGCCTGGCGTTGTGGACCAAGTTCAAAGATATTTCGCTGTCGCACTGCCAAAAAATCTACGAGCAGTTGAACGTCAAATTGACCATGGCCGATGTGATGGGCGAAAGCGCCTATAACGACGACCTGATCAACGTCGTCAACGACCTCAAGGCCAAAGGCATGTTGGTCGAGAGCAACGGCGCCCAGTGCGTGTTCCTCGACGAATTCAAAAACGCTGAAGGCGAGCCATTGCCGGTGATTATCGTCAAGGCGGACGGCGGCTATCTGTATGCCACCACCGACCTTGCAGCCATTCGGTACCGCAGCGGCGTACTGAAAGCCGACCGCGCCCTGTACTTTGTCGACCAGCGTCAGGCCCTGCACTTCCAGCAAGTGTTTGCCGTCGCCCGCAAAGCCGGTTTCATTACCCACCCGATGGAAATGGAGCACATGGGCTTCGGCACCATGAATGGCGCTGATGGCCGCCCGTTCAAAACCCGCGACGGTGGCACGGTCAAACTGATCGACCTGCTCAACGAAGCCAAAGAACGTGCTTACACGCTGGTTAAAGAGAAGAACCCCGAGCTGGCTGAAGAAGAACTGCGTGCCATTGCCAAAGTGGTTGGCATTGGCGCTGTGAAATACGCCGACTTGTCCAAGCACCGCACCAGCGATTACAGCTTCAACTTCGACCTGATGTTGAACTTTGAAGGCAATACCGCACCTTACCTGCTGTATGCCTACACCCGTGTTGCGGGCGTGTTCCGTAAGCTGGGCAAGAACTTCAATGAAGTTGAAGGCCACATCATTCTTCAAGCACCGCAGGAACAAGAGCTGGCAGCCAAATTGGCGCAGTTCGGCGAAGTACTGAATCACGTGGCCGAAAAAGGCACCCCGCACACCCTGTGCACGTACCTGTACGAAGTGGCCGGCCTGTTCTCCAGCTTCTACGAGAATTGCCCGATCCTGAGCGCAGAAGACAAAGCACAGAAGCAAAGCCGCCTGCGTTTGGCCGCATTGTCGGGCCGCACCCTCAAGCAAGGCCTGGAACTGCTGGGTCTGGAAACTCTGGAGCGCATGTAAGTTGGCCGCTAAAAAGAAGCCTGTACCCAAGCGAGGCGCCAGCCGGTATCAAGCGCCCGCCAAACAGCCGATTCCGGGCTGGCTGTGGATGGCTATCGGCCTCACGGTGGGCGCGTTTATTGTGTTCTTGATGAAACTCGAACCCGGTAAGGGCGACGACGTCAAACGGGTCAAGCAAGAGCAGCAAAAGGCCTCACAGGTCGAGCAAGCCAATAAAACGGCACCTAGCCCGACTCAGCCGGCCAAGCCCAAGTACGATTTCTACACCTTGTTGCCCGAGTCAGAAGTGATCGTGCCGCCCGATGCCGTGCCGGAAAAAACTCCGCCCACTCCGCAAACAGCACCTGTAGTACCAGTCACGCCTGCAGAAGCCGCGAAAATCGACACGGCTCGCGCTCAAGCGGCGCTGAGCGGCGTCACGCCACCACCGGCGCCGCCTGTGATAAAAGCGGCCCCTGTGACCAAGTTCTTCCTGCAAGCGGGCTCGTTCCGCAAACAGGCCGATGCTGAACGGGTACGTGCGCAAATCATTTTGTTGGGGCAAACCGCCACTGTTGAGGCGGGCACCGTCAAGGATGAAACCTGGTACCGCGTGCTGGTCGGGCCGTTTACTAACCGCGACCAACTGACCGTTGCTCAAAAGCAATTGGCCGGTAGCGGCTTCAATAATTTGCTGTTGCAACAGCGCCGCTAAAACCGATTACAGGCTCGCTCCTACAGAGATGCATGAATTCTGTAAGAGCGAGCTTGCTCGCGATGCTTTATCCCTTCCTCGTCTTGCCCCACTCATCTACATTCCCTTCCCGCGGTTGAAAAACCGACTACAACCCCCATATGTAATTCCATCAGGCATTTTCGCCCCGCTGCGTGGAGACTCTCCCTTGACCACCATCGTTTCAGTACGCCGTCACGGCAAAGTCGTCATGGCTGGCGACGGCCAGGTTTCCCTTGGCAATACCGTGATGAAAGGCAACGCGAAAAAAGTTCGTCGCCTCTATCACGGTCAGGTTATCGCCGGCTTTGCCGGTGCGACCGCCGATGCATTTACCTTGTTCGAACGCTTTGAAGGCCAGCTTGAGAAACATCAAGGCCATCTGGTTCGTGCCGCGGTCGAGTTAGCCAAAGAATGGCGTACCGATCGCTCACTGAGCCGCCTGGAGGCCATGTTGGCAGTCGCCAATAAAGATGCCTCGTTGATCATTACCGGCAACGGTGACGTCGTTGAGCCTGAAGACGGCTTGATCGCAATGGGCTCTGGCGGTGCATTTGCTCAAGCGGCAGCCCGCGCCCTGCTGATGAAAACCGACCTTTCGGCCCGAGAAATCGCGGAAACCGCACTCGGTATCGCTGGCGACATCTGCGTATTCACTAACCACAACATTACTATCGAGGAGCAGGACCTCGCTAATTAAGACGCCTGCCGGGCCGGTATGCCTGCCCGTTTGTGACCCTTACTTTAGCTAGAGGAACGCCAACTACCATGTCCATGACTCCCCGCGAAATTGTCCACGAGCTCAATCGCCACATCATCGGCCAGGACGACGCCAAACGCGCCGTTGCCATCGCCCTGCGTAACCGCTGGCGCCGGATGCAACTGCCCGAAGAGCTGCGCGTTGAAGTGACGCCAAAAAACATTCTGATGATCGGCCCGACCGGTGTCGGTAAAACCGAAATCGCACGTCGCCTGGCCAAATTGGCCAACGCCCCGTTCATCAAAGTGGAAGCTACCAAATTCACCGAAGTCGGCTATGTCGGCCGCGACGTCGAGTCGATCATTCGTGATCTAGCCGATGCCGCCATCAAACTGCTACGCGAACAGGAAATCGTCAAGGTTCGCCACCGCGCTGAAGAAGCGGCCGAAGAGCGCATCCTCGATGCCCTGCTGCCGCCTCCTCGCACTTTTGGTGAAGAAGCCGCAGTGCCACAGGATTCCAACACGCGCCAGCTGTTCCGCAAGCGCCTGCGTGAAGGTCAGCTGGACGACAAAGAAATCGAAATCGAAGTGGCGGACATCGCCGGTGTCGATATTTCTGCGCCGCCTGGCATGGAAGAAATGACCAACCAGTTGCAAAGCCTGTTTGCCAACATGGGCAAAGGCAAGCGCAAAAACCGCAAGCTGAAAGTCAAAGAAGCCCTGAAAATGGTGCGTGACGAAGAAGCCAGCCGCCTGGTTAACGATGAAGAACTCAAAGCCAAAGCACTGGAAGCCGTAGAGCAACACGGCATTGTGTTTATCGATGAAATCGACAAAGTGGCCAAGCGTGGCAATGTCGGCGGCGCCGACGTATCCCGCGAAGGCGTGCAGCGCGACTTGCTGCCATTGATCGAGGGCTGCACCGTCAATACCAAGCTGGGCATGGTCAAAACAGACCATATCCTGTTCATCGCATCGGGTGCTTTCCACCTGAGCAAACCAAGCGATCTGGTGCCTGAGCTGCAAGGCCGTTTGCCGATCCGCGTTGAACTCAAGGCCTTGTCGCCTGAAGACTTCGAACGCATTCTCAGCGAGCCGCATGCCTCTTTGACCGAGCAATACCGCGAGCTGCTGAAGACCGAAGGTCTGAACATCGAGTTCATGCCAGAGGGCATCAAGCGCTTGGCGGAAATCGCCTGGCAGGTTAACGAGAAAACCGAAAACATCGGTGCTCGCCGCCTGCACACACTGCTTGAGCGCCTGCTTGAAGAGGTGTCTTTCAGTGCCGGTGATATCGCCAGCGCTCATCAAGAGGAGCCAATCCGCATTGATGCCGAGTATGTGAACAGCCACCTGGGTGAACTGGCCGAGAACGAAGACCTCTCGCGCTACATCTTGTAAGCCTCAACCCGCAAGGGTGTACACAGTACATGTAGCCGCTGCGAGGGCTGCGATAAGGCTCAAAAGCCTTCAGTGATCTCTGGATCCTGCGCCGACACGGTTGGCGATCGTAACCTGCGTCAGCGGCTACTGTGTTTGTACCTGGGCTAAAGGCACATTAACTCTGACGGACCCAAGGCAATGACCAAGCTTCCTACAGCTATCAAACTGCACAAAGTCTCTAAAACCCTCTCGCTCACCTATGGGCCAGACGAGGTATACACCTTGCCTGCCGAGTTTTTGCGTGTGCATTCGCCTTCTGCCGAAGTTCAGGGCCACGGCAAGCCGATACTGCAATACGGCAAAATCAATGTCGGCTTGAGCAAAGTCGAACCTGCGGGCCAATACGCGCTCAAGCTCACCTTCGATGACGGCCATGACAGCGGTTTGTTTACCTGGGACTACCTCTATGAACTGGGTAAACGTCAGGACGCTTTATGGGCGGATTATCTCGATGAGCTGAAAAAAGCCGGAAAATCTCGGGACCCCGCAGTCTCCGTTGTGAAGCTGATGCTTTAAGCACCCGCTACTACGGAGCGTCGGGCATAGCTGGCCTTGGCGAAGCTCTTTAGCTTGAGGTTTTTTCAAGTGGCGGTGTGACCACTGCCGGGGCCGCTTTCGGTGCGGCAGCTTTTTTGCGGGTAGCGGGCTTTTCAGGAGCCGCTTTGGCAGCAGCGGGTTTCGCGGCAACAGCCTTGTTGGTGGCTGAAGGCGCTTTGGCTGCCGGTTTAACCGCAGGTTTAGTGGCAGGCTTTGCAGCAACAGGTTTAGCGGGCGCGGTGGCGCGGCTTGCTGGTTTGGAAGCCGACTTGGCGACCGCAGGTTTGGCAGCCGCCTTGACGGGTGCAGGCTTGCTCGCAGCAGGTGCTTTGCTCGCCGCTACTTTGGAGGCGGCAGCAGTGAGCTTTTCAATATGTTGAGTGAGCGCCTCAACCTTAGCGTGCAGTGCTTTCACCTCCTCACGACTGGGCACGCCCAAACGTGAAATGGCACTGTTCAAACGCTTGTCGAATGCCTCTTCCAACTCGCTCCACTTCTCCAATGCCAATTCTTTAACGTCATCCACTTTGGAGCGCGTTGTTGATGATGTTGCTTTAGGCGCGCCTGCCTTGGTTAGCTTCTCGGCCTTTTCACCCTCTTTGACCAGACTGTCGAACAGACTGCTGCCATCCGTATCAATTTTTGAATAAACACCCAAACCCGCCAACCAGATTTTGCGGGAATACTCTTCAACTTTACCTACCCATGAAGGGCTTTGTTGTGCAGTCGATTTTTTTGCAGTCATCGTATTCCCCTTTATACCCAGTGGTGACGTCGATCAGCCAACGTGGCAACTCACCAAAATGAACACGGTGTTCACCTCAATCAGGCTTAGACGCAAATTGCCCACGATTCAAGCTTGAATCTCTGTTTATTGAAGAAGGCTGAAAAAACACCGCCTGCATTAGAAAAAGATGACGCCACCAAAAGCGGAAATATCCAAAGAAAGAGGGTCGCTCTCAATTGCAAGATTCAGCCTAAGCACTCACCTTGCCAGTGTTGAATTCACCGTCCATCAAATCAGTGATCTCAGTTTCAGTGTTCCAAGCTTCAGCTTCCGCCAAAGGTCCGTAAGCCATAAATATAACGCTATTGATATAGACAAGAATCTTTCCGAACTCGGCCCCCTCGGGCTCATAAATCAAATATTCCACGTTATCGTCGGCGTTGACTTTCTCTCGGTACACAAGAGGATGGTGAGCGGCGATAAAAAGTTTAAGGACACGCTCGGCTTGCTCGCGTGCACCTGCGTGATGACTTCCAGAATTCCGCGCAATGGTAAATATATAATGAGACATTCTTTGCTCCCTAAAGAATGAACAATTAACCACAAGCAATTAAAGTGCGCCTTTTAAAAAAGGCGACACTTTAATTGCCCTTTAAATAAATCCGTTAGCCGTTGATCATTTCGCTAACAGCTGTCACATCACGATTGGACATGACACGCGCCAAGCACTCAGACTTCAACAGAATTGGGGAATGCCCGCTCCATCAGCTCAATGGCATCGCCCTCTGCAGTCCAGGCATCATCCGCAGCCGCTGCACCCGCCATCAGAAAGACGACACGGAAGCCATTGATGCTGACAAAACCCGTCATGTCCCCTGCTTCAGTTTGAACCACGTAGCTAATACCAGATTTAACTTCAACAACCGGCGTCCATTTCAAATCACGCGAAGAAACAAACTCCTCAAGAACCTCTTCAACTTTTGCAGAAATTTCAGTGGCAGACATGTTTTTTGGATTATGAACAACAGCATTTAAATACAGAGAAATTTTGAATTCCTAGTAGGGTTATTGTGCTTCCTCAATACCCATACTAGTCACTCATTGAAATTTGCCAACTTAGCCAAATCACACTAAAAAATTTGATAACAGCGCTAGATAGCGCATCTTGGCTTATTCACTCTTAACTCTTTAAATAAGTTTACGTCACCACTTGCACTTTCCTACCTATCAAAACTCCCAAGCGACTCTCAAGTGTCATTTAAGGCGATGCCAGTGCGTGACATCGCCCTTTGACACATCGTCAGGTTGACCGCTGGGCAGGCGCCAAGCTCAAGCCAGCGCTTTGTCCAAGGAACGTTCAATTTCTGACTGAATCATGCCGCTCATCGCGGACATCAGCATGCCCAGCTCTACATCGACCTTGACTGTTTTTTCGCCGATTTCCAGCGTGCCGTTAACGCCGGAGCGCTTAAGTTTGACCGTGTCACCCTGCCAAGTCGGGGTCAGGCCGTATTGCCCGGCGAGCTTTTCAACCAGCGGTTGGGCTTTTTCGCGGGCGGCTTCAAGGCCAAGGTTGTGGGCACGTTCAACGTTGATGCGGGCCATTACTCACTCCTGATAGAAAAGCCAGCCACTATACGGGCATTGCCTGCGACACGTCAGCCGAGCCCGGCCAAGACAAAGCCGGTCAGCAGGATTAGAATGGCCAGCATTCTCTTTTGGTGACAGCGATATGACTGATCAGCGCAAAGGCAGCGATGCCGAACCCACCACACACTTCGGCTTCAAAAACGTTCCCGAAAGCCAGAAAGCGGAAAAAGTCGCCGAGGTTTTCCACTCCGTAGCCGGTAAATATGACCTGATGAACGACGTTCTGTCGGGTGGCATGCACCGTTTGTGGAAGCGTTTCACCATCGAATTGTCGGGCGTGCGTCCGGGCAACAAGGTGTTGGACATCGCTGGCGGTACCGGCGATCTGGCACGCAAGTTCTCGCACCTTGTTGGCCCGACCGGCCAAGTGGTGCTGGCCGACATTAACGCCTCCATGCTCAAGGTTGGCCGTGACCGTCTGCTGGACAAAGGTGTGGCAGGCAACATCGAGTTCGTTCAGGCCGACGCTGAAAAGCTGCCGTTTCCGGACAACTATTTCGATTGCGTGACCATCGCTTTCGGGCTGCGCAACGTGACCCACAAAGAAGACGCGCTGCGCTCCATGTTGCGCGTGCTCAAGCCGGGCGGCCGCTTGTTGGTACTGGAGTTCTCCAAGCCGACCAACCCGCTGATGTCCAAGGTGTATGACGCCTACTCGTTCGCCTTTATGCCAATGGTCGGCAAGCTGATCCTCAATGATCCGGAAAGCTACCGCTATCTGGCTGAGTCGATCCGCATGCACCCGAATCAAGAGACGCTCAAGTCGATGATGGTTGAAGCCGGTTTTGACCGTGTGACCTATCACAACATGACGTCCGGCATCGTTGCACTGCACCGCGGCATCAAACCCTGATGTTGCTCAGGGGCCTTCTCGCCAGCGTTGAAACCGGCATCAATCGTGTCTTGCGATTGGACAGCACCGCGCTGGCTCGCTTGCGGCCGCTGACCGGCAAGGTCATTGCCGTTGAATGCGCCAGCCCCGCGCTGCGCCTGTTTATTCTGCCCAGCGATGAAGGCCTGTTGTTGGCTGCCCACTGGGCAGCCGAAGCCGATTGCACCTTGCGTGCCCCTGCCTCCAGCCTGCTGCGCTTGGCCTTGAGCAAAGACAAAACCAGCATACTGCACGGCCCTGAGGTCGAGCTTGAAGGCGACAGCCATGTGTTGATGGCACTGGCAGCTGTTCTGCAAGATCTGGAACTGGACTGGGAATACGAGCTCTCGCGCTGGATCGGCCCTGTTGCGACTGCCTTGGTCGGTGGCCATGTGCGCAGCCGCGCCAATTGGTATCAGCAAGGTTTTGCCAGCCTCAATCAGAACCTCGCTGAATACCTGAGTGAAGAAGCTCGCACTTTGGTCGGAGAACGAGAAGCGCAAGCGCGCTTTGATGAACTCGACCAACTCAAACTCGACCTGGATCGTCTTGAGGCCCGCTTCGAGCGCCTCTGCCGGTCCCTCAATACCAGCGATAACGCATGAAGTTGCTTGCCATACGCCGTTTGTTTCGTATCCAGCGCGTCGTCATTCGCTACCGTCTGGATGACCTGCTGTTCGCACTGCCCTTGCCGTGGTGGATGCTGTCACTGCGCTTCGTGCTGCCGTGGCGCTGGTTCCCGCGCAAAAAGCTAGAGCTGAACCGCGGCGCTGCGTTGCGTCTGGCCTTGCAGGATTTGGGACCCATCTTTATCAAGTTTGGGCAAATTCTCTCCACTCGCCGCGATTTGCTCCCGCAAGACATCGCCGATGAGTTGATGCTGTTGCAAGACCGCGTGCCGCCGTTCGACCCGCAGGTTGCGGTCAAGCTGATCGAAGAGCAACTCGGCGCCAAAATCAGCGACGTGTTCAGCCGATTTGACATTGAGCCTCTGGCCTCGGCGTCTGTGGCGCAAGTTCATGCGGCCAAGCTAAAGACTGGCGAAGAGGTCGTGGTCAAGGTAGTGCGCCCCGGTCTAAAACCGATTATCGGTTCAGACCTGGCCTGGCTGTTCATTCTGGCCAGGATTGCCGAACGCCTGAGCGCAGACGCACGTCTGCTGCACCCGGTCGACGTGGTCAGCGATTACGAAAAGACGATTTACGATGAACTTGACCTGTTGCGTGAAGCGGCCAACGCCAGCCAGCTCAAACGCAACTTTGAAGGCTCTTCGCTGCTGTACGTACCGCAGATTTACTGGGACTGGTGCCGACCAAAAGTGTTGGTGATGGAGCGCATCTACGGGATTCAGGTCACGGATATGGCCGCCCTCGCCGATCAACGCACCGATATGAAGCTGTTGGCCGAGCGCGGGGTCGAAATCTTCTTCACCCAAGTGTTCCGCGACAGCTTTTTCCATGCCGACATGCACCCCGGCAATATTTTTGTCAGCACCGTCAACCCGTGGAGCCCGCAATACATCGCCATCGACTGCGGCATCGTCGGCAGCCTGACCCCTGAAGATCAGGATTATCTGGCGCGCAACCTGTTTGCCTTTTTCAAGCGCGACTACCGCCGCGTTGCACAACTGCATATCGATTCGGGCTGGGTGCCTGCGCACACCAAACTCAATGAATTTGAAGCGGCCATTCGTACCGTGTGCGAACCGATTTTCGAAAAACCCTTGAAAGAAATCTCCTTTGGTCAGGTGTTGATGCGTCTATTCCAGACGGCCCGACGCTTCAATATGGAAGTTCAGCCGCAGTTGGTGTTGTTGCAAAAAACCCTGTTGAACATCGAAGGGCTGGGTCGCCAGCTGTACCCGGACCTAGATCTGTGGAGCACCGCCCAGCCGTACCTGGAGCGCTGGATGCGTGAGCGCTACAGCCCTAAAACCGTATTGCGCAACCTGCACAGTCAGGTCGAGCAGATACCGCATTTGGCCGACATGACCCGCGATTTGCTGGAGCGTATGTCGCAACCCCATGCCAAAAATCAGAAGCTGGTGATCAGCGAGCCGAGGGACAGTTGGTTCCTGCGCTTGCTCGGTGCCGGGCATTTGGCCGCAGGTGCGTTACTGGCCAGTGTTGGCCCGCTGCACACCTTGGGCTACTGGCCCGCCGGGATCATGCTGGCGGTAGGCTTGTATCTGATCGTGCGCCGATAGCCAGCCCCGGGCGAGGCTGGCAAACTGTGAATTCACCGAGCCTTGACCAGAGGGTTAAGGCCGGTTGTCGGAGTCGAACATGAAAGAGTGGCTGGACGAAATCAAATGGGACAGCGACGGCCTGGTGCCGGCAATTGCCCAGGATCACAAAACCGGGCGCGTCTTGATGATGGCCTGGATGAACCGCGAAGCGCTGAGCCTGACTGCTGCTGAGAACCGTGCCATTTATTGGTCACGTTCGCGTGGCAAACTGTGGCGCAAGGGCGAAGAGTCAGGGCACGTGCAAAAGCTGCATGAAATGCGCCTGGACTGTGACGCTGATGTGATCATTCTGATGGTCGAGCAAATCGGCGACATCGCCTGCCATACCGGACGTCAAAGCTGCTTCTACCGTGTGTATGAAAACGCCGAGTGGAAGACCGTCGATCCAGTGCTTAAAGACCCGCACGCCATTTACCACGCAGGACACTCCCATGAATGACACCCTGAGCCGTGTAGCCCAAGTGCTCGAAGCACGTAAAGGCGCCACGCCTGACAGCTCGTATGTCGCCAGCCTGTACCACAAGGGCTTGAACAAGATTCTGGAAAAAGTCGGCGAAGAGTCGGTTGAAACCATCATCGCCGCCAAAGATGCTGCGATCAGCGGCGATTGCAGCGATGTTATCTATGAAACTGCCGATCTATGGTTCCACAGCATGATCATGCTCGCCCAACTGGGTCAGCACCCTCAGGCTGTACTGGATGAACTGGAGCGTCGTATCGGCACTTCCGGCCACGTGGAAAAAGCCTCGCGGCCATCCGCCTAACCTTGTTTTGGAGAGCAAAAGATCATGGGTATTTTTGACTGGAAACACTGGATCGTCATTCTGGTAGTCGTGGTACTGGTCTTCGGCACCAAAAAACTGAAAAACCTGGGCACGGACGTCGGTGAATCGATCAAGGGCTTTCGCAAAGCCATGAACGACGACGATAAGCCTGCCGAGCCTGTGGTTCCGCCTGCACAGCCCACCGCTGCGCCGCAACCCCACACCACTTCGACGCTGAACGAGCCGCACACCATTGATGTGCAGGCGCAGAAAGTCGAAGAGCCGACCCGCAAAGACGTGTGAGCAGACTCTAATGTTTGGTATCAGCTTCAGTGAACTGCTGCTCGTTGGCCTGGTGGCCTTGCTGGTACTCGGCCCCGAGCGCCTGCCAGGAGCTGCACGCACGGCGGGCCTGTGGATCGGTCGTTTGAAGCGCAGTTTCAATGCGATCAAACAAGAAGTGGAGCGTGAAATCGGTGCCGACGAGATTCGTCGTCAGTTGCACAACGAGCACATTCTGTCGATGGAAGAGGAAGCCAAGAAGATATTGGCCCCGCTTCAGGACGCCGTAAAACCGCTCACGCCAAACCACACACCCGAGCCGTCAGTGCCTGTCGAAACGGTCAGCCATACGCCGATCAGCCTGAACAAGACGCCATCCGACACAGTGTCTCAACCGGCAGCGCCCCACGACCCCACCCTGCCACCGCGAGCCCCTTAAGCGCATGAGCGATAAGCCTGAACACGACCAGCCAATGCCGCTGGTCTCGCACCTGACTGAGCTGCGTACCCGTCTGTTGCGCTGCATCGCCGCGATTTTCATCATCTTCGCCGGCTTGTTCGCCTTCACTCAGCAGATCTACACCCTGGTTTCCACGCCCTTGCGTGAATACCTGCCGGTGGGCGCCACCATGATCGCCACTGATGTGGCCTCGCCCTTTCTGACGCCCCTGAAACTGACCATGATGGTGTCGCTGTTTATTGCGATTCCGGTGATCCTGCATCAGATCTGGGGCTTTATCGCGCCCGGCCTGTATAAGCATGAAAAACGCATTGCCGTGCCGCTGCTGGTTTCGAGCATCTTTCTGTTCTACGCCGGCATGGCCTTCGCTTACTTTCTGGTGTTCCCGCTGGTGTTCAAATTTTTCGCTGCCGCCACGCCCGAAGGCGTGGCCATGATGACCGACATCAGCAGCTACCTTGATTTCGTCATGACCTTGTTTTTCGCCTTTGGCGTGGCCTTTGAAATACCCGTGGCCGTAGTGCTGCTGGTGTGGATCGGCATTGTCGACGTCAAATACCTGCGCAAAATCCGCCCTTACGTGATCATCGGCTGCTTTGTGGTCGGGATGATTCTGACCCCGCCGGATATTTTCTCGCAGACCTTGTTGGCGATTCCGATGTGGATGCTGTTTGAGATTGGCATCCTGTTTGGCAGCCTGGTCAGCAAGAACAAGCGTGGCGACCACCCGGACGAGCAGTCCGAGCGTGATAACAACGCCCAACCGCCAGCGCCGCAAGCGTGAACCTGCTGCTCCTCGAAGAGGCTGACTTCATCGCTGACGACCGCGTCATCCTGCGCGACCGCCGTTTGACGCACATGCAGGACGTTCACCGCGCGGTGGTTGGCGACAACCTGCGAGTCGGACGTATTGGTGGCTTGATGGGCAATGCGCAGTTGCTGCGGCTGGAGGCCAAGGAAGCCGAACTGCAAATCCTCAGCCTTGACCAGCCACCGCCCGAAAAGCTGCCGCTGACCTTGATACTGGCCTTGCCACGCCCGAAGATGCTGCGCCGCGTCCTGCAAACCATCGCTTCGATGGGCGTCCCCAAAGTGGTGTTGGTCAACAGTTACCGGGTTGAAAAGAGCTTCTGGCAAACGCCATTCCTGGAGCCCGAAGCTATTCGCGAGCAGTTGATTCTGGGCTTGGAGCAGTCCCGCGACAGCGTACTGCCCGAGATTGTCATCGAAAAACGCTTCAAACCCTTCGTCGAAGACCGTCTGCCCGCGCTGGTTGAGGGCACATTGGGGCTGGTCGGCCATCCGGGCGATTACCCGGCGTGTCCACGGGGACTGGAACAGCCTGTGACCTTGGCCATTGGCCCTGAAGGCGGCTGGATTCCTTACGAAATCGACCTGCTGGCCAAGGCCGGTTTACAACCGGTGCAATTGGGCGCCCGTATCCTGCGGGTCGAAACCGCCGTCACCGCCCTGCTTGCCAGATTGTTCTGACTCTACCCCCTCTCGTAGTCGCTGCCGAAGGCTGCGAGATTGCCCAATACGAAGGTCCTGCGGACCTATCGCAGCCTTCGGCAGCGACTACAGGTGACGCTCGTCACACTTTAAAGCCAAGCGCCTACAGTTCCTCCCTAACAAGCCGATGCCTTCTGTAGGCAATGGACGGCTTGTCGTCGAGCCCATCAAAGGAGCGTCATCATGTACCGTCGGCTGGTTCAACTTCTCGGCAATATCAGCGTCAACCGCAAACTCAGTGTCAGCTTTGGCCTCGTGCTTGTTTTGACCTTGCTGATCGCGGCGACAGGCTGGAACGGACTGGTCTCGGTGATTGACCGGGGCGATAAACTGGCCAATCTTTCAAAGATCATCGGGCTGACCAAAGATTTGCGCATTGCTCGTCTCGACTATGAGCTGCAAGCAAGCGAAGCCAACCTGAACAACGTCAATAAGCACTTAGATGAACTGGACACTGCGCTTGAGACATCGCGCAATCAGCTTATTTCACCCGATGACATCGAGCTGGTGCAGCAGCAAGTGGCTGCCGTGAGCGACTACCGGCAGGCGTTGGCCAGTCTTGCTCAAGAGGGCGAACAGTCGATTGCGCGCATGCACCGCCAAGGTACTAACCTGATCGAGTTGAGCCAAAAGCTCTCCACACTGCAAGCCGCCAAGCGCGACCAGGACAGTGATCAGGCCAAACGTCTTCTGACAATCTGCACCGTGCTGGCCTTACTGGTAGGCATCATGGCCGCATGGGCCATCACCCGGCAGATCGTTATCCCGCTGCAACACACCCTCAAGACCGTCAGACGCGTAGCTGCCGGTGATCTGACGCAGGACACCCGTACGGATCGGCGCGACGAACTGGGCCAGCTTCAGCAAGCGGTCCAAGGCATGACCGAAGGCCTGCGCGAGTTGATTGGCGGCATCAGCGATGGCGTGACCCAGATTGCCAGCGCGGCTGAAGAACTCTCGGCCGTGACGGAACAAACCAGTGCCGGGGTCAACAGTCAGAAAGTTGAAACCGACCAGGTCGCCACCGCCATGCATGAAATGACTGCCACGGTGCAGGAAGTGGCGCGCAATGCTGAAGAAGCCTCGGAAGCGGCTGTGGCGGCGGATCAACAAGCACGCGAAGGCGACAAAGTGGTGGGCGAGGCGATTGCCCAGATTGAAAAACTGGCCATCGAAGTGGGTCACTCCACAGAAGCCATGAGCCATCTCAAGCGCGAAAGTGACAAGATTGGCAGTGTGCTTGATGTGATCAAATCTGTGGCCCAGCAAACCAACCTGCTGGCGCTCAACGCGGCCATCGAGGCGGCGCGCGCCGGTGAGGCAGGTCGTGGTTTTGCGGTGGTTGCCGACGAAGTGCGCAGCCTTGCCCAGCGCACACAAAAATCCACGGAAGAAATCGAAGAACTGATCGCCGGGTTGCAAAGCGGTACGTTGCAAGTCTCCAGCAGCATGGATAACAGCCGTGCCTTAACGGACAGCAGTGTTGAGTTGACTCGCCGTGCGGGTGAATCGCTGGGCAATATCAACCGCACCGTGTCGGCCATTCAGGCGATGAACCAGCAGATTGCGGCCGCCGCCGAGCAGCAAAGCGCCGTGGCCGAAGAGATCAACCGCAGTGTATTGAATGTCAGGGATGTGTCGGAACAGACCGCAGCGGCAAGTGAAGAGACTGCCGCGTCGAGTGTTGAGCTGGCGCGACTGGGCTCGCATCTGCAAGGGTTAGTGGGGCGGTTTAAAGTTTAAAAAAGCTGACCCTCACCCCAGCCCTCTCCCGGAGGGAGAGGGGGCTAAAGCCCAAAGCAGATCAGTCCCCTCTCCCTTTGGGAGAGGGTTAGGGTGAGGGGCTTTTAAAGCACCTGACGCAAAAACGCCTGAGCGCGCAGGTCTTTGGGTGCGTTGAAGAACGCTTCCGGCGCTGAATCTTCCAGTAATTTACCGTGGTCAAAGAACAACACGCGGTTCGCCACTTCTCGAGCAAAGCCCATTTCATGGGTCACGCAGACCATGGTCATGCCTTCGCGGGCCAAGGTCTTCATCACGTCCAGCACTTCACCGACCATTTCCGGGTCCAGCGCCGAGGTCGGCTCGTCGAACAACATCACCTTGGGGTCCATCGCCAACGCACGGGCAATCGCTACACGTTGCTGCTGTCCGCCCGAAAGCCGTGACGGGAACTCATTGGCCTTTTGCCCGATACCCACCTTTTCCAGCAGCTCGCGGGCCTTGGCCTCACGCTCGGCCTTGCCGCGCTTGCGCACCACTTTTTGCGCCAGGCAGAGGTTTTCCAACACGGTCATGTGCGGGAACAGGTTGAAATGCTGGAACACCATGCCGACTTCACGCCGATAGGCATTAACGTCGGTTTTCGGGTCGGCCAAATCCAGGCCGCCGATGCTGACCGAACCCGAGTCAAACTCTTCCAGCCCGTTCAGGCAACGCAGAAAGGTCGATTTGCCCGAACCGGACGGGCCAATCACCACCAGCACTTCGCCCTTGGCCACCGAGGTGCTGACGTTGTCCACCGCACGAACGATATGCCCGCGGGTATCGTAGATTTTTACCAGTTCGCGAACTTCAATCACTTTGCGCGAGCCTCCGCTCAAGCCGGCTGGCCAAATGCGACAGCGGCAGGTTAATCAACAGGTACAGGCCCGCGACGCAGAACAGAATTTCGAACGGCGAAAACGAGGTGGTGATGACTTCACGACCGCTTTTGAGCAGTTCGGTAATGGCAATCACCGACACCAGCGAGGTGTCTTTGACCAAGCTGATAAATTGCCCGGCCAGTGGCGGCAGCACGCGTTTGAACGCTTGCGGCAACACCACGTAACGCATCGACTGGCTGGCATTAAGCCCCAGCGAGCGCGCCGCTTCATTTTGCCCACGGGCGATGGACTGCACGCCCGAACGCACAATCTCGGCCACGTAGGCCCCGGTAAACAGCGACAGTGCGGCAATCCCGGCAAATTCGCGGGACAAGTTGAGCACCGTGCCAATAAAGAAATAGAAGATGAAAATTTGTACCAGCAGCGGTGTGCCGCGTACCAGTTCGACATACAACGTCGAAAGGTCACGCAGAGTCGGGTTATTCGACAACCGGCACAGCCCCGTGGCCAGCCCGATAATCAAGCCCAACACCCCGGATACCAGCGACAACCAGATGGTGGTCCACAACCCCAGCAACAACGGCCCGGCCGCCCAGTGCCGGGTCACGCCAACCACCTCACCTTCTTCTACATCGTCGCCTTCGGCCAGTTGCAGGCTGTTGTCGGCAACGGTGAGGCGTTGCTCTTGACCATCGTCGCCACGCAGCACGACTTCGGCTTTGCCGCCGTTGCGTATCACTTCAGTGACGGTGGAGGTTTCAGCGGCCCGCTGGGCTTCTTCTGCCTGATAGGCGAAGTATTGCGGTACCCGGTTCCAACGCCATTCATAGGACATCAGCGAAGTGGCGTAATACAACGCACCGGCCAGGCCGATGAGCACCAGCACGGTCAATACGTGCCAGGGCCATTGGGCTTTTTTCTGTTTGATCACTTAAATATTTCCGTAAAGGGCAGCGCGGTCTGCTATTTGTGGCCGCTGCCGAAGGCTGCGGCAGCGGCTACAGGGAACTGCGCTTATTCCATGTCTTTGAGCCAGGCGGTGTCTTTGAACCACTTGTCATGGATGCGATCGTAGGTGCCGTCTTCGTGGATCTGGTGCAGGAAGTTGTTGATGAAGTTGATGCTGTCGTAATCACCCTTCTTCAGACCAAAAGCCAAAGGTTCGTAGGTGAAAGGCTTGTCGAGAAACACCAGCTTGTCATTGCCGAACTTGTTCACGGCGACAACGTTGTAAGGCGCGTCGTAGACAAAGGCATCGGCCTTGCCATTGACCACGTCCAGAACGCCTTCAGGCTCATTGTCGTAGCCGTGGTATTGGGCTTTGGACATCAGCTTGCGAGCAACCATTTCGCCCGTGGTGCCGATTTTCGAGGTCAGGCGGTATTGCGGGTCGTTGAGGTCTTTGTAGGACTTGATCTTGTCAGCCAGTTCCTTGCGCACCAACAGGGTTTGACCCACAACGATGAAGGGTTCGCTGAAGTTCAGGCGCAGGTTACGCTCCTGCGTCAGGGTCATGCCGCTGCCGATCATGTCGAACTTGTTGGTCATCAACGCCGGGATGATGCCGTCATAACCGGTGGACACCAGCTCCAGCTTAACGCCCATGGACTTGGCCATGGCTTTGAGAATGTCGACTTCGAAACCAATGATCTGACCGCGTTTGTTGGTCATCTCGAACGGCATGTAAGTCGGGTCCATGCCCACCTTGAGCGTGCCGCGTTTAACGGCGTCATCAATAGCGCCTGCATGAGCGGTACTGATCGCCAATACCGCCGTGACCCCGACCAACAGTTTCGATAGAAACGCCTTCATCCTCACTCCCCTCACACGACTCAATTAAAGGTGTTGGCCTGGGCAAAAACCATAAACCCGGGCACTCACCTGTTCGGAGACGGATGCTACCCCACACAAGGGTAACGAGACGAGTTTTGAACGATAAAAGCGCGACAAGCGGGAGATAGCGCGCGCATAAAAACAAAACCCCGCCGAAGCGGGGTTTGTGTCTACATCAAGCCGCAGGCTGCAACGGCAATAAAGGCGCGTGGGCGTCGGCAGTCACCGACTCACGCCAGGCATTCAGCCAGTCTTCATGCGCTTCGTTCCATACCAGCGCGTGCAGGCGAGCCAGCGCCACAGGATCGCTCAACAACGCCATACGCTCGTTATTGGTAACTCCTTTAGGCCCTACTTTGAGCGCGTGACGCACCCGTTCAGTACGCAGCCACTCAATCGGCTCGGCCTCACGGTGACGCGAGGTCGCCAAAGCGCAAGCCAATGCGTTCTGTTGCGGGTCAACCACAGCCCGAACAAACCCGTCATGCAACGCGTGGTAGCGGTTTTCGACGGTGTATTCAGCCGTCGCCGACAATTCACGCGGCGGAGCGTATTCCTCAGGAATCAGGAACAGTTTCTCGTCACGCGCCTTCAGGCCCAGCTTGACCCGGCTGGAGATCACCGACACCGGGATCGACAGCATCAGCGAACCGACAATCGGCACCAGCCACCACAGGAAGCTTGGGTTCAACCACAACACCAAAGCAGCCCACGCGGCACCCAACAGGGTCTGCGGGCCATGACGACGTACCGCTTCGCTCCACGGCGTGGAGTCATCGTCACGTTGCGGTGAGTTCCAGGTCGCTGCCCAGCCGAGGAACGCGGCCAGTACAAAACGGGTGTGGAAGATCATGCGCACGGGCGCCAGCAGCACCGAGAAGAGCATCTCAAGCAGCATCGACAGCGTGACTTTGAACTTGCCGCCGAACTCCTTGGCGCCCTTGGCCCAAATCAGAATGATGCTGAGCAGTTTGGGCAGGAACAACAGGACGATCGTGGTCGAAAACAGCGCAACCGCTTTTTCCGGGTGCCATTGTGGCCACAGCGGATACAGCTGACGCGGTTCCATAAAGTACTGAGGTTCCATCAGCGTGTTGACCGCCAGCAGGGCCGTCGACAGCAGCAGGAAGAAGAACCACAACGGCGCTGACAGGTATGACATCACGCCCGTCAAGAACACCGCACGGTGAACCGGGTGCATGCCTTTAACCAGGAACAGGCGGAAGTTCATCAAGTTACCGTGGCACCAGCGGCGGTCACGCTTGAGTTCGTCCAGCAGGTTCGGCGGCAATTCTTCATAGCTGCCCGGCAGGTCGTAGGCAATCCACACACCCCAACCGGCACGGCGCATCAACGCGGCTTCAACGAAGTCGTGGGACAGGATCGCGCCCGCAAACGCGCCTTTACCCGGCAACGGCGCCAAGGCGCAATGCTCGATAAAAGGCTTCATGCGGATGATGGCGTTGTGGCCCCAGTAGTGGGATTCACCCAACTGCCAGAAGTGCAGACCGGCGGTGAACAGCGGCCCGTATACCCGGGTCGCAAACTGCTGCATGCGTGCGTACAAGGTGTCCATGCCCGACGCACGTGGCGCGGTTTGAATGATGCCGGCATCTGGCGTGGCTTCCATCAAGCGCACCAGGCTGGTCAAACATTCCCCGCTCATCACGCTGTCTGCGTCGAGCACCACCATGTACTTGTAATCGCCGCCCCAGCGACGGCAGAAGTCGTCGAGGTTGCCACTTTTACGTTTCACACGACGGCGACGACGGCGATAGAAAATCCGGCCGAAGCCTTCTGTTTCGCGGCAAACATCCAGCCAGGCCTGTTGCTCGGCGACACAAATGTCAGGATCGTTACTGTCACTGAGAACGAAGAAGTCGAAGCGATCCAGGTCGCCCGAGGCTGCGACCGATTCGTAGGTCGCCCGCAAACCAGCGAATACGCGGGTCACGTCTTCGTTACAGATCGGCATGACCAGTGCGGTACGCGCCTGCTCAGGAATCGGCTCATTGCCAGCGCTGGCGCCGGAAATGCGGTATTTGTCGTGCCCGGTCAGCAGCTCAAGGAAGCCCATCAAGGCCGTCCAGAAACCCGCCGATACCCAACAGAACAAAATCCCGAAGAGGATCAAAATACTGGTTTGCAGGGCATAAGGCAGCACTTGCACCGCTGTTTGCATCAACGGCTGGTGCAGCACTTCGTCCAGGTCAACGAACGACCAGCCCTGATACGGCATGATGCCTTTCATGTACCAGCCGGCCACGATGGTTTGACCCAGCATCAGCACCAGCAGGATGTAACGGCGGATCGAACCCACCGTACGCCAGCGGGCCTTGGGCAAAACGCGCTCGTCAATGGCCGGATTGGGCGGATTGCTACGCCCGGTCAGGCGCCGCCAACCGCGTACCAGAATATTAGTACGCCACGGCTCAGGCACCACTTTGGTGCGCTTGATCGGTGGCGTGGCCTTGAGCATCACCCGGCCGCTGGCATCGAGCACAAGCATTTCTGCTTCTTCGAGTTCAGCTGCCGAAGTCAGTTTAAGGCGCGAGCCCACCGAGGCCTCTGCGGCCTCGGCGGTGTCCAGGTCGGTTTGCGCCGACAACCGTGCGTGCAGTTCGTCGAACGACGTGCAGTCGGCCAGTTCGGCGCGCTGCTCCTCGCTCAGTGGCAGGTGCGCCAGGTACTCGGCAAGCGAGTCTGGCCGGGCTTGAACATTACTCATCGCTAGGCAACTGGTAGCTCCAGGTCTCGGTCAGGACTTTTTCAGTCTTCACCGGTTCCAGGGTGGCGGAGGTAGCGTCGGCCGCAGGGGCTTTGGCGTCCTTGGCGTGCTTGTCATGAGCCTTTGCCGCGGCTTTCTCAGCCTTGGTTGCAGGCGCTGCCGGCTTGGCCGCCGGGGCTTGCTCGACATCCTGAACCAGCGCAGCACGCATTTCTGTGGCCTTGCTCGGGTCTTTGACTTTCAACCGAAGGGTCAAGCGCCAGCCCTTGGTTTCAGGGTTGTAACGCACGTTGTTTTCAACCAGTTCAGCATTGTCGCCGACGCTGACTTGGCTGCGCACTGCGGCGTCTTCAGGCAAGGCGCTCAGCGATGGGCCTTTGAAGTCGATCAGATAAGCCACGCTGCCGTCCGGCTGACGGATCAGGTTGGATTGCTTGACGTCGCCGGTCGAGCGCAGGGTTTGCTCAACCCAGGCGCTGTCAGTCGGGTGCAACGCGGCTTCGTCCAGCGTCCAGTGCAGGCGGTAGGCGAAGTCGAAAGGCTTGAGTGGCTCAGGCAGAGTCGCCGGGCTCCAGAACGCAACGATGTTGTCGTTGGTTTCGTCGGCAGTCGGAATTTCTACCAGGTCAACGGAGCCTTTGCCCCAATCACCTTGCGGCTCGATCCACGCGCTTGGGCGCTTGTCGTAACGGTCATCGAGGTCTTCGTAATTGCTGAAGTCACGGTCACGTTGCAGCAAGCCGAAACCACGCGGGTTTTCAACGGCGAAGTTGCTGACCGACAAGTGTTTCGGATTGTTCAGCGGGCGCCAGATCCACTCGCCGTTGCCGGCATGAATGGCCAGACCCGACGAATCGTGCAGTTCGCGGCGGTAGTTCAGCACTTTGGACGGCTGGTTCGCGCCGAACAGGTACATGCTGGTCAGCGGAGCGATGCCCAGCTTGCCCACCTTGTCACGCAGGAACATTTGCGCTTTCACGTCGACCACGGTGTCTACACCTGGACGCAGGGTAAAGCGGTAGGCGCCGGTGGCACGTGGCGAATCCAGCAAGGCAAAGATCACCAGATGCTTGTCACCCGGCTTTGGCTTCTCGATCCAGAACTCGGTGAAACGCGGAAACTCTTCGCCAGAGGGCAATGCGGTGTCGATTGCCATGCCACGGGCCGACAGGCCGTAGGTTTGACCTTTGCCCACAACGCGGAAGTAACTCGCGCCCAGCATGGTCATGATTTCGTCCTGCTTATCCGCCTTGTTGATCGGATACAGCACGCGGAAACCAGCCCAGCCCAGGTTTTCAGTGGCTTTGGGGTCGAATTTGACGTCGCCGAAATCGAAACGACTCGGGTCGTACTTGATCTCTTCAACCTTGGTGGCGGTCACTTCATTGATTTTCACCGGCGTGTCGAAGTGCATGCCCTGGTGATAGAAGGACAGCTTGAACGGTGTTTTATCGCCCGCCCATTGAGCCTTGTCGCGGTTGAACTGAATTTTTTGATAGTCCGCGAACTTCATGTCGCGGAACTCGTTGGGCAAATTGCTGCGCGGTGCTTGGTATTTCTGTGAGGCGAGGGTTTTAGCCTCTGCCGCCACGTCATCCAGACTGAAGGCCCACAGTTGACCCGCACCGAGCAAGCAGAAAAGCGCTGAGCCCGTCACCAGTGCGTTGCGTAACCGCTTGGCAGACATTTTTGGTGCATTTAATGGTCTAACAATCACGAGCAACCTCGCCGAAAACAGATGATGAAACCAACGGCCAGCGATCTACATGCCGGGTTGGCGAGCACTGTTCCGACTGCTCAGGGGAAGAATAATTCCTTTGGCGCGTCGGATTAGCCTCTGTGTAACGTGGGATTATCTAGCAGCCCGCGTGACAACGCATCTACTGTCAGCAAGTATTTCACGTGAAAAACCACTGTTTTCACGTGAAAACAGGGTTTTTTAACGTTTTAAGTTTGTAACAGAAACGTAACAGGCCCGTCGTTGACCAAATGCACCTGCATGTCGGTGCCAAAACGCCCGGATGCGACCGTTGGATGAAGCCGTTTGGCCTCACTGAGCAGGTGGTTGAATAACGTTTCGGCCAGTGCAGGCGGGGCTGCCGTAGAGAAGCTTGGCCGCAGGCCACTTTGAGTGTCGGCGGCCAACGTGAATTGCGATACCAGTAGCAACCCTGCGCCCACATCACTTAAAGAAAGGTTCATCTTGCCGTCGGCATCACTGAACACCCGATAGTTGAGCAGCTTGTGCAACAGCTTGGCGGCATTGGCTGGCGTGTCACCGGGTTCGACGGCGACCAGCACCAGCAAACCCTGATCAATGGAACCAACAACCTCTCCTGCTACCTCTACCCGTGCGCCCGTCACACGCTGTAAAAGCCCCTTCATGCTTCGTCCGGCTGCAAGTTGAGCAGGCTTCGCGCCATTTGTTCGGTGGCACGCACCAAGGCATCGGTGATGCCCGGCTCAGAGGCCACGTGCCCAGCTTCGCGAATCACTTGCAGTTCGCTGCCCGGCCACGCTTGATGCAGCGCCCAGGCGTTATCCAGCGGGCAGATCATGTCGTAACGTCCATGCACGATCACGCCCGGCAAGTGGGCAATCTTGTGCATGTCGCGCAACAGTTGATTGGGTTCCAGAAAGGCATTGTTCACAAAGTAATGGCATTCGATCCGGGCAATGGACAGTGCCCGATGCGGATCGCAGAAGCGCTCAACCACTTGCGGGTTGGGTCGCAACGTTGCAGCACGGCCTTCCCAGGTCGACCACGCCTTGGCGGTGTGCATCTGAGCAATCTGGTCGTTGCCTGTGAGGCGTTTGTGAAAAGCGTTCAGCAGGTCGTGGCGTTCGTCCTCGGGAATAGGCGCGATGTAATCTTGCCAATAGTCCGGAAAAATCCGGCTGGCGCCCGCTTGATAAAACCATTCGATTTCTTGCGGCCGGGCCAGGAATATCCCGCGCAGAATCAGGCCATGAACGCGTTCTGCATGGCTTTGTGCATAGGCCAGCGCCAGCGTGGAACCCCATGAGCCGCCAAACAGCACCCACTTGTCGATGTTCAGGAACAGACGAATCCGCTCCATGTCGGCGACAAGATCCCACGTTGTATTGCGATCAAGACTGGCGTGAGGCGTTGAGCGTCCGCACCCGCGCTGATCGAACGTAATGATGCGGTACACGCCCGGATCGAAATAACAGCGGCTATTGGCATCGCAGCCCGACCCCGGCCCGCCGTGGATAAACACCACCGGCAAGCCGTCAGGTGTACCGCTTTCGTCAACGTACAGCACATGCGGCCCGTCAACGGCCAGTTCATGCCGGGCGTAAGGTTTGATCTGCGGGAACAAGGTCTGCATTACGCACTCCATGGGGAAGGCTGGAAAATGTTGCCGTCTGGCATCATAAACCCGATTGTCGGAATGAGCATTCGCTTAGTCGGGGTATGGACTTGGGATTGGCGGCGCATGCCTGCCCTCACCCCAACCCTCTCCCAAAGGGAGAGGGGGCTGATTTGTACAAAACTTGAAACCGCCACTATTAAGTCCCCTCTCCCTCCGGGAGAGGGTTAGGGTGAGGGGCTTTTGTGTTCAGCGCCCCACTCAATCATCCGCCCCAGCAATTGCTTAAGCACCCCCTGCGTTGGCCCCGCCAGGTCTTCCCGGTAGTTGAACGGCTCAAACTCCTCCATATAGGTGCACTGCGCCAACTCCAGCTGCACCGCATGGATGTTTTCCACAGGGCGGCCGTAATAACGCGTGATATGCCCGCCCTTGAAACGCCCATTCAGCACATGGCTGTACGCCGGATGCTGCGCACAGATCGCTTCAAGCTCATGAGCCAACCCCGGATCGCAGCTCAACCCACTAAAAGTACCCACATTGAAATCCGGTAAGCGCCCGTCAAATAAAAGCGCTACGCGCGAACGAATCGAATGCGCATCAAACAACAGGGCATAACCGAACTCGTTCTTCAGGCGCTCCAATTCCTGCTGCAAAGTCTGGTGATAAGGCTTCCAGATCAACTCAAGGTACGTCGCACGCTCTTGAGCGCCAGGCGCTTGCCCTTCACGGAACAGCGGCACGCCACTAAACAGAATGGCCGGAAACAACCCCGTGGTCGCCCCCACGTAGAGCGGCGCATCGTCTTCAGGACGATTAAGGTCGATCACAAAGCGTGAGTACTCAGCCGCCAACGTACTGGCGCCCAGCTCTGCTGCACACTCATAGAGCCGTGGCATATGCCAATCGGTGTCCGGCAAGCTACGCGCCTCATCCACCAGCCCGGCCTCGACCGCAGGCGTCAACTTCAAGCCCGCGTGGGGCATGCTGATCAGCAAGGGCACTCGGCCTTGTTTGAATGTCAGTACCTTGTCCACAACCGTCTCCTAACGCTCAACACCCTTTTGTACAACGAGTTTGTCCAGATCGCCGCCCAACCAATAGGACAGGTCTGCCGGACGATCTATGTTCCAGGCCACAAAGTCGGCCACTTTGCCCGGCTCCAGCGAACCGTGGGTTTCTCCCATGCCCAACGCCGTCGCCGCATGCAAAGTAACGCCTGCCAGGGCTTCTTGCGGGGTCATGCGAAACAAGGTGCACGCCATGTTCATCATTAGACGCAGCGACAACGCTGGCGATGTCCCCGGATTAAGGTCACTGGCAATGGCGATTTTCACCCCGTGCTTGCGCAAGGCATCCATCGGCGGTTGCTGCGTTTCACGCAAAAAGTAGAACGCGCCCGGCAACAGCACCGCCACGGTGCCCGCGCGGGCCATTGCAATGGCATCTTCTTCAGTCATGAATTCCAGATGGTCCGCCGACAGCGCCCGATAGCGCGCCGCCAAACTGGAACCGTGTAAGGACGATAACTGCTCGGCATGCAGTTTGACGGGCAAGCCCATTTGCCTTGCCGCCGTGAACACGCGTTCAACCTGCGCAGGGGAAAAGGCCAGGTACTCGCAGAACGCATCCACCGCGTCCACCAACCCTTCAGCCGCCAGCGCAGGCAGCATTTCGGTGCAGATATGCTCTATATAGTCGTCAGCACGATCCTTGTATTCCGGCGGCAATGCATGGGCCGCCAGACAAGTGCTGCGCACAGTGACCGGCAACTCGGCGCCCAGACGACGAATCACCCGCAACATCTTGCGTTCGCTCTCAAGGCTCAAGCCATAACCGGATTTGATCTCGACGCTGGTTACACCGTCACGCAGCAAACACGCCAGACGTTGTCGGGCACTGTCGAACAACTCATCTTCTGTCGCCGCCCGGGTCGCACGCACAGTGCTGGCAATGCCGCCGCCCGCCGCCGCGATGTCGGCGTAGCTCACCCCTTGCAGGCGCTGCTCGAATTCGTCGCTGCGGTTGCCCCCAAATACCGCATGGGTATGGCAATCGATCAGGCCCGGCGTCACCCAGGCACCTTCCAGCCCGTGGGTCTGTGCGTATTCGGCCTCTGGTACATGCACCCGCGGGCCGATCCACTCAATAAACCCCTCGTACGTCACGATGGCCGCGTCTTCGATAATCGAGTAAGCGCCATCAGCCATAGTCGCAATATTGCAGTGTTGCCAAAGGGTTTTCATTCAATCGGTCCTTGTTTGAGACGCCATTCTTTGACACTACAGACTAGGCAATACGCCAGTCGGTATCAGAGTGTTCAGACTGCGGGTGACCAGCAGGTGCAGGGCGATCTCTATATCCGGGGCAAAAAAACGATCTTTGTCGTAGTGCGCGACTTTGCTGCGCAGGGTGGAGCGGGCCATTTCGAGCTTGGCGGAAGTTTTCAGGCCGCCACGCAGGTCCAAGCCCTGACACGCCGCCAACCATTCAATAGCCAATACACCGCGTACATTTTCAGCCATTTCCCACAAACGCTTGCCCGCAGACGGGGCCATTGATACGTGGTCTTCCTGATTGGCCGAGGTCGGAATGCTGTCGACGCTGTGAGGGTGGGCCAACGCCTTGTTCTCGCTGGCCAAGGCGGCGGCGGTGACTTGGGCGATCATAAAACCAGAGTTGACCCCGCCATTGGCCACCAGAAACGGCGGCAGTTGCGACATGTGCTTGTCCATCATCAACGAAATGCGACGCTCGCTCAGCGCCCCAATTTCGGCAATCGCCAGCGCCATATTGTCAGCCGCCATGGCGACCGGTTCGGCGTGGAAGTTACCACCGGAGACCACATCACCCTGCTCGGCGAACACCAGCGGGTTATCCGACACGGCATTGGCTTCAATGCCCAGCACCTCGGCGGCCTGCCGCAACTGGGTCAGGCACGCGCCCATTACTTGAGGCTGACAGCGCAGCGAATAGGGGTCTTGCACCTTGTCGCAATTTTTATGCGACAAGGACACTTCACTGCTCGCGCCCAACAGGTCGCGGTACATGCCCGCCACATCGATTTGCCCGCGCTGGCCACGCGCCTCGTGAATGCGAGCGTCGAACGGCGAGCGCGAACCCAGTACGGCTTCCACCGTCAAACTGCCGCAGGTGATCGCGGCTGCAAATACATCTTCTGCCTCAAACAGACCGCGCAAAGCGTAGGCCGTTGACACCTGCGTGCCATTAAGCAGGGCCAGCCCTTCCTTGGCCGCCAGTGTCAGCGGCTCAAGCCCGGCTTGTTTCAGGGCGCTGACCGCATCCAGCCATTCGCCCCGATAACGCGCTTTGCCCTCGCCCAGCAGCACCAGCGACATATGTGCCAAGGGTGCCAAATCGCCGGAAGCACCCACCGAGCCTTTCAGCGGAATATGCGGATACACCTGAGCATTGATCAGGGCGATCAATGCATTGATCACAACGCGGCGAATCCCTGAGTAACCACGGCTCAAGCTGTTGACCTTGAGCACCATGATCAAGCGCACCAATGCATCGCTGATCGGCTCGCCAATGCCGGCCGCGTGGGAAAGTACCAATGAACGCTGAAGGTTTTCCAGATCTTCACTGGCGATTTTGGTCGAAGCCAGCAAGCCAAAACCGGTATTGATGCCATAGGTCGTGCGGTGTTCGGCAAGAATCTGCTCAACGCACGCCACACTGGCATCAATCGGTGCGCTGGCGCAGTCGTCCAGACGAAGGCTTACCGGTTGCTGATAAATGTCACGCAGTTGAGCAAGGCTCAACTGGCCGGGGATCAAATTTAGCTCAAACACGGTGGACTCCTTGGCGAAATGAAAAAACCGCGATGTAGCCGCTGCCGCAGGGTTCGCGCTCTTCAGCAGCGGCTACGAGCCTGGCTAATCATCGGCAGGTTCAAGCCTTGTTCCTTGGCGCAGTCGATGGCGATGTCATAACCCGCATCCGCATGGCGCATCACCCCCGTGGCCGGGTCGTTGTGCAACACGCGCGCAATGCGTTCGGCTGCTTCGTCGGTGCCGTCACACACAATGACCATGCCCGAATGCTGCGAGAAGCCCATGCCCACCCCACCGCCGTGGTGCAAAGACACCCACGTCGCACCGCTGGCGGTATTGAGCAAGGCGTTGAGCAGCGGCCAATCGGACACCGCGTCCGAGCCGTCTTGCATCGCCTCGGTTTCGCGGTTCGGGCTGGCCACCGAGCCGGAATCCAGATGGTCGCGGCCAATCACGATGGGGGCTTTCAACTCGCCACTGCGCACCATTTCGTTGAAGGCCAACCCCAGTTTGGCGCGCTGACCCAAGCCGACCCAGCAGATGCGCGCCGGCAAGCCCTGAAAGCTGATGCGCTCGCGGGCCATGTCCAGCCAGTTGTGCAAATGGGCATCGTCCGCGATCAGTTCTTTGACCTTGGCGTCGGTTTTGTAAATGTCTTCGGCCTCACCCGACAACGCGACCCAACGGAAGGGGCCGACACCTCGGCAGAACAGAGGGCGGATATAGGCGGGTACAAAGCCCGGAAAGTCGAAGGCGTTTTCGACGCCCACATCTTTAGCCATCTGACGAATGTTATTGCCGTAATCGAAGGTCGGAATGCCGGCTTTCTGAAAGGCCAGCATGGCTTGCACATGCTCACCCATTGACGCCTTGGCGGCTTTGACCACCGCTGCCGGGTCGGTCACGGCGCGGGCGCGGTATTGCTCCCACGTCCAGCCTTTGGGCAGGTAGCCGTTGAGCGGATCGTGAGCGCTGGTTTGATCGGTGACCATGTGCGGGCGCACGCCACGGCGAACCATTTCAGGGAGCAGTTCGGCGGCGTTGCCACACAGGGCGATGGAAATCGCCTTGCCTTCGCCGGTGTAGGTCGCGATACGTGCCAGTGCGTCATCCAGATCTGTGGCTTGTTCATCGACATAGCGGGTGGCCAGGCGGAAATCGATACGGCTTTGCTGACATTCGATGTTCAACGAGCATGCCCCGGCCAGGGTAGCGGCCAACGGTTGCGCACCTCCCATGCCGCCCAGTCCTGCGGTCAGCACCCATTTGCCTTTGAGGCTGCCTTTGTAATGCTGGCGACCGGCTTCTACGAAGGTTTCGTACGTGCCCTGCACAATCCCCTGACTGCCGATATAGATCCAGCTGCCCGCCGTCATCTGCCCGTACATGGCCAGGCCTTGGGCGTCGAGCTCGTTAAAGTGCTCCCACGTGGCCCAATGCGGCACCAGATTGGAATTGGCGATCAGCACCCGGGGCGCGTTGCTGTGGGTTTTGAACACACCTACCGGCTTCCCCGACTGCACCAGCAGGGTTTCGTCATCGTTGAGGTGAGTCAGGCTTTCGACGATTTTGTCGTAGCACTCCCAGTTACGCGCTGCCCGACCAATACCGCCATACACCACCAACTCCGTCGGGTTCTCGGCCACTTGCGGGTCGAGGTTGTTCATCAGCATCCGCAACGGTGCTTCGGTCATCCAGCTTTTTGCCGTGAGCTGAGTGCCACGGGCGGCGCGAATTTCGCCCTCGCGGTGACGGGTGAAACCGGCAGACACGTGTGGGGTGGTTGACGTCACGGGGCACTCCTCAACGATGGGCAGAGGCGCTGAATGAGATAGGTCATGCGCCCCTATTAACTTGTACATACAAGCATATGCAAGTAAATGACCAACGCCAGCGAAGGGCCCAACAAATTATTCAGACCCGACGTGAAGCCCGTGAATCAAGGCGTGGGACATATCTGGCTCAACCCAACGGTATAAATATGAGGTGTTACTGGAGAGGGATTGGCATTTTTTTGAGGCAGTCGGTAACAGGTTGGGGCGCGCAAAAGAGCTTCAAGCGTCGTCCTTTTATTGACTAAAGCGCCCTTCAAGCCGATGACGGGAACCGGGATGAATCAATCGGGCTGCGGTGACAGGCTGACGCCCTGACCAGGTACGACGACGAATCAGCAAGCAGGGCTCACCCGGCTCGATGTGCAGCATTACGCATTCTTGCGGGTCAGCCAGAATCGCTTCGACCACGTGCTCGCCCTCCGTCAGGGGGGCGACTTGAGACAAGTAGACGTAGGGGGTTTGTACGGTGAAGTCTTGCTTGAGGTAGTCCGGCGCCACGAGGGCGTTGACGAAACGATCCTCGATTTGCACGGCAACACCGTTTTCGTAATGCACGATCAACGAATGAAACACCTTCTGCCCTTCGCGCATGCCGAGCGCCGCAGCACGTTCCGAGCCGGCAGTTTCTTCCGTCAGGCTGATGACTTTGCAACTGTGCAGATGCCCGCGAGCCGCAATTTCATCGGCGATGTTGTTCACTTCAAACAATGCAGACTGGGTTTTTGGCTCGGCCACGAAGGTGCCTACACCCTGCATGCGCACCAACAAACCGTCGGCGGTCATTTCGCGCAGCGCCCGGTTAATGGTCATGCGGCTGAACCCCAACTGGCTGACCAGTTCGCTTTCGGAGGGCACACGGTGATGCGGTGGCCAGTTTCCACTCTGGATTTGATGAGTAATCATCTGCTTTACACGGGCGTAAAGTGGCGCTGGGCTATCGCCCACGTGGGCAGCCAGCGAGGGCACGACGGGCGAAGTCGACACAGACAATCCTTGTTGAGACATGAGGGACGCAGCTTGCCGGAGTTTACCGAGCAGGCAAACGTCCGTATATGTATATACAAATTACAAGCAGGGGGGTGCCGATGTCCGTCTTCTTCGCCGAACGTGCGCTGTTACCCACAGGTTGGGCGACCAATGTCCGAATCGTGGTCGGCACCGATGGCCGCCTGACTCAGGTACAGGCCGATACGCACGGGCAAGGCGCTCATCACGTGAAGGGCCCACTGCTGCCCGGCATGCCTAATCTGCATTCCCATGCGTTTCAACGCGCCATGGCCGGGCTGGCCGAAGTGGCAGGCAACCCCAATGACAGCTTTTGGACATGGCGTGATTTGATGTACCGCCTTGTCGGTAAAATCAGCCCCGAACAGCTCGGCGTAATTGCCCGCCAGCTGTACATCGAAATGCTCAAGGCCGGTTACACCTCAGTGGCCGAGTTCCATTACGTGCACCATGAGGTTTCTGGCCAGCCTTATGCCAACCCGGCAGAACTGGCGCTGCGCATCAGCGAGGCTGCCCGCTCGACGGGCATCGGCCTGACATTGCTGCCGGTGCTCTATAGCCATTCAGGTTTTGGCGCTCAGGCCCCGAATGACAGCCAGCGGCGTTTTATCAACAGCACCGATCAATACCTGAGGTTGCAGCAACAGTTACAGCCGCTGCTGGCGCAACAGCCTGCACAACATGTCGGACTGTGCTTTCACTCGTTGCGCGCCGTTACCCCCGAACAGCTTCACGAGGTGTTGCGCGCCAGCGATACACGTTGCCCGGTGCATATCCATATTGCCGAGCAGCAAAAGGAAGTCGACGACTGCCTGAGCTGGAGTGGCAAACGCCCGATTCAATGGCTGTATGACAACGTTGAGGTCAATCAGCGCTGGTGTCTGGTGCATGGAACTCACGCCAACGCCGATGAAGTGCGCCTTATGGCACAGAGCCAAGCGGTGGCCGGGCTTTGCCTGACCACCGAAGCCAATTTGGGCGACGGTATTTTCCCCGCGGTGGATTACCTCGCCCAAGGCGGGCGAATGGGGATTGGTTCAGACAGCCACGTTTCAGTGAGCGTGGTCGAAGAATTGCGCTGGCTGGAATACGGACAGCGCCTGCGTGATCAACGGCGCAATCGGCTGTACCGCAGTGACCAGCCGATGGTCGGCCGCACGTTGTTTGACGCCGCGCAGGCAGGCGGCGCACAAGCGCTGGGCCAACCCGTTGCCGGGCTAGCGGTAGGCCAGCGCGCCGATTGGCTGGTGCTCGATGGCAATGACCCCTATCTGGCCACTGCGCAAGACGACGCCATTCTCAATCGATGGCTATTCGCCGGAGGCGACCGTCAGGTGCGCGACGTATGGGTCAATGGCCAGCAGGTGGTGCGCGACGGCCGCCACGCCGATGAAGAGGCGAGCTGCCGCAACTTCACCCGCGTCCTGCGCGAATTACTGGGATAAAACCTGCAGATGTTGCTCAGCCCATTCCCGCACTTCGGCATAGGGGTAGTTTTCCAATGCCGCGAAGCCCGGAATGGCACGCGCTTTCATTTTGGTGAACATCGGTACGCTGATCCCGCACAGGAAACGGGTCAAGCGTTCGGCCGGGGGATAACTTGCCGTGTATTCCTGATGCCTGTGGATAAAAGCGCCACACTGGGCGTCGAAGTTTTTATCCACAAGCGGCGTTAACGGTGGCGGCTCCGGCAATTGCGCCACCTGCCCGGCACACACTGAACAGTGCCCACACTGCTGCGGTGCTTGCTGGTCACCAAAGTACTGCGCCAACCGGTAACTGAGGCACGTGTCACTGGAAAACAGCGCCAGCATGGCGTGAATTCGCACAATCTCGCCGCGCTCATGGGCGCTGAAATATTGATGAAGCTCCAGACTCAGCGCCTCGGCATCAACCTGCGACACCAACAGGCTGTACACCTCGGTCATCTGTTTGCTTTCCAGCTCGATCCAGCCTTTTTCCTGGAAATAATCCAGCGCTTTGACCACTCGATTACGGTCGGCCTGGTGCTGGTTATACAGCGCGTCGAAATTGACCGTGGCCCAGGTACGGGCACGGGTGGAGGTCTGAATAATGGCCGACACAAACTGTTGTCGCTCACCCTCAAAACGCGCCAGTAACGCCTCGGGCTCAATAAGAAATTTGAAACGGTATTCAGCGAAGTAGGCATAACGTGGGGCAATCAGCCCGCGCAGTTCCAGTTGCACCAACAAGGTTTTGAGCGGCAGCTGGCGGATATTGCTCTTGTCCGAAAGCGGCAGCAGCATGAACTCCCACTGCCCTTCGGGAATTGCCGCACGCAACTCGTCCAGCACGTAGCGAATCCCTTGCAGTTCGGGCGTGTCGCCGTACACAAAGTTTTCCAGCACGTTAAGGCTGTCACGGTTAGCCAGCACCAGACAGTCCGACGGTTGACCATCACGCCCGGCGCGGCCGATTTCCTGACTGTAGTTTTCAATCGACTTGGGCAAATCGAAATGCACCACGTTGCGAATATCACTTTTATCGATGCCCATCCCGAACGCGATCGTGGCGACGATGCAGTTCAGTTGGCCATCCATAAACTGGCGTTGAATATGTTCGCGCTGATCGTGGGGCATGCCGGCGTGGTAGGCGTGCGCGCCGATACCGTGTCGGCTGAGGTGTTCGGCGATCTGCTCGGCGGTTTTTTGCAGGGTGACGTACACAATACTTGGCTGATCGATGCGCTCACCCATCCACTGCACCAGACGCTCGCGCTTGGCCGCGCCGGTCACCGGTTCAACCCACAGATTGAGGTTGGCGCGGTAAAACCCGGTGGTTATGACATCCGACTCGGCAATGGCGAACTTGGCCTGCATATCCGCAATCACATTCGGCGTGGCGGTGGCGGTCAGCAGCAAGGCTTGCGGGATATTGAACTGACGCTGGTAGTCGGGCAGCTTGAGGTAATCCGGGCGAAAATTGTGGCCCCATTCGGAAATGCAGTGCGCTTCGTCCACCACCAACAAGGAAATGGGCACTTGCTGCAAAAAGTTACGGAAGCGCTCGTTCTTCAACCGCTCGACCGAAATCATCAAAATTTTCAGCTCACCGGCTTTGGCCTTGGCCATCACCGCGCTTGCGTCTTCGCGGCTCTGCGCCGAGTCGATACTGGCTGCAGCGATACCGTGGCGCTGCAAAAACGCCAGCTGATCCTGCATCAGCGCCAACAGCGGTGACACCACCAGCGTCAGGTGCGGCAACATCAAGGCCGATAGCTGGTAGCACAATGACTTGCCCGAACCTGTCGGGAAAATAGCCGCCGCTGAGCGCCCGGCCAGCACGGCACTGACGACCGCCTCTTGCCCGGCGCGAAACTGTGTAAAACCGAAAACCTGTTCCAGGGTGTTGTACATCACTGTCACTCCATTGACCGCTGCAAAGCGCTGCATGCTAATGCGCGGATGTGCAGGCGATCGAGAATAGGTCGGGGGCAAATTGAGAGGGGATGATACAGGGCTGGGACACAAGGTATTGGATACCCTCGGTCAGATGTAAACGCAAAGTTTGGCAACATCTGGATTTTGCCCTTATGATTTATTGTGCATACGATAAATCCATGCAAATAACCTATGACCCCCAAAAGCGCAACAAGACGCTGATCGAGCGAGCACTCGATTTTGCTGACGCCGAAGCCGTGTTTGCTGGTCATCACTTTACCGCTGAGGACCTGCGACACAATTACGGCGAAGTCCGGTTCATCAGCATAGGTCTGCTACAGGGACGCGTGGTTGTGCTGGTGTGGACACCGCGCGGCGAGGTTCGCCGTATTATTTCCATGAGGAAAGCCAATGAGCGCGAACAAGCACTCTACGCACATCGAATGGGCTGACCCCGATGATGCACCAGAACTGACAGACGAGTTCTTCGCCGCGGCTGATGAGCTGCAAGGTTCGCAATTGATCAAACGCGGACGACCTAAAGCTGACAAAGTTCTGAAACGCATCACGATCCGGCTTGAGCCAGACGTGGTGGAGCAATTCAAGGCCTCTGGGCCGGGCTGGCAAACGCGCATGAATGCAGCATTGGCTGACTGGCTGAAAACTCACTCGCCCGACGAGTTGTCTTGAAACCCTAGTGGACGTTCGATCATGAAACTAGCCCCCACCCTGCCGGACACCCCTGCCCTGCGCGAACTCATGCAGGTGCTGCATGAAGAAATCGGTCTGCCTGAGCACAAGGCCGTTAGCCTGCAAACTTCCATCAACCTGGATCTGGGCTGCAACGGCAGCGATGCCCAGCACTTGATGGAAACGCTGGAACAGCACTTTGGCCTGGAGCTGACGGATTACGATGCGTATCGTTATTTCCAGCCTGCGGGAAACGACCCGCACCTCAAGCGCAAAGCCAAAGGCCGCGAGGGTAAAGTGCCGCTCACCATTGGCATGTTGTACCAAGCCATCAATGCCGGGCATTGGGATACCCAAACGCTGGAAGCCTGAATCGCAGGTACAAAAAAGCCGCCCTTTCAGGCGGCTTTTTCATGACTCAGACACTGACCGAAGGTTTACGCCTTCGGGCCAGCTGCCTTGATCGCGTCGCTGACGTCGAACTTCTTGAAGTTCTCGACAAACAGGCCAGCCAAGGCTTTGGCCGCTTCGTCGTAGGCCGCTTTGTCTTCCCACGTGTTGCGTGGGTTGAGCAAAACAGTGTCAACACCCGGAACGGTCTTCGGCACGTCCAGATTGATGATGTCCAGGTGCTCGGTTTCTGCGCCAATCAGCGCACCGCTCTGGATCGCTGCAATCACTGCACGGGTGGTCGGAATGTTGAAACGCTTGCCCACGCCGTAGCCACCGCCGGTCCAACCGGTGTTAACCAGATAAACCTTGGAGCCGAAACCACGGATACGCTTGATCAGCAGCTCAGCGTACTCGCCCGCCGGACGCGGGAAGAACGGTGCGCCGAAGCAGGTGGAGAACGTCGACTTGATGCCGCTGCCCGACCCCATTTCAGTCGAACCCACCAACGCGGTGTAACCCGACAGGAAGTGGTAGGCGGCTTGTTCTTCGCTGAGGATCGAAACCGGTGGCAGCACGCCTGTCAGGTCGCAGGTCAGGAAGATCACCGCATTAGGCTCGCCGCCCAGGTTCTTCTCGGAACGCTTGGCAACGTGCTCCAGCGGGTAAGCCGCACGGCTGTTCTGGGTCAGGCTGACATCGGCATAGTCAGGATGTTTGGCGTCGTCGATAACGACGTTTTCCAGCACGGCGCCGTGCTTGATGGCTTTCCAGATAACCGGCTCGTTCTTCTCGGACAAGTCGATGCACTTGGCATAGCAACCGCCTTCGATGTTGAACACCACACCTTCGCCCCAACCGTGTTCGTCATCACCGATCAGGTAACGGCTTTCATCAGCGGACAGGGTGGTTTTGCCAGTGCCGGACAGACCGAAGAACAGGGTCACGTCGCCTTCTTCGCCGATATTGGCAGCGCAGTGCATCGGCAGTACGTCAGCCGCAGGCAACAGGAAGTTCTGTACCGAGAACATGGCTTTTTTCATTTCACCGGCGTAACGCATACCGGCGATCAGCACTTTTTTCTGGGCGAAGTTGATGATCACGCAACCGTCAGAGTTAGTGCCATCACGCTCAGGTACGCACTCAAAATTGGCCACATTGAGCACTTGCCACTCTTCGCGACCGGCCGGGTTGTACTGGGCCGGGTTGATGAACAGGCAACGACCGAACAGATTCTGCCAGGCAGTCTGGGTGGTCATTTTCACGGCCAGGTAGTGGTCTTCGGACGCACCTACATGCACGTGGGAAACGAAATGCTCTTGCGCGTTGTTGAACGCCTCTACGCGGTCCCACAGGGCATCGAACTTGTCGGCCGGGAACTTGCGGTTGATCGGGCCCCAGGCGATTGCGGCCTGAGTGGTCGGCTCTTCTACGATGAAGCGGTCAGCAGGTGAACGACCGGTACGGTGGCCCGTTTTAACAACCAGTGCGCCATTGTCGGCAAGCTCGCCTTCACCACGGCTCAGGGCTTCTTTGACCAGATCGTCGATGCTCAGATCGGTGTACACGGCGTTATTAGCTTGCGTCATGAGGTTCCCCGTCGGCCATTGGCCGATTGCGCCAAACGTTTTGTAGTAGAAAAGTTTGCACTACTACCGCGAAAAAAGTGGGGCGGATTATGCCAGAAAAGCCCAAAAAAAGTAGGGCCCACCTGTCAGAACCGCGCGAGAGCGGGGTTTGACAGGAGTTTTACCTTGGCTGAAACGTTTTAGTGATGAGTGTCGGAGGGCGACTCAACACCGGCGCCAGCGAACAGTTGGTCAACGTCGGCGGCATCAAACAAATACCGCTCGTTGCAGAACTGGCAGTCGATTTCGATGTGGCCATCGTGTTCGGCTACCAGAGTGAGCGCATCGGCATGACCCAGACTGGTCAGGGCATTGCCCGAGCGCTCGCGAGAGCAACTGCACTTGAACTCGATGAGTTCGTCGGGGAAGACGCGCAGCTCTTCTTCGTGGAACAGGCGAACCAAAATGGTTTCGTTGTCCAGGCCCAGCAACTCCTCGACCTTGAGGGTATCGCCCAACATGTTCAGGCGCTGCCAGCTCTCAGCGCGCTCGTCTTCGTCCTTGATCACTTCGGCCGGCAATTGCTGCAACAACATGCCGCGAGCACGCTTGCCATCGGCGGCGAGCCAAAAGCGGGTCGGCACCTGATGAGACATGACGAAATAATTGGTGAAGCAATCGGACAGGGTTTTACCGTCCAGATCGACAATGCCTTGGTAACGCTTGCCCACCGCCGGATCAATGGTGATGGCCAACACGCCATTAGGCATCAGGTCGCTCAACGTCGCGTCAGGCTTGATCTGATCCGCATTGAAGCGGGCAAGCCCGCGAATTTCACGGTCGCTGGTGCATTCAATCATCAGCAGCGGAACCGGGCCTTCAGACCGCGCTTGCAGGCTCATCAAACCGTCAAATTTCAGGCTGCCCACCAACAACGCAGCGGCGGCCATCAGCTCGCCCAGCAGTTGCTGCACCGGCTCTGGATACGCGTGCTTGGCCAGCACTTCAGCGTAGCTGTGATCCAGCGAAGCCAGTTCACCGCGGGTGTCGCTGTTGTCGAAGATGAAGCGCTGGGTGAAATCGGTTTTCGGTAGATTGGACATAGGAATAAGGTTCTAAAAGGGTGACTTAACAGGTTCGAGTCTAATGGATTTATATGGCGCCACACATACGCAGTTACAAGCATGGACGACGAGCACTCGACGTACGGTTCAGGTGGCGATGTGCTGCCGGCGCCAAATCCCGACCTAATCTTCTGCGCCGGACTCATGAAACTGATGTAACTGACGGCGCTGTTTCTTGGTCGGTTTACCCTCGCTGATGATGCCCATAGCGCCCGATTTGCGCAGGGCCGCCGCGTTTTCGCGCTTGGCGATGCTTTGTTCGGTTTCGGCGTACAAAGCCTGAGCCTCGGGCGCGCCGCGGCGCACAACAGACAAGGCTTTGACTAGCACCGTACGCTCTTCAAGACCCACACGAATCTGCAATTCGTCGCCGATGCGCGGCTCCTTGCTCGGCTTGCAGCGTTCGCCACGACAGTGAACCTTGCCACTTTCAATCGCGGCTTTAGCCAGTGCACGGGTTTTGTAGAAGCGGGCCGCCCACAACCACTTATCCAGACGAACCTTGTCGTCCTCTTCCGGTTTTTGCGCCACAGGAACTCCTCGTCACTCAAATAATCAGAACTGTACTACCGTTTTTATAGCGTCGATAAACATGACTCTTCTATAGAATGTCGCCTGCTCAAACTGACATGTTCAGGCAGCACACTGTAGCGCGTAGATAACGGTCGCCATTTGGCCCATATTCTGCGTGAATACCGCCCCTACGCTCTTTAAGCGTTGGCTCGGGGTTCTCCCGCAGCCCGTATACGTTAATCGCCGGTTACTACTATTGAAGACTTTTGATCATCTGACCGTTGTCGGTCTGCGCGAGTGGGTGGCGCTTCCCGATTTGGGAGTCGTTGGCCTGCGGGCGAAAATCGACACCGGCGCCAGTACCTCCAGCCTGCACGCCACTGAAATCGAGCCGTTTGTGCGCGACGGTGTCGAATGGGTTCGCTTCAACGCCCATTTGGGCACGCTGGTGCAATTGCGTCACCGCCATTGCGAAGCGCCTTTGGTGGCGATAAAAACCATCAAGAGTTCCAACGGTCACACGCAGGTTCGTTATGTGATCCGCACCGGCCTGGCGCTGGGCGATCGGGTATGGCCCGTCGAGTTCACCCTCGCGTGCCGCAAGTCCATGCGTTACCGCCTGCTGCTAGGCTCCAAAGCGCTGATCGATGGCCAACTGGTCGTCAATGCAGGGCTTAAATATGTACAAGACAAGCCGGTATTTCCGGTCACTACTACCTCTGCCACAGGTGTTGCATGAAGATCGCTGTGCTGTCGCGTAACCCGCGTCTGTATTCCACTCGTCGTCTGGTTGAAGCCGGGACTGAACGAGGCCATGAAATGGTAGTGATCGATACCCTGCGGGCCTATATGAACATTGCCAGTCATAAGCCGCAGATCCATTACCGCGGCAAGCCGCTGGAAGGCTTCGACGCCGTTATCCCGCGTATTGGCGCATCCGTGACCTTCTATGGCTGCGCGGTACTGCGCCAATTCGAAATGATGGGCGTTTTCCCGCTCAACGAGTCCGTGGCCATTGCCCGGTCGCGGGACAAGCTGCGCTCGCTGCAACTGTTGTCGCGACGCGGGCTGGGCTTGCCGGTCACCGGTTTCGCCCACTCGCCAGACGACATTCCCGACCTGATCGAAATGGTCAATGGCGCACCGCTGGTCATCAAGGTGCTGGAAGGCACACAAGGCATCGGCGTTGTGCTGTGCGAAACCGCGACAGCGGCCGAGTCGGTGATTGAAGCCTTCATGGGCCTCAAGCAAAACATCATGGTGCAGGAATACATCAAGGAAGCCGGCGGCGCCGATATTCGCTGTTTCGTGGTGGGTGACAAGGTGATTGCGGCCATGAAGCGTCAGGCCAAACCGGGAGAGTTTCGTTCCAACCTGCACCGTGGCGGCAGCGCCAGCCTGATCAAGATCACCCCGGAAGAGCGCATGACGGCCATTCGCGCCGCCAAGGTCATGGGGTTGAGCGTGGCAGGTGTGGACATCTTGCGTTCCAACCACGGCCCGTTGGTGCTGGAGGTCAACTCATCGCCGGGGCTGGAAGGTATTGAAACCACCACGGGCAAGAACGTGGCCGGGATCATCATTGAGCATCTGGAAAAAAACAGCAGCCCACACATGACCCGCACCAAAGGCAAAGGCTAATCCCGAATCCGTAGCAGCTGCCGAAGGCTGCGTCCGGCGGCGAAGTCGTCGTAAAACCAGAAGACCGCACACTCAGGTTTTACGATCGCTGCGCAATCGGACGCAGCCTACGGCAGCTGCTACGGAGTTTCCCAACGTTACACCGCCCCTCTTGGCAACATCAGGCCCAAGGGCAGTCGCACTCTTGCTTCAAGGCCACCGCCGGCACGGTTGCGCAGTTCAACATTGCCGCCGTGCATGGAGGCGATTCGTTTGACGATCGCCAGGCCCAAGCCCGTACCTTTGCCGCCCCGCGCACGATCACCGCGAATAAACGGGTTGAAGATGTCTTCAAGCTCGGACGAGTCAATACCCGGCCCGCGGTCCAACACACTTAACACCACATACGGCGCACTGTTGTCGCCCGAGACATAGGCAGCAACTTCGACGTCACCGCCCGCATGGTGCAGCGCATTACCGATCAAGTTGTTGAGCAGGCGCTTCATCGATACCCGGCGCAACGCGAACGGCTGGATCGGCTGCAAACGCAGTCGCACTTGCTCTTCGTTCTGGTTATAGGGTGCCACCACTTCGCGAATCAACTCACCCAGATCGACTTCTTCCACCGGCTCATCGCGCCCGTCGCGGATGAACGCCAGGAACTGGTCAAGGATGGCATCCATGTCTTCAATGTCGCGCACCATGTCGTCAGTCAGGTCGTTGTGATTACCCATCAGCTCCAATGACAGACGCAAGCGTGTAAGCGGTGTTCGCAAGTCGTGAGACACGCCCGCCAGCATCAGCTCCCGCTCACGCCCTGCCTGTTCGACGTCTTCGGCCATCTGGTTGAAGGCGCTGTACACCTCGGTCATTTCACTCGGAGTATCACTGATTGGTAATCGCACACTGCGCCCCTGCCCAAGTTGCCGGGCGGCATAGACCAGACGTTTGAGCGGCTGATTGAGTTGACTGACGAAAATCCAGGCGGAAGCGGTCGACAGCAAGCCAATGGCCAGAAACCACCCCAATACACTCCAGATTTTCTGCCCACGTAACGGGTGCGGGTACAACGGCACTTTCAGCCAGCCGTCGCCCAGACTCGGGGCGCGAACCCAAAGCGCTGGCGGGGCATGCATGCGCAACCGAACTTCGGTATCGGCCCCCAGTTCTGACTGCATCTGCCGTTCATAGATTTCACTGTAGGGCCAATGCTGCTCGCCTTCAGGCACACCGCCACCGACCACACGAATCAGCCCGGCGGCATCGGCAATTTTGCCGCGATTTTCCTCATCGGCGGCCCAATAAGCGCGCAGGGTCAGTGCCACGCCGTGGCTGTATTGGCGATCCACCAGCATGTCTTCGTTCATCAACAGATACACCAAGGTCAGCGCCTTGGAGAACAACACGACGATCAGAACCAGCCAGAGGGTGCGGGAGAAAAAACTTTGGGGGAACCACAGAGGGGTTTTCATACACATTCACACGTTGCAGGAGCGAGCTTAAAGGCCCGCATCGATTGAAATCGCGAGCCCTTCAAATGCCCATGCTCCTGCAAGGCTCGCTCCTACAGATGGTGAGTTACTTGGTGGCGTTGCCATCCGGCACAAACACATAACCTACGCCCCAGACAGTCTGGATATAGCGCGGTTTGGACGGGTCAGGTTCAATCATGCGGCGCAGGCGGGAGATTTGAACGTCGATTGAACGCTCCAGCGCATCCCACTCACGACCACGGGCCAGATTCATCAGCTTGTCGCGGGTCAACGGCTCGCGGGCATGCATGACCAGGGCTTTAAGCACGGCAAACTCACCGGTGGTGAGCATATGCACTTCATCGCCGCGTTTAAGCTCACGGGTGGCCAGTGACAACTCGTAGTCGCCAAAGGACACGCTTTCATCTTCGCTGCCCGGTGCGCCCGGCACCGGCGCCGCCTGACGGCGCAATACCGCTTTGACCCGCGCCATTAGCTCATCAGGATTGAAAGGCTTGGCCAAATAATCATCAGCACCCAGCTCCAGACCTTTGATACGGCTCAGCTCATCGCCCTTGGCCGTCAGCATAATGATCGGGATCTGATTGTTCGCGGCACGCAAGCGGCGGCAGGCAGAAAGGCCGTCTTCACCGGGCAGCATCAGGTCCAGAACGATCAGGTTGAACACCTCACGAGCCAGCAAACGGTCCATTTGCTCAGTGTTTGGCACAGCTCTAGCACGGTAGCCCTTGCTGGTGAAGAAACGCTCCAGCAGGCTGTTGAGCCCCGGATCGTCATCAACGATGAGAATTTTTTCGCCTTCTGCCGGCTGTGCAATGCTGCTCATTTAGTAGCTCCTGTGATCTCGGCGCGCATTATGGCGTAGCTGCGGCCCTGCGCATGGTGTGCATTGTTAGCAGATTTTTCCTTCACTAACAGTAGACCTCTAGACAAGCCCACAGTGCGCAGTCCCCCGAATCCGGGAACGCTGGTTATAATGCGCCGCCTTTTGTCTCTGGCAACCCTGGATTCTCAAAAAAATTGCGCCCGACATTATTTTTTCAAGTGCGGGCGTAATGTGCTGATTTCGCGGGTCAACAGGCTGCCCTTTTGGCCCAGGTAGCGGCGCTCTTCAAGCCGCTCAACCAGCCTCGCAAGCCTTCAAGCCCGGGCCTGCGAGCCTGCTTCACAATTTGTCAGGTGGTTTTATGGACAGCATCAACAGCCGCATCGCCGAAGAACTTGGCGTGCGTCCGCAGCAGGTCGAAGCGGCCGTCGCTCTTCTGGATGAAGGCTCCACCGTACCCTTCATCTCCCGCTACCGTAAGGAAGTGACCGGCAGCCTGGATGACACTCAGTTACGTCATCTGGAAGAACGCCTGCGCTACCTGCGAGAACTCGATGAACGGCGCATCAGCATCCTTGCCAGCATCGAAGAGCAAGGCAAACTGACCCCCGAGCTTGCCCGCGACATCAAACTCGCCGAGACCAAAACCCGCCTCGAAGACCTGTACTTGCCGTACAAACAGAAGCGCCGCACCAAGGGCCAGATTGCCCTGGAAGCGGGCCTGGGCGAGTTGGCCGACGGTGTATTCAACGACCCGACCCTGAACCCGGAAACCGAAGCCGCCCGTTTTGTCGATGCCGAAAAAGGCGTGGCAGACGTCAAGGCTGCTCTGGATGGCGCCAAGTACATCCTGATGGAGCGCTTCGCCGAGGACGCCAGCCTGCTGGATAAACTGCGCAGCTTCCTGAAACAAGAAGCCGTGCTCAGCGCCCGCGTGATCGCCGGTAAAGAAGAGGAAGGCGCCAAGTTCCGCGACTACTTCGAACACGACGAACCGCTCAAAAGCATGCCTTCACACCGCGCACTGGCGATTTTCCGTGGTCGCAACGAAGGCATTCTCAGCTCTTCGCTCAAAGTTGGTGAAGAACTGCCCGGCACCATGCACCCTGGCGAAATGATGATTGCCCAGCGCTTCGGCCTGGAAAATCAAAACCGCCCGGCGGACAAATGGCTGGGCGAAGTGGTGCGCTGGACCTGGAAGGTCAAGCTCTACACCCACCTCGAAACCGACCTGTTGGGTGAGCTGCGCGACGCGGCTGAAACCGAAGCCATCAACGTCTTCGCGCACAACCTGCACGACTTGCTGCTGGCCGCGCCTGCTGGCCCGCGCGCCACGCTTGGCCTCGATCCGGGCCTGCGTACCGGCTGCAAAATCGCCGTGGTCGACGCCACCGGCAAAATGCTCGAACACGCCACCGTGTACCCCCACGTGCCGCACAACAAATGGGACCAGACCATTTCGATCATGGCGGCCCTGTGCGCCAAGCACTCGGTTGACCTGATCGCCATCGGCAACGGCACCGCCAGCCGCGAAAGCGACAAGCTTGTGATCGACCTGATGAAGAAATACCCGGCCCTGAAAGTCACCAAAGTCATGGTGTCCGAAGCAGGCGCCTCGGTGTACTCGGCCTCGGAACTGGCGGCCAAGGAATTCCCGGATCTGGACGTTTCGATTCGCGGCGCCGTATCCATTGCCCGTCGCCTGCAAGACCCGCTCGCGGAGCTGGTGAAAATCGACCCTAAATCCATCGGTGTCGGCCAATACCAACACGACGTGTCCCAGCTCAAACTGGCACGGGGTCTGGACGCAGTGGTCGAAGACTGCGTAAACGCCGTGGGCGTGGACGTGAACACCGCCTCGGTGGCGCTGCTGGCTCGAATCTCGGGCCTCAATGCCACGCTGGCGCAAAACATCGTCAGCCATCGCGACGAAAATGGTGCTTTCAAAACCCGTGCGGCGCTGAAAAAAGTCAGCCGTCTGGGCGAAAAAACCTTCGAGCAGGCTGCCGGCTTCTTGCGCGTGATGAATGGCGACAACCCTCTGGACGCTTCCGCGGTTCACCCTGAAGCCTACCCGCTGGTTAAACGCATTGCCTCGAACACTGATCGCGACATTCGCTCACTGATTGGCGACGCGAGCTTCCTCAAGCGTCTGGACCCAAAAACCTTCACCGACGAAACCTTTGGCCTGCCGACCGTGACCGACATTCTGCAAGAACTTGAAAAGCCAGGTCGCGACCCGCGTCCCGAGTTCAAGACCGCCGAGTTCCAGGAAGGCGTTGAAGACCTCAAGGACTTGCAACTGGGCATGATTCTGGAAGGTGTCGTGACCAACGTGACCAACTTCGGTGCCTTCGTCGATATTGGCGTGCATCAGGATGGTTTGGTGCATATCTCGGCCTTGTCCGAGAAATTCATCAAAGACCCGCGTGAAGCAGTGAAAGCCGGTGACGTGGTCAAGGTCAAGGTGATGGAAGTCGACATCCCGCGTAAGCGCGTCGGCCTGTCGATGCGCATGAGCGACACGCCCGGCGAGAAAATCGATGGCGCGCGGGGTGCTCGCCCGGGCTCGGCACCGCGTCAGCAAAACAGCGCACCGCGTAAGGAAACCGTGGCTGCAGCCCCGGCCAATAACGCGATGGCCTCGTTGTTTGCCAACGCCAAACAGCTGAAGAAACGCTAATGGCGCTCCCGGACGGCCTGACCCAAAGCGCGTTCAGCGAGTTGATCGGTTGCCGCGTGCAGTCTGTGCAAGACGGCGTCGCGCACGTTGCGCTGAGCCTTGAACCACAGCTGCGCAACCGGGGCGGCAAACTGCATGGCGGTGTGTTGTTCAGCCTGGTCGATATCAGCATGGGGCTGGCGTGTTCCAGCGTTCATGGCTTTGACCAACAAAGCGTGACCATCGAGTGCAAGATCAACTACATACGTGCCGTATCTGAAGGTGAAGTGGTGTGCATTGCCACCGTTATTCACCCCGGCCGGCGCACGTTGGTGGTTGAAGCCGATGTACTGCAAGGCGACAAACTCGTCGCAAAAGCGCAAGGCACGTTCGCTGTGCTGTAGCGGCCACCTGCCATTTGAGTTAATTTCGGCACTGCATAAGCGGTGTCGAAATGCGCTTGAAGCGCCGCGAGCCGAAACAGGGACGGGGCTGTGCGTTGCCGACAAAAAACCAGGCGACCACGCCAGTTTCAACTTCACCCTTGTAGACCGTCCTGACCACCCCCATATTGGGGCGACTGACGCGTGAAGGAATCCAACTTGAGCCAACTTCTCAACCGCCGCCTGGCTCTGCTCGGTGAGCGCGCCAACCTGACTTTGCTTGAGCAATGCCTGCACGGTATCGAGCGCGAATGCCTGCGTGTCACGGGCGATGCCCGCCTGGCGCAAACGCCACACCCTGAAGCACTGGGCTCGGCCCTGACCAACGACCAAATCACCACCGACTATTCCGAGTCGCTGCTGGAGTTCATCACCCCGGCCCTGCCTGACCCGGCAGAGACGCTGGCCAGCCTCGACAAGATTCACCGTTTTGCCTACAGCAAGCTCGGCAACGAGTTCCTGTGGAGCCCTTCGATGCCGTGCCCATTACCGGCCGAAGAAGACATCCCGATTGCCTACTACGGCACGTCCAATATCGGCCAGCTCAAGTACGTATATCGCAAGGGCCTTGCCCTGCGTTACGGCAAAACCATGCAATGCATTGCCGGCATTCACTACAACTTCAGCCTGCCTGAAGCGCTGTGGCCGGTGCTCAAAGAGGCAGAAGGGTTTGTCGGCACCGACCGCGACTATCAGTCGGATGCCTACATTGCCTTGATTCGTAACTTCCGCCGTCACAGCTGGCTGTTGATGTACCTGTTTGGCGCCTCGCCTGCGCTGGACGCCGGCTTCTTGCGCGGCCGTGCGCACCAGTTGGAGCAACTGGACGCCGACACGCTGTACCTGCCGTACGCCACCAGCCTGCGCATGAGCGACCTGGGTTACCAGAGCAACGCCCAGGCCGGACTGACACCGTGCTACAACAACCTCGACAGCTACACCGACAGCCTGCGCAAAGCGGTGGCCACGCCCTACCCGCCGTATGTCGAAATCGGCACGCACAAAGATGGCGAGTGGGTGCAACTGAACACCAACATCCTGCAAATCGAAAACGAGTACTACTCCAACATCCGCCCCAAGCGCGTGACCTACACCGGCGAGCGCCCGATTCAGGCGCTGGTGGCCCGTGGTGTGCAGTACGTTGAAGTGCGCTTGCTGGACATCAACCCGTTTCTGCCGGTGGGTATCGACTTGCCCGAGGCGCGTTTTCTGGATGCGTTCCTGCTGTACTGCGCCTTCAACGACAGCCCGCAATTTGATAACGCAGAGTGCAGCAGTTGCACCTCCAACTTTGCGAGTGTGGTCAAAGAAGGCCGCCGTCCGGGCCTGCAACTGCAACGCGATGGGCAAGCGGTCGACATGAAGGAATGGGCGGCAGAACTGCTGGAGCAGATTGCTCCGCTGGCGGCCTTGCTTGACCAGAGCCACGGCGGCGATGCACATAGCAAAGCGTTGGACGAGCAGTTGGCCAAGGTCAAGGACGTGTCACTGACACCGTCCGCCAAGGTATTGGCCAGCATGGCCGAGCATAAAGAAAGCTTCGCCCAGTTCTCGATGCGCCAGAGCCTGGCCCATGCCGAGTACTTTCGCAGTGAGCCGTTGAATGCTGAAGAGCAAACGGCATTCGAAGAAAAAGCGCGCACGTCACTGCAAGAACAAATCGAAACCGAGCAAATCGAACAGGGTGATTTCGACCAATTTGTGGCTTCGTATCAGGCGAGTATTTTGGCAATCAGTAACTGAGGTGTGTTGCAGGCGCTGGTTTTTTATCAGCGCCTGTGCAGTCAAAACTTTCATACCTATCAGGTCAAGCGACACACCCAATAAATAGCGTCAACTCTACTAATTGGGGCTGTCCTAAAAGCTTCGCGAACAGTTTTGCTTGATCACGTGTAAGTTCCTCTTCGCCGCCTAAAGCTTCTTCCAGAGTATTCCATCCCATTATTCCGAGTGCAGAACGCTCAAGACCTTCTTTGAATAAGAATTTGTACTTCACCAAATCATCATCAGTCGGCTCCGGGAGAAAACCTGTTAGTCGTAGCTCCATTTTTACCTCTCGTTTATTTAGGCGTGGTTTGTTTGCCTGTATTCGGATCCAACTCACCAAAAACCTTCCCACGCTTGTTGTATTTCTCTAATTTTCCATGCACAGACTTGAAGTGAAATCATGGAAATCTACCCAGCATTACATCAAGCGTTAATTTTTATAGTTAAATGAAATCTGATAATTAAATAAACACAAATCTATTGAATGCATAAACAAGGGTTGCAAAATAGTTAGCCACTCATTCGCAACATCGAATTCTCCGTTATTAATGTCATGATCTATTGAAAGCCCAAGTTCATCCATGACACTCACGTCGTCCCCGAAGTCTTGGGAAAACTCTACTCCCTCTCCCTGTCCTGTGCTTCTGTCATACCAAGCCAGTCTTAATTTCAAGCCCATCGCATACCTCACAACAATCGTAAAGCACAACACTAGTTTAAATGGCACCCCGCCGGCCTGGACTTTTGCGCAGCAGATCGCAGCCTACGTGCCTCGGCAGCGACTACAAAACCTGTGCTGCACCTCCACACTAAAAATCATTGATCTCGATATACGAAAGAAATCTGATAGTCATAAATATCCATATCAATCGAATGTTGGAACAATGGCTGCAAAACAACAAGCCACTCACTTTTCATATCAAAACCCCCATTGTTTACATTGTGTGCAACAGGAATCTGTAGCTTATCCATAACCGCACTGTCTCCCCCAAAGTCAATAGAGTATTCCTGTCCCACACCGCGCTCTGTTTCCTTATCAAACCAATCAAGCTCTACTCTAAAACCCACGTGCAACCTCACAGATATTTTTTGATATTACGACCACATGCACGAACACGCTGAAACGGAGAAGATAGAAGTTGGCGATTTCGACCTGTTTTTTGCGTCGTATCAGGCACTGGCTTTACCAGCGCCTGCGAGGTCAAAACTTTCATATCCATCAGGTCAAGCGACACACCCAATAAATAGCGTCAACTTTACTAACTGGGGCTGGCCTAAAAGCTTCGCGAACAGTATTGCTTGGTCGGGTGATACCTCAGTCTCCCAACCGCCTGCGTCCTCTAACGATTTCCAACCCATAATCTCAAGTGCGTCAGCCTCCAGATCTCCCCCCAAGGCCTGCTTGAATTTCAAAGAATCATCCGGGTCCGGCTCCGGTAAAAAACCCGTCATTTGAAAATACATTGTTTCAGTCCTATTGCTTCAGGGAAGACATGTCGACTCTTGATACGTATTTCATGCTTCAACTCTAATGCTGGTACTCTACAGTTCCGACGCTTAATTGCTTAACTTGCATAATTCGCAAGGTACAAATCTAAATTATCCGGAAGTTCTATTGAGACAAGCGACGCAATCTGCGCAGCTTGATCGGGAGAGACTGGAAAATCCACGCCAATACAATCAGTACTTTCAGCCCAATGCATAATAAGAATTAAGTCTGAAACGCATAGATCTATTTTTTGCTTGTAAACCAGTTCGTCTTTACCTTTCTGAAAACCCATTATAAATATCATGGCTCAGCACTCCGGGGCTTATCAGCAGGGTTTGTTTGTTCGCCAGTCCAATAACCGCTCTGTCTCCCCCAACGCCAATAGAGTATTCCTGTCCCACACAGCACTCTATTTACTTATCAAACCAATCAAGCTCTACTCTAAGACCCATTTTCAACCTCACAGGTATTTTTTAATATTACGGCCATTTTTCGGAGTGTCGTCTATCCCCTCAATAACTAGGCATAGCTGCTGAGCTGAAAAACATAGCGCTGATCATAAATTCTCTGACCGAGAAGTTCTTCAAGTAGTTGAATTTGCCTAGAACTCAGGTCATATCCGAATATTTCATCCTCAGGCTCTGTCCACCCCATGATTTCCTTGAGCTTTGGATGGTTTTGCTGAGGAATTTCAATTTCAAAAATCATAAGCTCTGTCATTTTATCAAAGGCACAAATTGTGTGATTCATGGCTCAATACTCCTGCCGCTGTCTGCGACAGTTCCAACGTTTGCTGGAAGGACGCAGCGCATGGGCCTACGCATTTGCAGGAGCGAGCGTGCGCGGCCTTGAAGTAAACAGCATGCCGGTCTAAACGGCACTTCATCAAGCGCTAACGTTTATAGTTAAATGAAACTTGGTAGTCGAATTCATTTAAGTCTATGCGATGCACAAACAAGGGCTGCAACGTTGTGAGCCATTCACGCCCCACATCAAAGCAACCGTTATTGACATTTTTTTTAATTGATAGTCCTAGCGTCTCAACGATAGTGCAATCTTTACCGAAATCTTCAGACGTTTCGTCTTCAACAATAAATTCTGTTTTTTTGTCATACCACGAAAGCTCGACTGTTAATCCCATCACTCACCTCACAGATATTTTTTTAAAAATTATCACCACCTGCACGAAAAAGCCGAAACCGAAAAAATAGAAGATTTGCGATTTCGACCTGTTTTTGGCGTCGTATCAGGCGCTGGTTTTAGCAGCGCCTGCCAACCGCTTATTGCATGTGACAATAGTTTTTCAACTATTACACGTCAGATAAAAATCAAGATCTTTCGGAAGCTCGAAAGAACAATATTTTTCAAGAGCTGAAATTTGTTGGGCTGTCAGTAGATAGTCATAAAGACAATCCTCGTCTTCCTCCCAACCCATAACCAATGTGAGGTCCGACAGCGATATTTCTATCTCTTGTTGGAAGGACGCAACGTCTTCATTTTTAGCAACACCCATCAGTACATGCTTCATGGCTCAATGGTCCTTGTCCGGGCGACTGGCTAGTCTGCGTTTCAGTGACGCACCGCGACGCTTGAATGCACCATGTGTAGGAGCGAGTTTTAAGTAAACAACATGCCGGTCTACCCGGCACTTCATCAAGCGCTAACGTTTATAGTTAAATGAAACTTGGTAGTCGAATTCTTTTAAGTCTATGCGGTGCTCAAACAAGGGCTGTAACGTTGTGAGCCATTCCAGCCCCACATCAAAGCAACCGTTATTGACATCATCTTTTATTGAAAGGCTTAGCGCCTCAACGATAGTGCAATCGTTGCCAAAATCTTCAGACGTTTCTTCTTCAATAATAAATTTCGTTTTTTTGTCATACCACGAAAGCTCGACTGTTAATCCCATCACTCACCTCACAAATATTTTTTGATATTTCTATTTTTTTTGGGGGGCCCCACCTGCTGCCCCGTTATAGGATCGAACGCCCCTAAATGACTGCCGTCACTTGTTAGATACACTTCGAGCTCTCCATGCTGAGAATCCCACTCATAGACTCTCCTCCCCTTAGAATCTATCCAGCGAGCACGAGTGCCACCACCACCCACTTTAGGCGTCTCGCCCTTTACTTTGGTGAGGCCTGGAAAACCGCTAATAGCTGCGGTCTTAGGTGGCAAATGATACGAATGATCGGGCTCGGTTACCCCCTTGCGCGGCACATTCAAAACAATATAAAGCGGCAACACCCCCGAGTCAGCCGGGAACACAAGAATGAAGTCTTTGTAGTCCGGCGGGTAGATCGGGTTGACGATGATGGTGTCGGCGTTTTTGGTCGGTGGGAAGATCCAGATCTGCGGGGTGTGTGGCGCGCCTTTTAACGGTGGAATGCCGAGGGTGTTTGTGGGATCAATCGCGGGCGTCCAGATTAATTCGACACCGTCACCAAAGTCGGCGACCTGTTGCGCGCCGCGCTGGCTGAACTGGATGACGTCGATCATTTCCCATTCGGGTTTTGAGCCAGTGTAGAAGCCATACCCTTTGAGCGAACCATCTGCCTGCGGCTCAACGTACAAGCGCATTCGGGTACGGGCTTGTTTGAGTGAGCGCAGTTGGTCTTCGGTGTATAACGCGCTGTCGCCCAGTGAAGACGGCCAGAACAAGGCAATAAAACCTAATAAACCGCTGGCAATCATTGTTCCGCCAGTGGCCGCGCCGACTCCGCTGGCGGTTGCTCCAGTGGCCGCGCCGCCCAAAGCCAAACCGCCCACACCCGCGGGAACTGCGCCACTGATTAGCTCCAGTGGCACTAACCCGGAATTGTCTGCCTGCCGGGCTCCCAAAATTGCGAAGGTGCCGTAATCACTCAGGCTGTCGACGGGCACAAAGCCTGCAGGGTCGTTGTAGTTAATTACGGCGTCGGGCAGTTTGCAGGACTTGGCGAATACACATCCCCGGCGCTCGGCATCAGGGCGTTTCTGCTCCGCGAAATCCGCTTGGCGGCGCTCCATGTAAGCTTCTTGTCGCGCCTGCATGGCCTCGTACTGGGTTATCAGGACTTCGCGTTCTTTGAGTTCAGCGGGGGTCATGTCGTCGTAGTACGAATAACCTTGTCCCGCGTCGCCCCCTGAATGCCGACGTGTTCGAATGAGTCCTTTCTGACTGGCCATGTGACGCTTTCCTGGGGGAGAGCGCCGCACGTTATCGGCATAAAAAATTTGCCGAAATCAGCTGAGTCTGGAGTCTTTGTAGGGCCGTGGATTTTTTGTTGAGTGATTTGTATTAGGCGCGAATGGAGATACGTGCACTCAAAAGCGCTGCCTCCTACGCGAATAGCGGCAATGGACGACTTCTGAATTTAAGGAGCGGGCGTACTGTGCACCGTCGCTGAAAAAAACAGTGGCCGGGCCTGGAAACCTGAATAACAATTGCGCGCCTTGGCGCCATCTATCACTCAGATAGTTGGCGTTTTATATGCATTAGCCTTCGCGTTATGACGGCTGTGCGCGGGAGATCTTCGGATCTGCCGGGTTTGCGCTTTTGTCCCGGTTTCCAGCCTGCGTACAGCTGTCACCTTTGCCTAAACACAACTGTGGCAGCTCTTAATCCTATTAGGAGCACGCTTGATGATGAAACCGCCCCCCATCACCACCCTCGGCGCCGTGACCTTTGGCCCTTGCGGCGAAGACAATATCGACCTCTTTCGCGTTAACCCCAATGTGCCTTTACGTCAGGCGCTGGAGCAGGTGTCTGCGTTGTTGTATTGCGCCAAGAAACTCGCACTTGATGCCGCTGTGGGCAAAGACAGTCAGCGTCATGCCTGGGCTTCGTACTATTTGTGTGAGATGGGCAAGGCCGTCATTGATGATGTGTGTTTACGGGAGTTTTGATGGCTAGCGCGCAAGACCCTCACCCCAACCCTCTCCCAGAGGGAGAGGGGGCTGATCTGAGGTGTTGCGAAAATCTGCTTTTGACTTTAGTCCCCTCTCCCTCCGGGAGAGGGCTAGGGTGAGGGTGCCGCAGGCGCTTTACAGCGCCTTTTCAAAGATCTTCGAATTACGCTGGTAGTTATAAAGCGAAGCCCGCGCCGCCGGCAGACGCTCTACGCTACTCGGCTCAAAACCACGCTCGCGGAACCAGTGCGCCGTGCGCGTCGTCAGTACAAACAGCGTCTTCAACCCCTGCGCCCGCGCACGGCTTTCAATGCGCTCCAGCAGTTCATCACCCCGGCGACCATGACGGTATTCCGGGTTCACCGCCAAACACGCCAACTCCCCCGCGTCCGAATCAGCAATCTGATACAGCGCCGCACAGGCGATGATCATGCCTTCACGCTCCACCACGCTGAATTGCTCGATTTCGCGCTCCAGCACTTCGCGCGAGCGGCGCACCAGAATGCCCTGCTCTTCCAGCGGGCTGATGAGTTCAAGCAAACCACCCACGTCTTCAATCGCCGCTTCGCGGGTAACTTCAAACTGCTCCTGCGCCACCAGCGTACCGCCGCCGTTACGGGTGAACAGTTCGGTCAGCAGCGCGCCATCTTCGGCGTAGCTGACGATATGGCTGCGCGGCACACCGCCCCGGCAAGCTTCCGCCGCTGCATCCAACAACTCAGCCTGATAATCGCTGCCCAGACGCTTCATGTGCGCGGGCACTTGTTGCGGCCGCAGTTCGCGCACCAGACGCCCGTCTTCGTCGAGCAAGCCCGGCTCGGCACCGAACAACAACAGTTTGTCTGCGCCCAGATCAATCGCTGCACGGGTCGCGACGTCTTCGCAGGCCAGGTTGAAAATCTCACCCGTGGGCGAGTAGCCCAATGGCGACAGCAATACAATCGAACGCTCATCCAGCAGGCGATTGATGCCCTTGCGGTCAACCCGGCGCACTTCGCCGGTGTGGTGATAGTCCACGCCATTGAGCACGCCAATCGGCCGCGCCGTGACCAGATTGCCGCTGGCCACCCGCAGGCGCGAGCCTTGCATCGGCGAGGAGGCCATGTCCATCGACAACCGCGCTTCAATGGCAATGCGCAACTGGCCCACAGCGTCGATCACGCACTCAAGGGTCGGCGCATCGGTGATGCGCAGGCCGTCGTGGTAATGCGGCACCAGACCACGGGCTTGCAGCCGGCTTTCGATTTGCGGACGCGAACCGTGCACCAGCACCAGTCGCACGCCCAGACTGTGCAGCAGCACCAGGTCGTGAACGATGTTGCCAAAGTTGGGGTGCGCCACGCCGTCGCCGGGGAGCATGACGACAAAGGTGCAGTCGCGGTGGGCATTGATGTAAGGAGACGCGTGACGCAACCAATTAACGTAATCGTGCATAACCAGAGCCTGTTAAAAATAGAGCCGCCTAAAAAGGGCAAATACAACGCGCGCACAACGGGCTGATGGTTATCGTCGAAACAAAGTTGGCAACACGCGTGCTCTCCTTGTGTGTACGGGGCGGGGCTCGGGCAATTTACCGGGCCGGGGTCAGGCAATAATGTTCAATCAACTGTGTCAGTAGACGCACGGTCGGCTGCAAACGTGACATTTCCAGATGTTCACCCGGTTGATGAGCGCAGGTGATGTCACCCGGCCCCAGCACGATGGTCTCGCAGCCAAGCTGCTGAAGATAAGGCGCTTCGGTGCCAAACGCTACTGCTTGCGCGACATGGCCGGTCAGGCGTTCGGCCACGCGAACCAGCTCAGCGTCGGCAGCCTGTTCAAACGGCGCCACGCCCGCGGCAATAGGGGCGAAATCGATGTTTACCTGATGGCGTTCGGCCAAGGGTTCAAGCTTGCTGCGAATGATCGCACGCAGCGCGTCGGGGTCCATCCCCGGCAAAGGTCGCAGGTCGAATTCCAGCGAGCACTGGCCGCAAATGCGGTTGGGGTTGTCGCCGCCGTGGATGCAGCCGAAGTTCAAGGTCGGCTGTGGCACGCTGAATTGCGGGTTGCGGTACTCGCCCAGCCATTGCTGGCGCAGGGCCTTGAGTTCGCTCATCGCATCGTGCATGGCGTCCAGCGCGCTGTGACCAAGACTGGGGTCGGAGGAGTGACCGCTGCGCCCCAGTATGTCGATGCGCTCCATCATCACGCCTTTGTGCATGCGGATCGGTTTGAGGCCCGTAGGCTCGCCAATCACCGCCGCCCGGCCCAGCGGGCGACCCGCTTGCGCCAACGCTCGCGCACCGGCCATCGAGGTTTCTTCATCGCACGTGGCCAGAATCAGCAGGGGTTGTTTGAACGGCTGATCAAGCAACGGGCGGACGGCCTCGATGATCAATGCGAAAAAGCCTTTCATGTCGCAACTGCCCAGACCGACCCAGCGGTTATCGACTTCGGTCAGCTTGAGCGGATCGGTCTGCCACAGCGCTTCGTCATACGGCACGGTGTCGCTGTGCCCCGCCAGCACCAGCCCGCCGGGGCCGCTGCCAAAGCTGGCCAGCAGGTTGAATTTGCCGGGGCTGACCTGTTGGATGTCACAGCTGAAGCCCAAATCCCCCAGCCAGGTGGCCAGCAAGTCGATCACGGCGCGGTTGGATTGATCCAGATGAGGCTGGGTGCAACTGACCGACGGCGTGCCGATCAAGGCAGCGAACTGCTCTTTGAGGGAAGGTAAAGGCATGCGCTGACTTCCTGTTGGCTGGGCGAGGCCCATCATAGAGCCATCTGCGCCGCAGAATAAACCCATGCGGGGCATAGCTTCGGCGAGTCCTGTACACTGCACGGCCTTGGCAGCCACTCTTTCCCCGGCTGCACACCGCTTCTGGATTTTCCGGCCATGCACAAAGAAACCGAAATCAAACTGCGCGTAAGCCGCGAAACCCTCGCCGCCTTGCGTGAGCACCCTCTGCTGAAAAAGCGCAACAAAAGTGGCTGGGAAAGCCGTGAGTTGCTCAATCAGTACTTCGACACGCCTGAGCGCGATCTGGCCAAGGCCAAGGTTGCCCTGCGTCTGCGCCGCGATGGCGACGAGGTGATTCAAACCCTCAAGACCCGCGGCCAAAGCGTTGCCGGTCTGTCGCAGCGTAACGAATACGACTGGAAACTGGCCAAAGCCAAGCTCGACACCAAATTGCTCGACGGCGAATGCTGGCCCGAGGAATTGGCCGAGCTGGACAAGAAAACCCTGAAGCCGATCTTCACCACCGATTTTGTCCGCGAGCGCGCGGAAATTTCCTGGGGCCGCGGCAAGGCCAAAGTTGTGATTGAAGCCGCACTGGATCTGGGCCACGTGATTGCCGGCAAGCAGAAAGAAGAAATCTGCGAGCTGGAACTTGAACTGCGTGAAGGCGAGCCGTCTGCTCTGCTGGAACTGGCCGCCGAGCTGGCCGAGAAGCTGGCGCTGATGCCGTGTGACATCAGCAAGGCTGAACGTGGCTACCGCCTGTTCGACGCCAACAGCTACTCAGTCACCCTGCCCGCTCCCGAGCTGACCCCTGAAACACCGCTGGACGACGCCTTCGCCGCGCTGGCCTGGCACTTGCTGGGCAACAGCCAGCGGCTGGCCGAGCAGTACCGCTTCAATGGCCACTGGCGCTTGCTGCAAGACTGGGTACAGCAACTGATCGACCTGCGTGCGCTGGTCAGCAGCCTCGGTCAGGCGGCACCACGCCAATCCACCAGCGCCTTGCGTGCTGCGCTGGACGCGTTGCTCGAAGACTGGCGCCCGCTGGTGCAAATCGGTCAGGACGATGAAGACGTGCGTAAAGCCGCGCCTGAACAGTTCCTGGAAGAACTGGAAGACCCACGCTGGGGCCAGTTCTCTCTGAACACTTCGCGTTGGTTGATGGAACGCAGCTGGACCGTTGATCGCGGCACCACCCGTGGCAACCGTCAGGGCGCCGCTCAACTGGCCAGCTGGCTGCCACGTTTGCTGTCGGACGAAGCCATCGCTTTGCGCTTGAATCGCTACCAGCAGCAACCCGAAGACCTGGCCGAGCAATTGCCGCGCATCGAGCGCATTCAGGCCTGGTTGCGTCTGGCGCGTAACGTGCTGGAAATTCCGGAGCTGGACCGTTTGTACGGTGAGATGAACAAGTTGCAGGAGTTGGCCAATATGCCGATTTCCGAAGACGCTGAGCACAATGACGAATTGCTCAATGCGCGCAAGCAACAAGCGATCGCCGTGTACCAGAACCGCGCATGGAAGACCCTGCTGCGCGGTTAAGCGTCAAACCTGTGCCCCTCAGCGCTCGCTGAGGGGCACATAAGCCTTACTTCGTACCTTTTGGCATGTCCGCATCTGGCGTGCGCCAGATCAAACGTGTGGTGTCATAACCCTGCTGCTGAGCCTTGCTGAGCAATTCATCGCGGGTTTGCTGGTCGATCTGCGGCTTGCGCGACAATAACCACAGGTATTTACGGTCAGGGTTGCCCACCAACGCCGTGCTGTAGTTGTCGCCGAGATACAAGACCCAGTAATCGTCCTTGGTCACGCCGGGCAACAAGGTCGACACCCAGTTATCAAACTCGACCCACAATTTGTCGGTTTTACCCGGTACTTGCGGGGTCGCTGTGCCTTTGGCTTCCTGCCACTCACCCTCTGCGGTCAAGCAACGGTTGAGCACCGCGACGTTGCCATCGGGTTTCAAGCTGTAATGGGCTTCGGACTGGGCGCAGTTACGCTGGAAGAACATCGGCAATCGTGCCTGTTCATACCACGTGCCCTGATAGCGTTTGAGGTCGACGTTATCGACCGTTCTAGGTGCCATTGAGTCATTGCTCGACGTAGAACACCCTGCCAACACCAATGCAGCCGCAAGGCTGGCTAATAGACGTTTCATCGCAATCGCTCCTGATCAGTCTTACTTCAAACCCTGGCCCGAGAAAATCAGCACTTTATCGCCTGCGTATTGCACGCTGATAAAGGCTTTTTGATCGCCCCATGTGCAGCTCGACATGCCCAGCGCGCCTGAACATTCAGTGGGCGAACCCAGCAATTGCTCCACTTGCGCCTTGGTCATACCTGCCGAAAGTTTGGAGTAGTTCTCTTGATTGACCTTGCTGCAGGCCGCTAACAACACACAGAACGACAACAATGCCAAAGAACGCAACTTCATGGAAAAGCTCCTGAGAAAGAAAGTCGGCATCGCTGCCTGCTGCAAGCTTAGAAGAGATAAACGCGAAGGGGTTCCCGCAGGGGGGAAGGATTTGTTTTGGCGGGGGTAGAGGCAAGTGAATTTCGTAGCAGCTGCCGAAGGCTGCGTCCGATCGCGTAGGGATCGTAAAGGCTAAAATCGCGGTCTACCAGATAGACCGCGATTGCTGATTTTGCGGCGGCTTCGCCCCCGATCGCAGCCTTCGGCAGCTGCTACGAGGACGGGTACAACTTACGCTTTGTGGTAAGCGGTGATGCGCGCCACTTCTTCTTTCGAGCCCAGGTACACCGCTACGCGCTGGTGCAGGCCTTCTGGCTGGATGTCGAGAATGCGCTGATGGCCGTCGGTGGATGCGCCGCCTGCTTGCTCAACCAGGAACGACATCGGATTGGCTTCGTACATCAGGCGCAGTTTGCCCGGCTTGGAAGGCTCACGGCTGTCACGTGGGTACATGAACAAGCCGCCACGGGTCAGGATGCGGTGAACATCGGCCACCATGGCCGCGACCCAGCGCATGTTGAAGTTCTTCTTCAACGGGCCTTCCTCGCCTGCCAGCAGCTCGTCAACGTAGCGCTGTACCGGGGCTTCCCAGTGACGCTGGTTGGACATGTTGATGGCGAATTCCTGGGTGCTTTCAGGGATGGTGATGTCTTCGTGGGTCAGGACGAAGCTGCCCATTTCACGGTCCAGGGTGAAGCCTTTGACACCGTCGCCCAAGGTCAGTACCAGCATGGTCTGAGGGCCGTAGATGGCGTAACCGGCAGCCACTTGCTCGGTACCCGGCTGCAGGAAGGCTTTTTCATTCAGCGCTTCGTTCTGGCTCAGGTATTCGTTCGGGCAACGCAGTACCGAAAAGATGGTGCCAACCGGTGCGTTGATGTCGATGTTGGACGAACCGTCCAGTGGGTCGAACACCAGCAGGTAGGCGCCTTTCGGGTATTTGCCCGGGATCTGGTAGGCATTGTCCATTTCTTCGGACGCCATGCCGGCCAGGTGACCGCCCCATTCGTTGGCTTCGAGCAGGATTTCGTTGGAAATCACGTCGAGTTTTTTCTGCACTTCACCTTGTACGTTTTCAGTGCCCATGCTGCCCAAAACACCACCCAGGGCGCCTTTGGACACGGCGTGGCTGATCTCTTTGCAAGCACGCGCCACCACTTCGATGAGGAAACGCAAATCAGCAGGGGTGTTGTTGCTGCGGGTCTGCTCGATCAGATAGCGACTCAGGGTAACGCGGGACATGTAAGGCTCCGAACTAGGGGGAGGGGGCGAAAACCCGCGCAGTTTAACGCGAGTTGCCGTGCAAATCTTCTAATCAGACTCAGAACTGACCGAACGGGTTCAGTTGAAGGGTGAAATCCCCCACTTACAGCGCTTTCCAGATTTCGGTGGCGTATTCGCGAATGGTGCGGTCCGAGGAGAACCAGCCCATGCGCGCGGTGTTCAGCACTGACGTGCGCCACCAGGCATCCTTGTCATGCCACAGGTGTTCGACGCGCATCTGCGCCGCCCAATAGGAGTCGAAGTCAGCGCAGACCAAAAAGCGGTCATAGTTGATCAATGAATCAATCATGGCCGTGTAGCGCGCCGGGTCATCATGGGAAAACACGCCGCTGCGGATCGCCTGCAACACATCATTGAGCCGGTGCGAGGCGGCAACATCCGGCGCCGCATTAAAGTCACCGCTGCGTTGGCGCGCTTCAACCTGTTGCGAACTGAGGCCGAAGATGAACATGTTTTCGGCCCCTACCCGTTCACACATTTCCACGTTGGCGCCATCCATTGTGCCGATGGTCAACGCGCCGTTAAGGCCAAACTTCATGTTGCTGGTGCCCGATGCTTCGAAACCTGCGGTGGAGATCTGCTCGGACAAGTCCGCCGCCGGGATGATGTTCTCGGCCAGGCTGACGTTGTAGTTGGGGATAAATACGACTTTGAGCAATCCACGCACCGTCGGGTCGTTATTAACGGTACGGGCGATGTCGTTGGCCAGCTTGATGATGAGTTTGGCCTGGTCGTAGCTGGCTGCCGCCTTGCCCGCAAAAATTTTCACCCGGGGCACCCAGTGATTGCCCGGCTCGGCACGAATCGCCTGATACAGGGCCACGGTGTGCAGCAAATTGAGCAACTGGCGTTTGTACTCGTGGATGCGTTTGACCTGCACATCGAACATCGCTTCAGGGTTGACCACGACGCCCAAACGCTCATAAATCAGCGCCGCCAAGGTGCATTTATTTTGCAGGCGCTGCTCGGCGAATTTTTTGCGGAAGTCTGCACGTTCGGCGAAAGGTTCCAGCTTGATCAGTTTGTGCTCGGTTTCATCCAGCACATCCGCGCCTAACGCATCGACCAGCATGGCGGTCAGCGGCGGATTAGCCTGGAACAGCCAGCGGCGGAACGTCACCCCATTGGTCTTGTTGTTGATCCGGTCGGGATACAGCTTGTGCATCTCGGCGAACACGGTGCTGCGCATCAGTTGGGTGTGCAGCCCGGACACCCCGTTGACGCTATGGCAACCGAGAAACGCCAGATTACCCATGCGCACCCGGCGGCCGTGATCTTCCTCGATCAACGACACGGCACGCAGCACGTCAAAATCATGCACACCTTTCTCACGCAGCGAATCAATGTGATAGCCGTTGATCAAGTAGATGATCTGCATATGCCGCGGCAATAGGCGCTCCATCAACGCCACCGGCCAGGTTTCCAGCGCCTCCGGCAGCAAGGTGTGGTTGGTGTAAGACAGGGTATCGACGGTGATTTGCCACGCGACGGCCCACGTCATGCCGTGCTCATCGACCAGGATGCGCATCAACTCGGCCACAGCGATTGAGGGATGCGTGTCATTGAGTTGGATGGACACGTGATCGGCCAGGTTCAACAGGTTCACGTGCGCGTGCAAATGGCGGCGCAGCAAGTCCTGTAGTGAAGCCGAAACAAAGAAGTATTCCTGACGCAAGCGCAGCTCTTGCCCCGCTTCGTTGCTGTCCGCCGGGTACAGAACGCGGGAGATGCTCTCGGCGCGCACCACTTCTGCCACCGCGCCCAAATGGTCTCCGGCATTGAAGCGTCCCAGATTCAGGTCGTGCAGCGCCCTCGCCCGCCACAAGCGCAAGGTGTTGACGCTGGCTCCACGCCAGCCCACCACAGGGGTGTCATAGGCGATGGCGCGCACGGTTTCGCCGGGCCACCAGATTTGCCGCAACTGGCCTTGCTCGTCTTCTTTGGATTCCACCGAACCGCCGAAGCCGATGGAGTACAGCACTTCGGCGCGTTCAAACTCCCAAGGGTTGCCGAAGTCGAGCCAGTTCTCGGTTTGCTCTTGCTGCCAACCGTCGACAATGCTTTGGCGAAAGAGCCCGTGCTCATAGCGAATGCCATAGCCGTGTGCAGCCACGCCCAGGGTCGACATACTTTCCATAAAGCACGCCGCCAGACGCCCGAGGCCGCCGTTACCCAGCGCCGCATCCGGCTCCAGCAGGCGAATACGTTCCAGATCGACGCCCAACTCGCTCATGGCCTCACGCGCGATCTCCAGCAGGCCGAGGTTGCTGAGGCTGTCGTAGAGCAAGCGCCCGATCAGAAATTCCAGCGAGAGGTAGTACACGCGCTTTTGGTCTTTGCGATAAATCTGCCGGGTGTTGTCCATCCAGTGCTCGACCATATGGTCGCGCGCGGCCAGGGCGACCGCTTCAAACCAGTCGTGGTCAAACGCGTGTTCCGGGTCTTTTCCCACCGCGTAGGTCAATTTGGTGATCACAGCGTTACGAAACGCCGCTACTTGATCGTCACTAACAAGCGGTTCCTGGGACATCGATACAACCTCAATCGAGATGGAGCGATTTGAAGAACGAATGGAATCAGCCTAGACGGTTCGACAAGGACCAAGGACTTTGATTCGGGCTTTTTTGACGGGTTTCATAAAAATGAGCGGATACGCCCTTTGATGCCCCAAAACCATGCACAGGCTCGGCGCCCTGCTTTAAAACAGGGTCGTGTACAAAAAACCGGCAAATGGTTGTTCACTCGTTCGCCAACCCCGGTATGATCGCGCGCCCTGATGCACGCTGGAATACTAAGTCCGATGAAGTCCAACCTGATCGCCGCCGCGGAAATCGACCGTCTCGATACCTGGGCCAAATACTCTGCGCCCATGTGCGGTTCCTGCATTTCCAGCTGCTGCACGCTGCCGGTCGAGGTCAAGATCAAAGACCTGATCCGCATTGGCCTGGTCGATGAGTTCGAGCTGGGCGACCCGCCGAAGAACATCGCCAAGCGCTTGCAGAAAGACGGCATCGTTGAGCGCTTCAACCAGAAGTCGGGGATTTTCACCCTGCAGCGCATGAGCAATAACGATTGCCTGTATCTGGATCGTAAGTCGCGTATGTGCACGATTTATGAAACGCGCCCGGACACCTGCCGCAATCACCCGCGAATTGGCCCGCGCCCCGGCTATTGCGCGTATATCCCCAAAGCGGTTGAGCGCAAGAACAGCAGCGTCAAGCTGATGGATTTTTAAGCACAAAAGCACCCTCACCCTAGCCCTCTCCCAGAGGGAGAGGGGACTAAAAGCAAAAAACAGATCTGCGCAACACCCGTGAGGGGCCGCCTTCACACAAATCCCAGACACAAAAAAACGCCCCCGACCGCAAGGCCGGGGGCGTTTTTTATGACCGCTAACTAATTAACTTAGTTTTTGGCTTTTTTAGCAGCGCGGGTACGCTCGCCTTCGTCCAGGATCTTCTTACGAAGACGGATGGACTTAGGAGTCACTTCACACAGCTCGTCGTCCTGGATGAATTCCAGAGCTTGTTCCAGTGTGAACTTCACAGGTGGAACCAGAGCGATGGTTTCGTCTTTACCCGAAGCACGCATGTTGTCGAGCTTCTTGCCCTTGGTAGGGTTAACGCCCATGTCGGTGTCACGGCTGTTCAGACCAACGATCTGACCGTTGTAGATCTCTTGACCGTGCTCAACGAACAGCTTGCCACGCGCCTGCAGAGTTTCCAGGGAGTAGGTCAGCGCCTTGCCTGTCTCAACCGATACCAGAACACCGTTCTGACGGCCGGACATGTGGCCCGACTTCATGGTGTCGTAGCGATCGAAGATCGAGGTCAGGATGCCAGCACCGTTGGTCAGGGTCAGGAACTGGTTACGGAAACCGATCAGACCACGAGCAGGGATGTTGTATTCCAGACGAACACGGCCTTTACCATCCGGCACCATGTTGGTCAGGTCGCCTTTACGCAGACCCATTTCTTCCATCACCTTGCCCTGAGATTCTTCAGGGGTGTCGATGGTGACGTTTTCGAACGGTTCGTGCTTAACGCCATCAACCAGACGGATGATTACTTCTGGACGACCAACGCCCATTTCGAAGCCTTCACGACGCATGGTTTCGATCAGTACGGACAAGTGCAGCTCGCCACGGCCCGATACTTTGAACTTGTCAGCCGAGTCGCCTTCTTCAACGCGCAGTGCAACGTTGTACAGCAGCTCTTTGTCCAGACGTTCCTTGATGTTACGGGACGTCACGAACTTGCCTTCTTTACCGCAGAAAGGCGAGTCGTTTACCTGGAACGTCATGGAAACGGTTGGCTCGTCAACGGTCAACGGCTTCATCGCTTCAACGTTCATCGGATCACACAGGGTGTCGGAGATGAACAGCGAATCCATACCGCTGATGCAAACGATGTCGCCAGCAGCTGCTTCTTCAACGTCTACACGGTGCAGACCGTGGTGACCCATCAGCTTCAGGATACGACCGTTACGGCGCTTGCCGTCAGCGTCGATAGCAACAACCGGGGTGTTCGGCTTGACGCGACCACGAGCGATACGGCCAACACCGATAATGCCCAGGAAGCTGTTGTAGTCCAGTGCCGAGATTTGCATCTGGAACGGACCGTCACGGTCAACAGCAGGTGCTGGTACGTTGTCGACGATCGACTGGTACAGCGGGGTCATGTCTTCAGCCATGTCGGTGTGGTCAAGACCAGCAATACCGTTCAGGGCAGAGGCGTAAACCACTTTGAAGTCCAGCTGTTCTTCGGTAGCACCCAGGTTGTCGAACAGGTCGAAGATTTGATCCAGAACCCAGTCCGGACGCGCGCCTGGACGGTCAACCTTGTTGATGACCACGATTGGACGCAGGCCGGCTTCGAAGGCCTTTTTGGTCACGAAACGGGTTTGCGGCATAGGGCCGTCTTGAGCGTCAACCAGCAGCAGAACGGAGTCAACCATCGACATTACGCGTTCTACTTCACCGCCGAAGTCGGCGTGGCCCGGGGTATCCACGATGTTGATGTGGTAGCCGTTCCAGTTGATGGCGGTGTTTTTCGCCAGAATGGTAATACCGCGCTCTTTCTCCTGGTCGTTGGAGTCCATCACGCGTTCGTCGTTAAGCTCGCCGCGCTCCAGAGTGCCGGATTGACGCAAGAGTTTGTCTACCAGGGTGGTTTTACCGTGGTCAACGTGAGCAATGATGGCGATGTTACGTAGATTTTCGATCACTTGTGTATCTCGATCAGAGGATTCGGTGTGCTGACAGGTCGTGGCAGCGATTAACAGTAGAGTCCGGCAAAGCCGTTACAGCTTGACGGCGGCGTCGGGGGGCCGGTGACGCAGGCCACAGGCATACAGCCCCGGGCTCTTAGCTCGGTCGATAAACGCGCACATTGGCATGTCCCTCACTGAGCAAATGGTGAGCATGCAGGCGACTCATCACGCCTTTGTCGCAATACAACAGGTACTGACGGGTGTCATCCAGTTCCTTGAAGCGGCTGTTCAAAGCATAGAACGGCAACGCTTGTACTTCGATGCCAGCCAGTTCCAGCGGTCGATCTTCCTGATCATCCGGGTGACGGATGTCGATCACGATCTGGCCCGCCAGCACTTCGCTGACTTCTTCGACTTGCAAGTCCTGGCCCAATTCATCGATTACCCGATCAATCGGCACCAGTTTGGCCCGCTCAAGCGCACGCTCAAGCACGGCCATATCAAACTGTTGTTCTTCATACTCCACGCGGTTGCGCTTGGCGTGGGTCTTGGGGTTGACCGAAATCACCCCGCAATATTCAGGCATGTGCTTGGCGAAGTCGGCCGTGCCGATGGCTTCTGCCTGATCAATGATGTCTTGCTTGTGGCTGACGATCAGCGGACGCAACACCAGCTTGTCAGTAGCCGAGTCAATCAGCGACAAGTTGGGCAGCGTCTGGCTCGACACCTGAGAAATGGCTTCGCCGGTGACCAGTACTTCGATTTCCAGTCGTTCAGCGATACGGGTGGCAGCGCGCAACATCATACGCTTCAAAATGACGCCCATATGACTGTTATCGACTTTGCCGAGAATTTCGCCCAACACTTCTTCAAACGGAACGCTGACAAACAGCACACGCTGGGAGCTGCCGTACTTCTTCCAGATATAGTGCGCGACTTCCATCACGCCCAGCTCATGGGCGCGCCCGCCGAGGTTGAAGAAGCAGAAGTGGCTCATCAGGCCGCGGCGCATGACCTGGTAAGCCGCCACGGTAGAATCGAAGCCGCCGGACATCAAGACCAGGGTCTGATCCAGCGAGCCCAGCGGGAAGCCGCCAATGCTGTCGTGTTGGCTGTGAATCACAAACAACCGTTGGTCGCGAATTTCGAAGCGGACTTCGATTTCCGGCTTTTTCAGGTCGATTCCGGCCGCACCGCACTCACGTCGCAGCTTGCTGCCGACGTATTTTTCGATTTCCATCGAGGTAAACGGGTGCTTGCCGGCACGCTTGCAGCGCACTGAAAAAATCTTGCCCGCCAACGCATCGCCAAAGTGCAATTTGCACTTTTCAACGACGTCGTCGAAGTCACCCAACGGGTACTCGTCGACTTGCAGAAAATGCGCGATGCCGGGCATGCAGCTCAGGCGCTCGGTCATCTCCTTCAAGGCTTTGGGGTCAGTAACGCGCGTTTGCAGCTCGATGTTGTCCCACACACCTGTCACCACCACGGCCGGGTCCAGATCGCGGAGCACAGCACGGATGTTTTTGGCCAATTGACGGACGAAACGCATCCGAACCGGACGGCTCTTGATAGTGATTTCGGGGAAGACTTTAACGATTAGTTTCATGAAAACAGCGCGCGAGCAGCCTACCAAAAAAGGGGGGCGCGGATTATAGCGGAAATTGCTCAAGGTTTAACCAGTTATCGTACAAACGGTTTTGGTCGCACCAAAACAGAGCATTTATGGTCTTAATCGCTTCATTTAAGTGCGATTAAGGGTGCTTATCGGTAGTCTACGTCGCTAGTTGCCTGAGATTGGGGCAAGTCGGGGCACTGGCATGCAATTTGCTCCCTTGTGAGGCAGGTTGCCTTGGCAGAGTATTCGCGCCGGCATCAACCACTTATTAAGGGCACGTAACCACCAGCCCTAAGCCACCCGGAGGACACTATGTCGAAGTCGGTTCAACTCATCAAAGATCATGACGTCAAGTGGATTGATCTGCGCTTCACTGACACCAAAGGCACTCAGCACCACGTGACCATGCCGGCCCGTGATGCGCTGGATGAAAACTTCTTCACCGACGGCAAAATGTTCGACGGCTCCTCCATTGCTGGCTGGAAAGGCATCGAAGCGTCCGACATGATCCTGCTGCCAGACGACAGCACGGCTGTTCTGGACCCGTTCACCGAACAGCCTACGCTGATCCTGGTGTGCGACATCATCGAACCGTCGACCATGCAAGGCTATGACCGCGACCCACGCGCCATTGCGACCCGTGCCGAGGAATACCTGAAGTCCACCGGTATCGGTGACACCGTGTTCGTAGGCCCGGAGCCAGAGTTCTTCATCTTCGACGAAGTGAAATTCAAGTCCGACATTTCCGGCTCCATGTTCAAAATCTACTCTGAACAAGGTTCGTGGATGTCCGACCAGGACGTGGAAGGCGGCAACCGCGGCCACCGTCCAGGCATCAAAGGTGGCTACTTCCCGGTTCCGCCATTCGACCATGACCACGAAATCCGTACCTCCATGTGCAACGCCATGGAAGAAATGGGTCTGGTTATTGAAGTTCACCACCACGAAGTGGCAACCGCTGGCCAGAACGAAATTGGCGTGCAGTTCAACACACTGGTGAAAAAGGCTGACGAAGTTCAGACCTTGAAGTACTGCGTACACAACGTTGCAGACGCTTACGGCCGTACCGCTACCTTCATGCCCAAGCCTCTGTACGGCGATAACGGTTCGGGTATGCACGTTCACATGTCCATCTCCAAAGATGGCAAGAACACCTTCGCTGGCGAAGGTTATGCCGGTCTGTCCGACACCGCTCTGTACTTCATCGGCGGCATCATCAAGCACGGTAAAGCCCTGAACGGTTTCACCAACCCGGCCACCAACTCCTACAAGCGTCTGGTGCCAGGCTTCGAAGCGCCGGTCATGCTGGCCTACTCGGCCCGTAACCGTTCCGCGTCGATCCGTATTCCTTACGTGTCCAGCCCTAAAGCTCGCCGTATCGAAGCACGCTTCCCGGACCCGGCAGCTAACCCATACCTGTGCTTCGCGGCACTGATGATGGCCGGTCTGGACGGTATTCAGAACAAGATTCACCCTGGCGACGCCGCTGACAAAAACTTGTACGACCTGCCGCCTGAAGAGGCGAAAGAGATCCCGCAAGTGTGTGGCAGCCTGAAAGAAGCGCTGGAAGAACTGGACAAGGGCCGTGCGTTCCTGACCAAAGGCGGCGTATTCAGCGACGACTTCATCGACGCTTACATCGCCCTGAAAAGCGAAGAAGAAATCAAAGTACGTACCTTCGTACACCCACTGGAATACGAGCTGTACTACAGCTGCTAATCCAGACACTCCGGGCTAAACCGGCGTGAATTAAAAAAACCTCCTTCGGGAGGTTTTTTTATGGGCGGATTTCGTCGCGCGGATGAATTTGCAAGGCAAGCTGAACCCAACTTCAAACATGCACTATATTGGTGCATCAATACCTGAAAAATTCAATTCGCATCCCACATTGGGTCGAAGCGGCGCCATAAAGCTGTCATTACGCCACCTTTATGGGCTCCAAGTGCTGAATTCAGGCGATTAACGCTTCTTTTAAGAGCCTTGGTTTGGTTTTTGCATTTTCTTTGTCTCAGCGTGTAACCCGCGCAAGCAATCCGGGATTGGCCCATGACCATCAGTGATGCCCTGCACCGACTGTTACTCGACAATCTGACCACTGCCACGCTGTTGCTCAATGATTCTTTGCGCCTTGAGTACATGAACCCGGCAGCGGAAATGCTGCTGGCCATCAGCGGGCAGCGCAGTCATGGACAATTCATCAGCGAATTGTTCACTGAGTCCACCGAAGCGCTGCATTCGCTGCGTCAAGCGGTCGAACAGGCCCATCCGTTCACCAAGCGCGAAGCCATGCTGACGTCGCTGACCGGGCAGACGCTGACCGTGGATTACGCGGTCACGCCGATCCTGAGCAACAGTGGCACCATGCTGCTGCTTGAAGTCCACCCGCGAGACCGTCTGCTGCGAATAACTAAAGAAGAAGCGCAGTTGTCCAAACAGGAGACCAGCAAGATGCTGGTGCGCGGGTTAGCCCATGAAATCAAAAATCCCTTGGGCGGCATTCGTGGCGCGGCGCAATTGCTGGCCCGTCAGTTGCCCGACGAAAGCCTGCGCGACTACACCAACGTGATCATTGAAGAAGCCGACCGCCTGCGCAATCTGGTGGATCGCATGCTGGGCTCGAACAAATTGCCATCGCTGTCGATGACCAATGTTCACGAAGTGCTGGAGCGGGTGTGCAATCTGGTTGAAGCGGAAACACAGGGCAGTATTACGCTGGTGCGCGACTACGACCCCAGCCTGCCTGACCTGCTGATCGACCGCGAACAAATGATTCAAGCCGTGCTCAATATTGTGCGCAATGCCATGCAGGCCATCGGTAGCCAGAACGAGCTGCGATTGGGCCGTATCAGCCTGCGTACCCGCGCCATGCGCCAGTTCACTATTGGCCATATTCGCCATCGCCTGGTGACAAAAATCGAAATTATCGACAACGGGCCGGGCATTCCGGCCGAGTTGCAAGACACCCTGTTTTTCCCGATGGTCAGCGGCCGCCCGGACGGCACAGGGCTGGGCCTTGCCATCACCCAGAACATCATCAGTCAGCACCAGGGGTTGATCGAGTGTGAGAGCCACCCCGGCCACACACTCTTCTCGATCTTTCTACCACTGGAACAAGGAGCCGCATCGACATGAGCCGAAGTGAAACCGTGTGGATCGTCGACGACGACCGTTCAATCCGCTGGGTACTGGAAAAAGCCTTGCAACAGGAAGGCATGACCACACAAAGCTTCGACAGCGCCGATGGCGTGATGAGCCGCCTCGCTCGCCAGCAGCCTGATGTGATCATTTCAGACATTCGCATGCCCGGCGCCAGCGGTCTGGATTTGCTGGCCAAGATCCGCGAGCAGCACCCTCGCCTGCCGGTGATCATCATGACCGCCCATTCCGATCTGGACAGTGCGGTGGCGTCCTATCAGGGTGGCGCGTTTGAGTACCTTCCCAAGCCGTTTGACGTGGATGAAGCGGTGTCACTGGTCAAGCGTGCCAATCAGCATGCTCAGGAACAACAAGGCCTGGCGGTGACGCCAGCGCTGGCCCGCACCCCAGAGATCATTGGCGAAGCGCCGGCGATGCAAGAAGTGTTTCGCGCCATTGGCCGTCTTAGCCACTCCAACATTACGGTGCTGATCAATGGCGAATCGGGCACGGGCAAAGAGCTGGTGGCTCACGCCTTGCATCGCCACAGTCCGCGCGCGGCTTCACCGTTTATCGCGTTGAACATGGCCGCCATCCCCAAAGACTTGATGGAGTCCGAGCTGTTCGGTCACGAAAAAGGGGCCTTCACCGGCGCCGCCAACCTGCGTCGTGGGCGCTTTGAACAGGCTGACGGCGGCACCTTGTTTCTGGATGAAATCGGCGACATGCCGGCCGATACCCAAACCCGCCTGCTGCGGGTATTGGCGGATGGCGAGTTTTATCGTGTGGGCGGGCATACGCCGGTCAAAGTCGACGTACGCATCATTGCCGCCACGCACCAGAATCTTGAAACACTGGTGCAGGCTGGCAAATTTCGCGAAGACTTGTTTCATCGTCTGAACGTGATTCGCATCCATATTCCGCGCCTCTCAGATCGCCGCGAAGACATCCCGACCTTGACCCGGCACTTCCTCAGCAGTGCCGCCCAAGAGTTGTCCGTGGAGCCCAAATTGCTCAAGGCAGAGACCGAGCAATACCTTAAAAACCTGCCGTGGCCTGGCAACGTGCGTCAGCTGGAGAACACCTGCCGCTGGATTACGGTCATGGCGTCGGGTCGCGAAGTGCATATCAGCGACTTGCCCCCTGAGTTGCTGAACCTGCAACAAGACAGTTCGCCGGTGACCAACTGGGAGCAAGCCCTGCGTCAATGGGCTGATCAAGCGCTGGCCCGTGGCCAGTCGAACCTGCTGGACAGCGCTGTGCCGACCTTTGAGCGGATCATGATTGAAACCGCGCTCAAGCACACTGCCGGTCGCCGACGCGATGCGGCTGTGCTGCTGGGCTGGGGACGCAACACCTTGACGCGCAAGATCAAGGAACTGGGCATGAAGATAGATGGCGACGAAGAAGAGGGTGATGAAGCGTAAGGCAGATCAAAAGCGCCCTCACCCTAACCCTCTCCCAAAGGGAGAGGGGACTAAAGCAAAAGCGGATCAAACTCCTTCTGCCTCTGGGAGAGGAGACTGGATCGGTGGCGTTGCGCAAATCTGCCTTTAGCCCCGTCTCCCTCTGGGAGAGGGCTGGGGTGAGGGGCTTTTGCTCTACCCGCACCACTCAAAAGCACACCGCACCATTATCGTGCACCGCTCTAGCTCAAGGCTTATAGCCAACTCCAACGCATGCAACGTGCACCGTTAAAAAGCCCCGAATTTCGGGGCTTTTGCATTTTATTCAGAAGAAATCCAAAACTGGCACGCGCCCTGCAATATCTATAACAAGCCACACCGCTTTAGGGGACCTTGATACAGGCAGGTCAAGACTCCCCACTTTTACACCGCAGCCTTGATGACGCTTGCATCAACGCGCACAACGCTTTCGGGGAACCGGTACAGGCAGGCCGTCATTCCCTCTTTTATTGCTCTCGCAGGTTCACCTGCAACCGCCAGCGCCCATCCTGCGGCGCCCCGGCCCAGTCGCCCTGCAAGGCACGGGCCGCCACCAACGTCAGCAACAACCCACCATCCGTCACCCGCACCCGCCAGTTCACGGTTTTGCCGTTAAGCATTAACTGACCGTTCTGCACCGCGCCCTTGGCATCGAACAGCAACCCCAGAGTGCCATCAACTACCTCACCATGCAGTTTGGGCTCACCGCTGAACCACACCACCAACGCACCTGGCATCACCTCTATCTGCTGCAATTCGATGGGGTCTGGCGTGGTCAATCGGCCAATCATCAGGCCCACCATAAAACCGACAATCGCCAAAGATCCTAAAACCCGCGGCCAGAGTTTAGGTCGCGGGTCTTCTTCAGGCGTAGAATCGCGCCCATCCTCATATTCGGAGCCGTGCATGTTTCACGTCATCCTTTTTCAACCAGAAATTCCGCCGAATACCGGCAACATTATCAGGCTGTGCGCCAACAGTGGCTGCCACCTGCATTTGATCGAGCCTATCGGTTTTGAACTGGACGACAAGCGCTTGCGCCGTGCCGGACTCGACTACCACGAGTACGCGCCGCTCAAGCGTCATGCTGATCTGGCCAGCTGCCTTGAGAGTCTGGGCCACCCGCGTCTGTTCGCGTTTACCACCAAAGGCTCCAAGCCGTTCCACGACGTTCAGTTCGCCGAGGGCGATGCGTTTATCTTCGGCCCTGAAAGCCGTGGCTTGCCGCCCGAGGTACTCGACCCACTCGACAGCGAACACCGCCTGCGCCTGCCCATGCGCGAAGGCTGCCGCAGCCTTAATCTGTCCAACACTGTGGCAGTGGCCGTTTATGAAGCGTGGCGACAGTTGGGGTTCAAATAGCGCACCGCACCTGTAGCAGCTGCCGAAGGCTGCGTCCGGTCGCGCAGCGATCGTAAACCCTAAAAGCACGATCATCAGAAAGACCGTGATAGGCGCTTTTACGACGACTGCGTCGCCGGACGCCGCCCTTGGCAGCTGCTACGGATACGTCATGCTCCGCATAAAAAAAGCGCCGTTAAAGGCGCTTTTTTATTTATCGAACGGTTATTGAACCGTCGGCGAACCTTCTTCTTGCATACGCTGCATTTCTTGCGTGTACAAGGCATCGAAGTTCACCGGAGCCAGCATCAATGCCGGGAACGAGCCGCGAACCACCAGGCTGTCCAGGGTTTCGCGGGCATACGGGAACAGGATGTTCGGGCAGAACGCACCCAGGGTGTGGCTCATCGAACCCGCATCCAGGTTTTTGATCAGGAAGATACCCGCTTGCTGAACTTCAGCAATGAAGGCCACTTCTTCACCGTTTTTAACGGTAACCGACAACGTCAGGACCACTTCGTGGAAGTCGTCTTCCAATGGCTTTTGACGGGTGTTCAGGTCCAGAGCAACGCTTGGCTCCCATGCCTGACGGAAAATGGCAGGGCTTTTCGGCGCTTCGAACGACAAGTCACGCACGTAAATACGTTGCAGCGAGAATTGTGGAGCAGTGTCTTCATCGCTAACAGCAGCGGTGTTCTGTTGGTCAGTCATCACAGATCCTTGTTGATCTTGGGCTTAGAGAGAAAGAGCGTCAGAGGCCGAGCAGCGCATTTAATTTACCTGCGCGCTCCAGGGCAAACAGGTCATCGCAACCCCCCACGTGCAGGTCGCCAATCCAGATTTGCGGGACTGACGTGCGGCCTGCTTTTTGGGCCATTTCGGCGCGGATCTGAGGCTTGCCGTCGACTTTGATTTCTTCGAAGGCAACACCCTTTTGCTCAAGCAAATACTTGGCTCGCGAGCAATAAGGGCAATAGTCGCTGGAGTAAACGATAACCTTGGACATGCTTACTTCACCACAGGCAGGTTATCGGCGCGCCAGCTGGAAATACCGCCGGACAGCTTGGCGGCGTTGTAGCCGGCCTTGAGCAGTTCACGGGCATGACCGCCCGAATGCTGACCCGCAGCATCCACCAGAATGATGGTTTTGCCTTTGAACTTGTCCAGCTCGGCCATGCGCGCAATCAGCTTGTCTTGCGGAATGTTCAGGGCGCCTACAATGTGGCCCGCAGCAAAGTCCTTGGCCGGGCGAATATCAATCACCACGCCTTCGTCGCGATTGACCAGGCCGGTCAGCTCGCCGGTGCTGATGCTGCGCCCGCCACGGCTCATCTCGTGAGCAATCAACAGCGCCAACAGGATGACAAACGCGCCTACAAGCAGGTAGTGAGCAGTGGCAAATGTAATCAGGTGATCAACCATCAGAAGGTTCCAGGGTCGTAAAATGTGGGCCAGTATACACAGCCACCTTGGTCGGCCAAACCCCGCCCGGCGGTGACGTCACATGAACTTCGCTTTAAACTGCGCGTCCTCTTAGTACTCTCTAATAAACCAGCCACGAGTGGGATCTATGACTACCACGCCTAAACCTTTGGTACTGATCATCCTGGATGGCTTCGGTCACAGTGAAAGCCACGAAGGCAATGCCGTGTATGCGGCCAAGAAACCGGTACTTGATCGTCTTGTCGCGAACATGCCAAACGGCCTGATCTCAGGTTCAGGCATGGATGTCGGTCTGCCGGACGGGCAAATGGGTAACTCCGAGGTGGGCCACATGAACCTCGGCGCCGGCCGCGTGGTGTATCAGGATTTCACCCGCGTCACCAAGTCGATAATGGATGGCGAGTTCTTCGAGAACCCGACCCTCTGTGCAGCGGTCGATAAAGCCGTGGGTGCAGGCAAGGCCGTGCATATTCTGGGCCTGCTGTCGGACGGCGGCGTTCACAGCCACCAGGACCACCTCATCGCCATGGCCGAATTGGCGTTCAAGCGCGGTGCAGAAAAAATCTACCTGCACGCCTTCCTCGATGGCCGCGACACCCCGCCAAAAAGTGCATCGTCCTCCATCGAGCTGCTGGATGAAGCTTTCAAAGATTTAGGCAAAGGCCGTATTGCCAGCCTGATTGGTCGCTATTTCGCCATGGACCGCGATAATCGCTGGGACCGTGTGGCTCAAGCCTACAACCTGATTGTCGACGGCAAAGGCGAGTTCAACGCTGCCACCGCACAAGAAGGACTGGAAGCGGCCTACGCTCGCGGTGAAAGCGACGAATTCGTCAAAGCCACGACTATTGGCGAACCGGTCAAGGTCGAAGACGGCGACGCCGTGGTCTTCATGAATTTCCGCGCCGACCGCGCCCGCGAGCTGACTCGCGCTTTCGTTGAAGACGATTTCAATGCATTCGAACGTGCCCGCCAACCAAAATTGGCCGAGTTCGTGATGCTCACTCAATATGCAGCCAGCATTCCTGCCCCGAGTGCTTTCGCGCCGGGCAGCCTGGAAAACGTACTGGGCGACTATCTGGCGAAAAACGGCAAAACCCAGCTGCGCATTGCCGAAACCGAGAAATACGCCCACGTCACCTTCTTCTTCTCCGGCGGTCGTGAAGAACCCTTCCCGGGCGAAGAACGTATTCTGGTGCCATCGCCTAAAGTCGCCACTTACGACTTGCAGCCTGAAATGAGCGCACCCGAAGTGACCGACAAAATCGTCGATGCCATCGAGCATCAGCGCTATGACGTGATTGTTGTCAACTACGCGAACGGCGACATGGTGGGCCACAGCGGTGTGTTCAGTGCGGCCGTTAAAGCCGTTGAATGCCTGGATGCCTGTGTTGGCCGCATCGTCGAGGCGCTGGACAAAGTGGGCGGCGAAGCGCTGATCACCGCAGACCACGGCAACGTTGAGCAAATGTCTGATGACACCACCGGGCAGGCCCATACGGCTCATACCTGTGAACCTGTGCCGTTTATTTATGTCGGAAAGCGTGCGTTCAAGGTTCGCGATGGCGGCGTCCTGGCTGACGTTGCGCCGACTATGCTCAAGCTGCTGGGGCTGCCAAAGCCTCAAGAGATGACCGGTAAGACCATTTTGGTCGACGCGTAATGTTGGTGTAACACCCGTAGCAGCTGCCGAAGGCGGCGTCCGGCGACGAAGTCGTCGTAAATTCAGGTACCGCGACCACTCAGGTGGACCGCGTGCACAGCATTTACGATCGCTGCGCGACCGGACGTAGCCTTCGGCAACTGCTACGGGATGGGTCAAATACAATTTAACTTTCATCCATTTCTTATAGGTGACGATGGCGGGCATACTAGGCCGTCCCGTTCCCCAGGTGTCGCCCGCCCCATGCTTCGCGCCCTTATAGCCCTGACTCTGACATGCCTGCTCCAACCGGCCTTTGCCGACGAGCGCGCGCAAACTCAACAGCAACTGGACGCCACACGCCAGGACATCGGCGAGCTTAAAAAGCTGCTTGGCAAACTCCAGGAAGAAAAATCCGGCGTGCAGAAAGACCTGCGCGGTACCGAAACCGAAATCGGCAAACTGGAGAAGCAGGTTGATGCCCTGCAAAAAGAACTAAAAAAGAGTGAAGGCGAGCTGCTGCGCCTAGATAGCGAGAAAAAAAAACTCCACAGCGCAAAAATTGAACAGCAACGCCTGATCGCCATTCAAGCGCGCGCCGCCTATCAAGGCGGCCATCAGGAATACCTCAAGCTGCTGCTCAACCAGCAAAATCCCGAGAAGTTCGCCCGAACCCTCACCTATTACGACTACTTGAGCCAGGCGCGAATGGCGCAACTCAAGGGTTTCAACGAAACACTGCGCCAATTGGCCAATGTCGAAACCGACATCAATCAACAGCAGGCTGAGTTGTTGGCGCAAAAAAGCAGCCTCGACACTCAGCGCGCCGAGCTCGACAAAGTCCGCGCCGAACGCCAGCAAGTACTGGCCAAGCTCAACACCGATGTCAAAAACCGCGATCAAAAGTTGCAAGCCCGCGAGCAGGATCAGGCGGATCTGGCTAAAGTCCTCAAGACCATTGAAGAAACCCTCGCCCGCCAGGCCCGAGAAGCCGAGCAGGCGCGCCAGAAAGCCTTGATTGCACAACAGGAAGCCGAAAAGAAACGCCAGCGCGAGGCTGAATCGGTCACCACCGACGCCCCGCGCAAGCCGGTCAAGTCAACGCCGGGTGCCTTGGTCTCCAGTGCCGGCGTCTCTTATGGCGGACCTTTTTCTCAAGCCCGGGGCAAACTTCCGTGGCCTGTTGATGGTCGACTATTGGCGCGCTTCGGTGAAAGCCGGGGCGATGATGCTCGCAGCAAGTGGGACGGCGTGATGATAAGCGCAGGTTCAGGTACTCAGGTACACGCTGTACACGGTGGCCGCGTGGTGTTTGCCGACTGGCTGCGCGGTGCAGGCCAGCTGGTCATTCTGGATCACGGTAATGGTTACTTAAGCTTGTACGGCCACAATCAGACGCTGCTCAAATCGGCCGGTGACATTGTTAAAGCCGGGGATGTGATTTCCACCGTGGGCAACAGCGGCGGTCAAGCAACACCCGCGTTGTATTTTGCTATTCGTCAGCAGGGCCGCCCCAGCGACCCCGCACAATGGTGCCGTACTCAAGGATGAGTCCATCACCTTTTAATACGTAGGAGTTCGTTCAACATGCCGCATCTGTCCCGCCTTAACTCGCTGGCCCTGACGATCGCTCTGGTGCTCGGTTCGCCTCTGGCATTCGCTGCCACGCCGACCGCCGCTCCGTCGACCGCCACCAGCGCCAAGGCCCCACTGCCGCTGGAAGAACTGCGCACGTTTGCCGAAGTCATGGACCGGATCAAAGCGGCGTATGTCGAACCTGTTGACGACAAAACCCTGCTCGAAAATGCCATCAAAGGCATGCTCAGCAATCTTGACCCGCATTCCGCCTATCTGGGGCCAGAAGACTTCGCCGAGTTGCAGGAAAGCACCAGCGGCGAATTTGGCGGACTGGGCATCGAAGTCGGCTCTGAAGACGGCAACATCAAAATCGTCTCGCCCATTGATGACACTCCGGCGAGCAAAGCCGGCATTCAGGCGGGCGACTTTATCGTCAAGATCAATGGCCAGCCCACCCGCGGCCTGAGCATGACCGAAGCGGTCGACCTGATGCGCGGCAAGATCGGTCAAAAAATCACCCTGACCCTGGTGCGCAATGGCGGTACGCCGTTCGACGTCACATTGACCCGCGCCAACATTCAGGTCAAAAGCGTGAAAAGCCAGCTGCTCGAAGACGGCTACGGTTATATACGCATTACCCAGTTCCAGGTCAAAACCGGCGAAGAGGTGGCGGCTGCGCTGTCCAAACTGCGCCGCGAAAACGGTAACAAGCGACTCAAAGGCATCATCCTCGACCTGCGCAACAACCCGGGCGGTGTGCTGCAATCGGCCGTTGAAGTGGTCGACCACTTCATCACCAAAGGCCTGATCGTTTACACCAAAGGCCGCATCGCCAACTCCGAACTGCGCTTCTCGGCCACCGGCAAAGACTTGAGCGAAGGTGTTCCGCTGGTTGTATTGATCAACGGCGGCAGCGCGTCAGCCTCGGAAATCGTCGCCGGCGCCTTGCAGGATCAAAAGCGCGGCGTCGTCATGGGCACCACCAGCTTCGGCAAAGGCTCGGTGCAAACCGTGTTGCCGCTGAACAACGACCGTGCCCTGAAAATCACCACGGCGCTTTACTTCACCCCTAACGGCCGTTCGATTCAGGCACAGGGCATCGTGCCGGACATCGAAGTCAGCCGCGCCAAGATCACCCGTGAACAAGACACCGAGTACTACAAAGAGGCCGACCTGCAAGGTCACCTCGGCAACGGTAACGGCGGTGCCGATCGCCCGACCGGTTCAAGCCCGAAAGCCAAGCCAATGCCACAGGATGATGACTTCCAGTTGAGTCAGGCGTTGAGCTTGCTCAAAGGTTTGAGCATTACACGCGGCAATTGAGATGCGCTTTTCAGCCGCCCTCGCCCTGCTCTGCTGCCTGACCGGTGCCGCCCATGCGGCGCCGGTCAATCATCCGGACGCCCACCCCAAGGCTTACCTGAGCCTGATCATTGACGATCTGGGGCAAAACCTGCCCCGCGATCGCCGGGTACTGGCCTTTCCGGGCCCGGTGACGACCGCAGTGATGCCCGACACCCCGCACGCCGCCGAATTTGCCCGTGAAGCTCACAAGGCCGGCAAGATCGTGATCTTGCACATGCCTATGGACCCTGCCACCGGCCCGTTCGCCTGGCACCCGGACTTGCCCATCGCGGAATTGGCAAAACGTCTCAGCGCTGCGTTCAAGGCCGTGCCTTACACCAGTGGCATCAATAACCATGAAGGCAGCCTGATGACCGCTCAGCCGGAGGCCATGGCCTGGTTAATGGCTGAACTGCAACAACGGCATAAGTTCTTCGTCGACAGCCGCACCAGTGCGCGCACCGTCGCTGCGGCCCAGGCGCAGAAAATCGGTTTGGCCAGTGTTTCGCGCGATGTGTTCCTCGACAACGTTCGCACCGAACAAGCCATCACCCGCCAGCTCGAAACCGCCATAAAACACGCGAAAAAGTTCGGCTCGGTGGTGATGATTGGCCACCCATACCCACAAACACTGGCGGTGCTGGAGCGCGAATTGCCCACCCTCAAAGCCCAAGGCATTGACTGGATCGACATCAAACAGATGATTGGCGTGCGCAGCAATCAGGCGATGGCGGCGCACGGGAAAGACGGGGTTTATCGGTAATCGGCTACGAACGTTCGACTACAGGTATTTAGCGCGGATTTTCTCGATCACCCCTTCAGCTCGCAGCTCATCCATCGCGGCCTGTAACTTGTTCACCACCTCGTCCGGCACTTCTTTGTTCAGCGCCAGATACAGCTCAGCCTGATTGAAGCGCAGTACCGTCTTGAACCCTGAAATACCCACCTGGCGCGCTAAAAACTTCCCCGCCGGATCGCCCGTGGCCCAGAGGTCTATATACCCGGCCAGCAGCTTGCGGGCGTTATCCTGATCGCGCAGAACGATAATCGGCTTAAGCCCCTGCTTCTCCAAAGACACCGCAATCACATCGCCCTTATAAGCGCCGATGCGGTATTGAGCAGCCTCTTCAAGGGAGTTGATGGTAATCGGGCTGTTTGCTCTGGCCAACAATACCCAGTCATCCGGGCCAATGGGGCCAACCCATTTGAACAAGGCTTCACGATCAGGCACACGTGCCGTGACGAAGACGCCGTAGCCGGGATTGGCGAGTGCAAGGTCATAGATACGCTGCCACGGGAAGCGCAGCGTCATGTTGTAGGGGATGTCAGCACGTTTGAAGGTTTCGCGCAGGACTTCGACGGCGATGCCTTCAAGGTTTTGATTTTGAGCGAAGTTTTTCCCGTTTTTGGCCATGTTGTACGGCGGGAAATTTTCGGTCAGCAACACCAGAGGGCTACGCGAAGCCTCTGCTGCAGATGCGCTACTCGCCAGCCACATCGTGCAGCCTGCAAGAACGACTAATAAATGTTTAAACATGACAGACAATCCAGATCCATGGCGTGCCCAAGAGTGACTCGCGCACGCCATAGTGTCCAGTAGCCTTTGTGTTTAGCGCACCACGATCCCGCGCTCGGCCATATAGGCTTTGGCTTGCGGCACGGTGTATTCGCCAAAGTGGAAAATACTCGCCGCCAGTACGGCACTGGCATGGCCTTCAAGAATGCCGTCGGCCAAGTGCTGCAAGTTGCCGACCCCGCCCGAGGCAATCACCGGGATACCCAGCGCATCACTGATCGCACGGGTCACACCCAGGTCAAAGCCGCTTTTCATGCCGTCCTGATCCATGCTGGTCAGCAAGATCTCACCGGCACCCAAGCCTTCCATCTTCATTGCCCATTCGACCGCGTCGAGGCCGGTGGGTTTGCGCCCGCCATGGGTGAAGATTTCCCAGCGCGGGGTTTCGCCCGGCAAGGAGACTTTCTTGGCATCAATGGCGACTACGATGCATTGCGAACCAAAGTGCTGCGCCGCTTCGCCCACAAACTCCGGGTTAAATACTGCTGCCGTGTTGATCGAAACCTTGTCGGCACCGGCGTTCAGCAGGTTGCGAATGTCCTGAATGCAACGCACCCCGCCCCCCACAGTCAGCGGGATAAACACCTGACTGGCCATGCGCTCGACGGTATGCAGCGTGGTGTCGCGGCCGTCGACGCTGGCGGTGATGTCGAGAAAGGTAATCTCGTCAGCCCCTTGCTCGTCGTAGCGACGGGCAATTTCTACCGGATCACCCGCATCGCGGATGTTCTCGAATTTGACGCCCTTCACGACCCGACCGTTATCCACGTCCAGGCAAGGGATGATGCGTTTGGCCAGCGCCATGCGGTTCTCCTTAGCCTTTGTAGGTGTCGCAGAAGGCTTGCGCCTCAGCCACATCCAGCGTGCCTTCGTAGATTGCACGGCCGGTAATCGCACCGATGATGCCCGGCGCCTTGGCGTCCATCAGGGTTTTGATGTCGCCCAGGTTGTGGATACCACCAGAGGCGATCACGGGAATGCGGGTCGCCGCAGCCAAAGCGGCGGTGTAGCTGACGTTGCAGCCTTGCATCATGCCGTCTTTGGCGATGTCGGTATAAACAATCGCGGACACACCATCGGACTCGAATTGTTTGGCCAGATCGATCACGTTCACGGTGCTGATTTCAGCCCAGCCATCGGTGGCCACAAAACCGTCTTTGGCGTCGAGACCGACAATGATCTTGCCTGGAAACGCGCGGCAAGCCTCAGCCACGAACTCGGGATTTTTCACGGCCTTGGTGCCCAGAATCACGTAGCTCACACCGGCTTTGACGTAATGCTCGATGGTTTCCAGCGAACGAATACCGCCGCCAATCTGAATCGGCAACTGCGGGTAACGTTTGGCGATGGCGGTCACCACCTCGCCATTGACCGGTTTGCCTTCAAAGGCACCGTTCAGGTCAACCAGATGCAGACGGCGGCAACCGCCCTCAACCCATTTGGCGGCCATGCCGACCGGGTCATCGGAGAATACGGTGGAGTCTTCCATGCGGCCCTGGCGCAGACGTACACAGGCACCGTCTTTAAGATCGATAGCGGGGATAATCAGCATCTGGCAAACCTTCAATTCGGGAGTCAGGGACTCGGCAATCAGTTCTTCTCAAGCGCCCACAGGTCGCTTTCGATGCTCTCGAACCTCTCTTTGAGGTGCGTCTGCACATCGAAAATCGCCCGGTTGTAGTAATGCGGTGCGATTTCGCGGGTGAACAGCTCAAGGATTTCAGCCGCTTCAAACGAACCGAGGTCCAGTTCAAAGCGGTCTTGCATAAAGCGCTTGATCTTGCTGTTGGCTTCACTCTCTTGCTCGGGGGTGAGCGTAAGAATGGGCGGCTGTGGCTTGCGCGCAGCCATTACCAACGACCGTCCCAAGCCACGAAGTTTTCCAGCAACTGCAAGCCGTGGGTATGGCTCTTCTCGGGGTGGAACTGCACCGCGAAACGCGAACCTTCGGCCAGCGCAGCGGCAAAATCGACACCGTAATGCCCGCCGCCCACCACCTGGCGAGGGTTACCCGCCGCGATGTAGTAGCTGTGCACAAAATAAAAACGCGCCAGATCAGGGATACCGTGCCACAGCGGGTGATCGACCTTCTGCTGCACTTCGTTCCAGCCCATGTGCGGCACTTTGAGGTGCTCGCCGTCTTCATGCAGGTCTTTGCCGAAAAACTTCACCTGACCGGGAAACAGTCCGATGCAGTCAACGCCGCCGTTCTCTTCGCTGCTGTCGAGCAAGGCTTGCATGCCGACGCAAATCCCGAGGAAGGGACGGTCCTGGCTGACTTCACGCACCAGCGAATCAAAGCCCAGGCGACGGATCTCGGCCATGCAGTCGCGAATCGCGCCGACACCGGGGAACACAACCCGGTCGGCTTCGCGAATCACGTTGGCATCGCTGGTGATCAGCACCCGACCGGCACCCACGTGTTCCAGCGCTTTGGCCACCGAGTGCAGGTTACCCATGCCGTAATCGATTACCGCCACGGTCTCCATCAGAGCACGCCCTTGGTGGACGGCATTTGCCCGGCCATGCGCTCGTCCAGTGCTACGGCCATGCGCAACGCGCGGCCGAATGCCTTGAATACCGTCTCGATCTGGTGGTGAGTGTTGGTGCCGCGCAGGTTGTCGATGTGCAGGCTGACATTGGCGTGGTTGACGAAGCCCTGGAAGAACTCCTGAAACAGGTCAACATCAAAGCCGCCTACGGTGGCGCGGGTATAGGGCACGTGCATTTGCAGGCCAGGGCGGCCCGAAAAGTCGATGACCACGCGCGACAGTGCTTCGTCCAGCGGGACATAAGCGTGACCGTAACGGGTCATGCCTTTTTTATCGCCGACTGCCTGGCTGAAGGCTTTACCCAGGGTAATGCCCACGTCCTCAACGGTATGGTGATCGTCGATATGCAGGTCGCCTTTGCACTCGATGTCCAGGTCGATCAGCCCGTGTCGGGCGATCTGGTCGAGCATGTGCTCAAGAAAAGGCACACCGATATCGAATCGGGCCTTACCGGTACCATCCAAGTTGATCGAGGCTTTAATCTGGGTTTCCAGAGTATCGCGCTCGACTGACGCCTTACGTTCGGCCATCACCAGCTCCGCAAATCATTGGGCGAAAAAAGGTGGCCATTATAGGCACGGGTCAGGCAAACAGAAACATTAGGGTGATAAGACTGACGTAATGCGCCCAAGGCGCACAACTGCGTAGCAGCTGACGAGCTCCGCGAGGCTGCGTCCGATTGCGAAGCGATCGTAAAACATGCGATCACGGTCAATATGAAACACCGCATTCTCTGGTTTTACGACGGCTATGCCGCCGGACGCGGCCTGCGTCCGCTGCTACGGATCCGCTGCGCTAATTAAACAACACCGCCGTCTTTTGCACCGTGACCCACACACCCCACAACAGCGGGATGCCCACGGCCAACCATGCAGCAATCACTAACGGGTGGCTACCCGGCGCGGCTTTCCATTCCAGCGAAGTCGAGGCGTCAGCTCCCTTGTCGTGACCCAGCGCCTGCTCGGCCGCCAGTTGGGCATCGGTCATGAAGTACTTGTCGTTCACCGGACGCACCAGCAAGTTGCACACGAAGCCCAGCGCCAGCAAGCCCGCCAGAATGTACAAGGTGATGTCGTACGCGGCCGCACGCTCAACCCCGATGCTCAGCTGATATTCACGCAGGTAGTTGACCAATACCGGCCCCAGCACGCCCGCAGCCGCCCACGCGGTGAGCAGTCGACCGTGAATGGCACCGACCATCTGGGTACCGAACAGGTCGGCGAGATACGCAGGCACCGTGGCAAAGCCACCGCCATACATCGACAAAATGATGCAGAACGCGGCCACAAACAGCGACACGTTGCCCAGATGCCCGAGGTTGGGAATCATCGCGTACAGCGCAAAACCCAATGCGAAGAACACAAAGTAGGTGTTTTTACGCCCCAGGTAGTCGGAGAACGACGCCCAGAAAAAGCGCCCGCCAATGTTGAACAGGCTCAGCAAGCCGGTGAAGCCCGCGGCAATGGCCGCGATTTGCGCCAGCTGGGCTGCATCCAGTTGGCTGAAGGTCAGGTCGTTGCCCAGCAGCTTGCCCGCAAACACTTCCTGCAACAGCGGCGAAGCCATGCCCAAAATACCGATACCGGCCGAGACGTTCAGGCACAGCACCAGCCACACCAAGGCAAATTGCGGCGTCCTCCAGGCCACGCTGACGTGTACATGGCGATGCGTGATCATCGCGTTGGACGCTTTTTTGGCCGGTGCCGTCCAGCCCTCAGGCTTCCAGCCGGTCGGTGGAACGCGGTACGACAAGGCGCCGCCGATCATGAACACGAAATAAATCGCGGCCATCACCACAAAGCTCTGCCACACACCTACGCTGTCAGGCGTCGCAAAATGGTTCATCAAGAAGGCGGCCAAGGGCGCGCCGACCATGGCACCGCCACCGAAACCCATGATTGCCATGCCCGTGGCCATGCCACGCTTGTCCGGGAACCACTTGATCAATGTCGACACAGGCGAGATGTAGCCCAAGCCCAACCCGATACCGCCAATGACCCCCGAGCCCAGCCACATTAGCCAGATTTGATGGGTATAAATGCCCAGCGCTGAAATTAGCAGGCCCCCACACCAGCACAATGCCGACACCACACCGGCCTTGCGCGGGCCCGCATGTTCAAGCCACCCGCCCCATACGGCTGCCGAGCAACCCAGGAAGATGAAAAACAAGGTGTAAATCCAGCCCAGCATCGAAATCGGCCAGTCGCACTGCGACGAAAATACCTGGGCGATGAAGCTCATGTCCGGCGCACAGGCTACCGGCGCGGTGACACCGATGGCCTTGGACAGCGGCAACCAGAACACCGAAAAGCCGTAGGCCATGCCGATACACAAGTGAATGGCCAATGCGGCGGGTGGAACCAGCCAGCGGTTGAAACCGGGCTTGGCGATGATGCGCTCTTTGGACAAGAACGCAGGCTGTGAGGCAGGACTGCCCGCAGCAATGCTCGTGCTCATTATTATTTCCCCCATGGATGAAGTGTTTCCCGGACATGCTCAATCCTGACTTTGGTGCCCCGAGGCACACAGCCGTTTTGTTGGATCAAGTCGGCGGCGCGACGATGCGCCGCAGACGTCATGGAAAACAGGTGAAGACTACCATTTGAGCGTAGGAAATCGTCCATTGCTGTGAGGAGTTTCATCTACAAACTGCCGCGCTACGATCCGCGCCCAGCCGGTCATCGCGTGGCGCTATACTCTGCGGCTCATTTTAAAATTTCCCCTCACATAGACTTACAAGGACTCGCCCATGAAAGCGTTCGGCAAAATCCTGGGTCTGGTGCTTCTCGGATTGTTGCTGATCATCGTGGCTTTGGGCTTTGCCCTGAGCCATCTGTTCGATCCCAACGACTATAAAGACGAGATCCGCCAGATAGCTCGCGACAAGGCCCACATTGAGCTGACGCTCAATGGCGACATCGGCTGGAGCCTGTTCCCCTGGCTCGGTCTGGAGTTGCATGACGCCAGCGTGGCGACGCTCGCGGCACCTACCCAGCCGTTCGCCGACCTGCAAATGCTGGGGCTTTCAGTGCGCGTATTGCCGCTGCTGCGCAAAGAAGTGCAGATGAGCGATGTGCGGGTGGAAGGCTTGAACCTGCGCCTGAACCGTGACAAAAACGGTCACGGTAACTGGCAGGACATCGGCAAACCTGCCCCCGTGGCCGCGACGACTGAAACCCCGGCCACCGCCGAGGCGACACCTGCCAGCAAACCTGACAGCGTCAGCCAGCCGCTCAAGCTCGACATTGACAGCCTGACCGTGAACAACGCGCGGGTCGAATACAACGACGAGCAAAACGGCAAGCAGTTCAGCGCAGAAAGCATCCAGCTGAGCACCGGCCCGATTCACGAAGCGACCAGCACCCCGCTCAAGTTGACCGCCTTTCTGGGCACCAACCAGCCCGTCATGCGGGTCAAAACGGAAATCGACGGCAAGCTGCGTTTTGATCGCGTGCTCAAGCGTTATCAGTTCGAAGACATGAAAGTGGTAGGCGAAGCCTCGGGCGAGCCGCTGCAAGGCAAGACCATGACCTTTGCCGCTCAAGGGCAAATTCTGGTCGATCTGGCCGCCAACATCGCGGAATGGAGCGGCTTGAAAATTTCCGCCAATCAGCTCCGTGCGCTGGGCGAACTCAAGGTCAATGAACTCGACAAAACACCGCAAATCAGCGGTGGCCTATCGGTTGCCCAACTTGATCTGGCCAAGTTCCTCGACAGCATCGGCCACGCTCTGCCCAAGATGGCGCCGGGCAGCCTGAGCAAAGTCGAACTGGTCACTCGCCTGTCGGGTACACCGAACAGCATGGCCTTTGACGAGCTCAATCTTAAGGTTGACGACAGCACCTTCACCGGCCGCATTGCGGTAGACGACTTCGCGAAACAAGCCCTGCGTATACAGCTTAAAGGCGACACGTTAGACGCCGATCGCTACCTGCCGGCCAAGTCCGAGCAAGCCAGCGGTGCCACGGCAGCACGCAAGGCTGAAGTGCAAAGCAGCGAAGCCGGTGCACTGGCCGCTTCAGGTGATACACCGCTGCCCGACGCGCCCACCAAAAGTGGCTGGAGCACCGCAAAAATCATCCCGGTGACGCGCCTCAAAGCACTCGACCTGAATGCTGACATCAGCTTTGGCCAACTGACGCTGACCCAACTGCCCATCCAGAATGCAGTGCTCAAGGCCACCAGCAAAGACGGTCTGCTGACCCTGCAAAACCTCAGTGGCAACCTGTACAAAGGTGACTTCGCGGCCAATGGCAGCCTTGATGTACGCCCGATGCTGCCGGTGGCCGCTCTGCAAACCCGCATCACCAACGTCCCGGTCGATAAAATCCTGCAAAGCCAAGGCCAAAAACCCCCTGTCACTGGCCTGCTGACCCTTACCAGCAACGTCACGGGCAGCGGTGAAAGCCAGAGCGCGCTGATTCAGAGCCTCAACGGCACCGCCAGCTTCGTCCTCAACGACGGCGTACTGCTCAATGCCAACATTGAGCAGCAACTGTGCAAAGGCATCTCGGTGCTCAACCGCAAAGCCTTGACCAGCGCACCGCAGGGCAAAGACACGCCTTTCAGGGAACTCAAGGGCAGCCTGGTGTTTCGTAATGGCGTGGCCAGCAACCCCGACCTGATTGTGCGCATTCCGGGCATGAGCGTTAAAGGCGATGGCGACATCGACCTGCGCGTGCTGGGCATGGACTATCGCATTGGCATCGTCATCGAAGGTGACACCCGCGCCATGCCAGACCCGGCATGCCAGGTGGGCAAAAACTTTGTCGGCATCGAGCTGCCTTTACGTTGCCGTGGCCCGCTGGAGCTGGGTGCCAAAGCCTGTCGTCTGGACAAGGAAGGGCTGGGTAAAGTGGCCGCTAAAATGGCGGGCAACAAAATCAGCGAGAAGCTTGAAGAGAAGCTGGGCGACAAAGTCAGCCCCGAACTCAAAAATGCCCTCAAGGGGCTGTTTAACCGATGAAAGATGAGCAATTTTCTGTGGCGGTGCTGGACTGGTATGACCGCCACGGCCGCCACGACCTGCCCTGGCAACAGGGCATCACCCCGTATCGGGTGTGGGTCTCGGAAATCATGTTGCAGCAAACGCAAGTCAGCACCGTGCTCAACTACTTCGACCGGTTTATGGCCTCGCTGCCCACGGTCGAAGCGCTGGCCAGCGCCCCCGAAGATGAAGTGCTGCACCTGTGGACGGGCTTGGGCTACTACACCCGTGCGCGCAATTTGCAGAAGACCGCCAAAATCGTCGTGAGCGACTATGGCGGCGAATTTCCGCGAAACGTGGAAAAACTTGTCGAACTGCCCGGCATCGGTTTATCCACAGCCGGCGCGATTGCCAGCCTGAGCATGGGCTTGCGGGCACCGATCCTCGACGGCAACGTCAAACGCGTGCTGGCACGCTATACCGCGCAAGAGGGCTACCCGGGCGAACCCAAGGTCGCCAAACAGCTGTGGGCCACCGCCGAGCGCTTCACGCCCCATGATCGGGTCAACGCTTACACTCAGGCCATGATGGACATGGGCGCCACGCTCTGCACCCGCAGCAAGCCGAGCTGCCTGTTGTGCCCGCTCGAAACCGGTTGTGAAGCCCACTTGCTGGGCCTGGAGACACGCTATCCGGTGCCCAAGCCCCGCAAGACCGTCCCACAAAAGCGCACGCTGATGCCCATGCTGGCCAACGCCGAAGGCGCGATTCTGCTTTACCGTCGCCCCTCTACGGGCCTGTGGGGCGGATTGTGGAGCTTGCCTGAGCTGGACGACTTGAACGACATCGAGCACTTGGCCCTGCAACACTCACTGGCACTGGGCGCGCAGCATCAACTGCCCGGCCTGATGCACACCTTTAGCCATTTCCAGTTAGCCATCGAACCCTGGCTGATCCACGTCAAAGAGTCCGGCCATCACGTGGCCGAGGCTGATTGGCTCTGGTATAACCTCGCCACCCCGCCGCGCCTGGGCCTTGCTGCCCCGGTCAAGAAGCTGCTCAAACGTGCAGCCGAGCTATTGAACGCAGGAGAGTCGTCATGACCCGCACCGTTATGTGCCGCAAGTACAAAGAAGAACTGCCCGCCCTTGAGCGCGCTCCGTTTCCGGGCGCCAAAGGTCAGGACATTTTTGATCACGTCTCGGCAAAAGCCTGGGCTGATTGGCAAAAACACCAAACCTTGCTGATCAACGAGAAGCGTTTGAACATGATGAACGCTGAAGATCGAAAATATTTGCAGGGCGAAATGGACAAGTTCTTCAGCGGCGAAGAATACGCACAAGCTGAAGGCTACGTTCCGCCAAGCGAGTAAACCCCGGTTTTAAAGGGTTTGGTCCGTAAGCGATGGTATTATTTAAAGATTTTTTAAAAAAGTGTTTGACGGGTTAACGAAAAAAGCTTCTAATGCGCCCCGTTGCCCAGATAGCTCAGTCGGTAGAGCAGGGGATTGAAAATCCCCGTGTCGGCGGTTCGATTCCGTCTCTGGGCACCACATTCAGCATTGATGTGGTGTTCACACCACCTCAACGCAACACAAGAAACCCGCCTAGTGCGGGTTTTTTGTTGGGCGCGATTTAATCGCCCGCCGTTATGGCTTACCTGAACGAACAGAGTCCCACTCTGCCACATGCGCCGCTTTAGCCTTTTTGTTATAGAGGCAAAGCTCGGTGCCCTGCTTACCCTTCATATGTTTCTGCGGATACTCACCTTGCAGCAGCATCGCGGTGTAACCCACGCGATCATCAAATTGCGCTGGCGTACCGACGGGCTTGGCATTTTTCAAGGTGCTGGCCTTGGTGCAACTTGTGAGCACGGCCTTGTCATAGGCAGCCCATGCGTCGGAGCTGGAAGCGCTGGCGTGAGTGGCCACAGCTGTCAGGCAGAGGAAGGTCAATGAGGAGAGTTTCATGGTTCGGTGCATCCTTGGGTGTCCGTTCATTGTTCAGATTTGAGTATTGCGAACAGGACAGGTTCAATAGCCCCCTTAGCCCGTAAAGGACACACGTTCATGGCAACGCCAAAGAAGCAGCAGAAACACGCACAGCGGGCCAAATCCAAGGCCAAACAGAACCGCATGGGCAAGCCGGGTAAAACCACGTCTGCAACCCTCATCGACCACCCGTTCGATGACGTGAAAATCGACCTCAGCACTTTCGATTTTCAGGACATCAAGGAAAATGGTTTTGAACCGTCCGACTTCGAAGACTTGTTTGAAGCCATGAAAGCCGCCGAAGCCAAAGGGCTGCAAGCGATGTGCAGTGTCTTCCTGCAATACCCGGTGCTGGAACTGGTGATCGCAGAAGAAGAGGAAGACGACGCCACTGACTTCCTGATGGGCTTGTTGATCGCCTTCCGCATGACGGTTCATGGCGATGACGAAGACAGCGCGCTGGCGTGGGTTGAATCCCCAGCGTTTTCCAAAGCCTACGTAGAAGCGTCGCGCCTGCTGGCTGAGCGTGGCGAGCGGGCGTGACGACGTAACTTCAGCGAGTGTTCACGTCAGCTCCCCTCACCCCAACCCTCTCCCGGAGGGAGAGGGGGCTAAAGTCAAAAACAGATGTGCGCAACGCCCCAAATCAGTCCCCTCACCCCAGCCCTCTCCCTGTATGGACCGGGGACATCGCGAACACTTTGTTCGGAGACATAGCGAACAGTTAGCGAAGCGATTTCCCTGATATTACAACCTTGGTCACTTTGTCAATTTGGGCAATACGATGGCTTCCCCAGAACACATCGTATTGCCCATCCTGAGCACCTTCTCTTACCCCCACGCGCTCGCCTACAAACGCTTTTCCCAGTTTCCAGGCTTGGCCTTGCCAGTAAATCTCACCTTTAGCCTGCACTTTTCGTACATCCAGTTCACTGCCGTATTCGATCTGAGTCAGCGCCTCCTGATACGCCCTGGAGCTGGA
>NZ_WIWC01000119.1 GCF_009600315.1 Pseudomonas helleri | reverse complement strand
CCGTCCTAACGCGCTGCGCTTGTTGGGCGTCCCCCAGCACATCGCCCGCTTCGCGGTCACTGCACTGGGAGCCACCTTGATCTAGCTGAACAGCCCGATTCTTTGAATCTCCGAAGCAAGATCACAGGCGCATCAAGAGCCAGATCAAGAGCGCGTAGTAACAGAGTGAGAAGCAAACGACCTTTTCACCCATACGCTACGGGAAACTCCGAGACAAACTCAGGACCTCCCGAGACAAACTCAGGACAATACGGGACATAAATACATTGTTTTTTGTCTTTTGTAGGCATAGGGTGTGTCTCACCAAAGGACAAAAACGGCTCACGATATGTCTGTAACGATCAACCTTCGCAAGCTCGAATACAGCCCCTTAGCCAATCCCTTGCTGGAACCTACTGAGGTGACAGTG
>NZ_WIWC01000118.1 GCF_009600315.1 Pseudomonas helleri | reverse complement strand
GTCAAGGCCAAGCCGCTTCGCGGTCGCTACGCGAGCCTTGACCCCCACTCCACTCAGTCGTCCCACTGGTCCCTCACTTGTTCCCAGATCTCCCGGAGTGCTTCGTGCATTACCGCCTTGAGCAACAACTGCCCCACCACTTTGAAAATTTGTCGCATGGTCGGTCTCCTCTGTAATGACCGATGCTAGTTGGGCTGTCACGACCGCCGAAATAGAAGCCTCGCGGTATCCCTACCCAGATTTTAATCTGCTGGCTGGAGTGCTCTTTGGGGCGGGTTTGCATGGTTTGCGGTCATGGTAAGGACAGCCGCTCGCCCAATCGGACGTGGGTTTCCGAAAGCACCACAAAACCGAGTGGAAGGGGGTCAAGGTTCGCGCAGCGACCGCGAAGCGGCCCCGACCTTGACGCCCTTCCAC
>NZ_WIWC01000117.1 GCF_009600315.1 Pseudomonas helleri | reverse complement strand
AATGGCATGAACCGTACTGGCTGCCGGCATGGCGCTGCCGCGCCGTTCAAGGCATCCCTTGATCTTGCGCGCCCCCCAGCCGGTGTGCTCGATGTTAAGCGCAAGTATCTGGCCCTCAAGTTCGAGGGCGGTTCGATTTGGCGAGGTATGGGGGCGGCGAGATTGATTATTCATCCCGTCGCCACCCTCACTTTTATAGCGCTTTAGCCACTTGTAGGCAGTTGTGCGACCAACATTAAAGTCCTCGCACAAAGCTGTGATGTTGGCACCCTCGGCTAAAGCCAAGGCGACGAATTTGATTCGAAGATCCACGACGGACACCTCTTTCCAAGACACATCACACCTCCCAAGGGCTCAATGTGTCGTATTAAAAAGTGTTCGCTATGTCTCCGAACATTCTGTTCGCGATGTCCCCGGTCCATACA
>NZ_WIWC01000116.1 GCF_009600315.1 Pseudomonas helleri | reverse complement strand
GACAAGAACTGTGGAGATAAAACCCCTAGAATGTAGGGGTTTTTTCAGTATATTCTTATTTTACCATGCCTTCCCTAAACACCATTTTCTTATCTCCTGACGAATAGTTCTGAACGATACCAAGCAGCTCTTTAGAATAATCAATAACTGACATGACATTTACGGGTTCGTGGTACTCATACGCAAGCTTGTATCCTTTGATTTTTAACCTTATACCACCACCTTCATATTCTAAATATGAGTCATTTAGATCCTCGCTGTACACCCCTTTCCCATATGTACTATCTGGAAATTTAACAGGTAGTAAGCCAGCTAGTGTATGAAGTGAAATTCTACTACCTGTTGCCTCGCTAGTGATAAATTGTTCAACCCTAAGTGACATTGCCAATGGTTGGTCTATTCCCTCCATGGCCAGCCCAGGCTGAGTTACTATCCTAGAT
>NZ_WIWC01000115.1 GCF_009600315.1 Pseudomonas helleri | reverse complement strand
CGATCAGCCTGGCGCACTGGTTGCTGATCTCGATTTCGATGTCGGTGCGGCCGGTCAATTCCTTCTTCCCACCGACTTGGGCGATGGTCGAGCGTAGCTGGTGATAGGACTCAATGCGGTTCTGCGAGCGGTGAACATTACGCTCCAGTTGCGGGTCGCGCAGGTAGCGCAGTGTGTAGATACTGCGGATGAGCTTGTCGAACTCGAAGATTGCGCGCCGCGTCGGGTTCGGCGCCGTATAGGTGCACAGCTTGCGGATCAGCGTGCCCTGCGTCATTTCCTTCAGGCCCAGTGTGGCGACGATTCGGTCGATGTTCGCCTTCTCACCGACGATGAGTTGCCGGTCGATCTGGCCAGCCGGCCGGATCAGGCATTTCTCGTACAATGCCAGATCATCGGCGCAATACAGCTCCTGCAACTGGTCGTCGAGGTCGGTGAAG
>NZ_WIWC01000114.1 GCF_009600315.1 Pseudomonas helleri | reverse complement strand
CGGCCTGACTGCCACTGGACAACATCTTTGTGCAGAGCGCGCCGTCATCGAATGTCGTTTAACCAAAGCACCCGAGCCATGCCCCAAGTGCGGGGCTGCTGGTGTTTCACGCGGTACTGTCGATAGGCATCTTGCTCACACACCTTACGGACAACGACCAACCAGATTGCTGCTGCGTATCCGTCGCTGGCGTTGTGCTTGCGGCTGTTTCTGGCATGAAGATACAAACAGTGCAGCACCTCCACGTTCAAAGCTTTCATATGGGGCGATACGCTGGGCATTAGCTGCCATCGTGCTGGATCATCTGTCGGTATCTCGTGTTGCGAGCCAGCTTGATGTTGCATGGCACACCGCTAATAATGCCATTATCAACGAAGGACGGCGCCTGCTTTTTAATGACTCGACACGTTGTGCAGGGGTGCCCCTGATGTCTATTGATGAGCATGTTTCGC
>NZ_WIWC01000113.1 GCF_009600315.1 Pseudomonas helleri | reverse complement strand
TTTTATCGCCACTATTCTTGTCTGTGCATCTAATGATTTACTTTAATAACTGAATTTAGTTCTATATATTTTTCTATCTGACAAGGTAATTACTAGATTTTTGTAATTAGTCTTTTAAACTCATTAGAACCTTGGCCATCCTCACCTAGAACAGCCAGTCGCTCAGCTGGTCGTGTCAGAAAGTTATCCAGTAATGATAGTAGGGCTGCACGTTTTTCGGTTGACTGTGTTTGTTGATACAACACAGCCGCGCCGACCAAAACCTTGACCCTATCTTCTGCCTTCTTGGCTGTAGCTCGTTGTCGTGCTTCTGCCTGCTGAATCTTGGCTGTGAGTTGGTCACGTTTTCGTTTCAAATCGTCTAAATCAGCCATGTCTGTTCTGCCTTTGATGGTGTCGGTTGTTGTCATTCTACGCTAGAGTATTGGAGTGCACAGACCTACCCTGAAAGAAGAGAAGCGCGCACTT
>NZ_WIWC01000112.1 GCF_009600315.1 Pseudomonas helleri | reverse complement strand
GCCTGCACTTTTCGTACATCCAGTTCACTGCCGTATTCGATCTGAGTCAGCGCCTCCTGATACGCCCTGGAGCTGGACGTGTACCGAGAAGCCGGAACCTGCATGCCTATACCGCCATGCGGGCGTTCGTAGTTATAGACCTTGCGCCACTCATCCAGCGTGAGCTGTGCAGTGGGCAGGTCAATCAGGCACATCCCCTTAAACACTTCCCTGATCATGCTGCGATGCTGCCTTTCCAGCTTGCCCTGCGTCTGGGGGTGGTAGGGGCGCGAGTGACTGACTTTGACACCTTGGCGCATGATCCAGATCTCCAGTCCCGTGTAGCTCTCAGGCTCGTCACCCCACGGCGCCCCGTTATCCATCGTCATGCGGTTGGGCAGTCCGTACTCGCGAAATGCTCTGATCAAATGGGTCTGAACCGTCCCGCGCTGCTCGTTTCCACAGGCGGCGATAGTTAAAAAGAAACGCGAGTGGTCATCCAGAAGAGTCA
>NZ_WIWC01000111.1 GCF_009600315.1 Pseudomonas helleri | reverse complement strand
GGGCTCAATGTGTCGTATTAAAAAGTGTTCGCTATGTCTCCGAACATTCTGTTCGCGATGTCCCCGGTCCATACACTGGGAGAGGGCTGGGGTGAGGGCCGCGGCCACCCTCAATCCACCAACGTACACGCCAGATGAAATAGGCGCCGATAAAGGGCTGGATGAAGCGCAATTGGCGGAAATTGATCCAGTGGGGCGCAAGCGCTAAAAGCAAAGCCCCTCACCCTAGACCTCTCCCGGAGGGAGAGGGGACTAAAAGCGAAAGCAGATCTACTTCACGCCACCGATCAAGCCCCTTCTCCCTCTGGAAGAGGGCTGGGGTGAGGGCCGCGGCCACCCTCAATCCACCAACGTACACGCCAGATGAAATAGGCGCCGGTAAAGGGCTGGATGAAGCGCAATTGGCGGAAATTGATCCGGTGGGGCACAAGCGCTAAAAGCAAAGCCCCTCACCCTAGCCCTCTCCCGGAGGGAGAGGGGACTAAAAGCGAAAGCAGATCTACT
>NZ_WIWC01000110.1 GCF_009600315.1 Pseudomonas helleri | reverse complement strand
AACCCAGACCTCCCCGACGCCACATTCTCGAATGGCAGAGAGATCCTGAGGCTCGGTCAGCAGGAAGCTGCCGCGCCAGAATGGGTGTCGAACCCAAGAGCCGGCGAGCTTGTGGATGTACATGCCGAGACGAAGCTCGGATACGGGAATGCGTTTTACCAACTTATTTTCCTTTCTGAGTTGGGTGGTTAGGCGTGCGCCGAGGCTGGCACCCAGCGGTAGAGCGGAGGTAAGGTCACGCCAAGATTCTTGGATCAGCCGGAACCGCCGAAATTTCCGTCAGCCGATCAACATGGCTTTGTCTCGCGCTCGGTCGATGCGTTCCTGCATCGCCTGCATGACTTCTTCGTGGGTGTACGACTTGGCGTTGGGGTCGTCGGCCTCTCGGAGAGCTTCCTCGACCTCGCGGGTCATCCGCGCATATTCTTCCGGCCACAGCGCTTGCTCCATGCGCAGCGACGCCTGCCCAAGCAGGTGCAGCAGGCCGAACAGCCGCATGTCATTGGT
>NZ_WIWC01000010.1 GCF_009600315.1 Pseudomonas helleri | reverse complement strand
CTGTTATGGGGGCACGCCGCGACGGGCCATCCTTGGCCCGATCGCGGCTGGCTCGGCGTCCTGCCTCGCCACCCCCATAACAGCACCTGCGCTCAGCCTCCTGTGAGGGGCCTCAGTGTTGGTTTCACTGTTTCTGTGGCGGCAGTAGCATTAGGCGACAAGCGACAAGCGACAAGCGAAAAACTTAGGGTATTCCAAAGCTCGTGAGAAGCTTAAAACCTTACCGGGCAAGGGCTTGGCAATAAAATCCAAATACACGCTTCGTTTTTTGCCTGTCTTGTGGTATAAAATGCGCCGCTTTGCGGGTATAGCCCGCAGAGCACAAACCCACACACGTATCGACACGATGACCTGGGTGCCTTCAGCTCGAAGCTGCTGGTTGGTCGTTGGGATACGTGGAGGCCTAACCCGACTTACTAAGGAACTACCATGTCCCAAGTCAACATGCGCGATATGCTGAAGGCCGGTGTGCACTTCGGTCACCAAACCCGTTACTGGAACCCGAAGATGGGTAAATACATCTTTGGCGCGCGTAACAAGATTCACATCATCAACCTTGAAAAAACCCTGCCAATGTTCAACGAAGCTCTGACTTTCGTAGAGCGTCTGGCCCAGGGCAAAAACAAGATTCTGTTCGTCGGCACCAAGCGTTCCGCTGGCAAGATCGTTGCTGAAGAAGCAGCACGTTGCGGCTCGCCGTACGTCGATCACCGCTGGTTGGGCGGCATGCTCACCAACTTCAAAACCATCCGTGCTTCCATCAAGCGTCTGCGTGACCTTGAAATTCAAGCCGAAGACGGTACGTTCGCCAAGCTGACCAAGAAAGAGGCGCTGATGCGCACTCGCGACCTGGAAAAGCTGGATCGTAGCCTGGGTGGTATCAAGGACATGGGCGGTCTGCCAGACGCACTGTTCGTTATCGACGTTGACCACGAGCGTATCGCGATCACCGAAGCTAACAAGTTGGGTATCCCGGTTATCGGCGTTGTCGATACCAACAGCAGCCCGGAAGGCGTTGACTACATCATCCCAGGCAACGATGACGCAATCCGCGCTATCCAGCTGTACATGGGTGCGATGGCTGATGCTGTTATCCGTGGTCGTAACCACGTTGCTGGCGGCACCGACACTTTCGTCGAAGAAGCTCCAGCTGCAGCGGTAGTTGAAGGCTGAGTCATTAACGCCTAGCGTTTACTCAGTACGCAAAAAGGGGGCTTGGCCCCCTTTTTGCCACCTCGAAATCCATTTGTTGTAACTATGCTCGTCGTATCTGTATCAGATGGCGCCTGGCAAAGTTGTATCGAGGTGCGCTTCAAACGAATTGAACGCCCGTTCGATCGGGTGGAATGGTTGAAAACCTATCCAAGAGGAATTTTGAAATGGCAGAGATTACTGCAGCGTTGGTTAAAGAACTGCGTGAGCGTACCGGCGAAGGCATGATGGACTGCAAGAAAGCCTTGACCAAGGCTGGCGGCGACATCGAAAAAGCCATTGATGACATGCGTGCTTCGGGCGCCATCAAGGCTGCCAAAAAAGCAGGCAACGTTGCTGCTGAAGGCGCTATCGCAGTTAAAGTTGCGGACGACAACAAGTCGGCCGTTATCCTTGAAGTCAACTCGCAAACTGACTTCCTGGCTCTGCAAGACGACTTCAAGCAATTCGTTGCTGCCAGCGTAGAAAAAGCATTTGCTGACAAAATGACCGACGCAGCTCCGCTGATCGCCGCTCAAGAATCTGCACGTGAAACACTGGTCGGTAAAGTGGGCGAGAACGTCAACATTCGCCGCCTGGTGCGTGTTGAAGGCGACGTTGTTGATGCTTACCTGCACGGCAACAAAATCGGTGTTGTGGTTGCTCTTAAAGGCGGCAACGCTGAGCTGGCTCGCGACATCGCTATGCACGTTGCTGCAAGCAACCCGGAATTCCTGCTGCCATCGCAAGTTTCCGCTGATGCCATCGAACGCGAAAAAGCTGTGTTCATGAGCCTCAACGAAGACAAGATCAAAGGCAAACCAGCAGAAATCGTTGAGAAAATGGTTGCCGGTCGTATCAGCAAGTTCCTGGCTGAAGCCAGCCTGGTTGAGCAAGCGTTCGTCAAGAACCCGGAAATCAAAGTCGGCGATCTGGCCAAAAAAGCCGGTGCTGAAATCGTTTCCTTCACTTACTTCAAAGTAGGCGAAGGCATCGAGAAACCAGTTGATAACTTCGCTGAAGAAGTTGCTGCTCAGCTGGCTGCAGCCAAGCAATAAGACGGTTTTAAACTGTCGACCCGAAGAGGCTGCCCGCTCACGCGCGCAGCCTCTTTTCAAATGGGAGAGGCTTTTGCCTGTCCTGGCGGAACCGACCGTCAAAGTCGTGTTCCGATGGTGCTGCTGTGCAGCGCCAAGCTAGAGTAAGCGCAGGCCGCACATGGCCTCGCACAGATTTTTTATAAAACGCGGCAGGAGAGATTCGCAATGGCTCAGCAGGGCAGTGGTTATCAAGCTCGCTATAAACGCATTCTACTCAAGCTAAGCGGCGAAGCCCTGATGGGCTCTGAAGAGTTCGGGATCGATCCCAAGGTGCTCGACCGCATGGCGCTGGAAGTTGGCCAGTTGGTCGGCATTGGCGTTCAGGTCGGATTGGTGATTGGTGGTGGCAACTTGTTCCGTGGTGCTGCACTGAGTGCTGCCGGTATGGATCGCGTAACAGGCGATCACATGGGCATGCTGGCAACCGTAATGAATGCCCTGGCGATGCGCGATGCGCTGGAACGTGCGAATATCTCCGCCATCGTAATGTCGGCCATTTCGATGGTTGGCGTGACGGATCACTATGACCGTCGCAAAGCGATGCGCCATTTGAACGCAAAAGATGTGGTGATTTTTGCAGCCGGTACAGGTAATCCGTTCTTTACAACGGATTCGGCCGCTTGCTTGCGTGCCATTGAAATTGACGCTGATGTGGTGCTTAAGGCAACCAAGGTTGACGGCGTGTATACCGCTGACCCATTCAAAGACCCGCATGCCGAGAAGTTCGATCATCTGACCTACGATGAAGTGCTGGATCGCAAGCTGGGTGTAATGGATCTGACGGCAATCTGCCTGTGCCGTGACCATAAAATGCCACTACGTGTATTTAATATGAACAAGCCCGGCGCCTTGCTTAATATTGTCCATGGCGGCGCTGAAGGCACTCTGATCGAGGAAGGTCAACAATGATCAACGAAATCAAGAAAGACGCTCAAGCGCGCATGCAGAAGTCGCTGGACTCCCTGCACCATGCATTCGGCCAAATCCGTACTGGCAAGGCTCACCCAAGCATTCTGGGTAGCGTGATGGTGCCGTACTACGGTGCTGATACGCCATTGAGCAGTGTTGCCAACGTGACCGTTAAAGATTCGCGCACTCTGCAAGTTGTAGCGTTCGAGCGCAACATGCTGGCGGCGGTCGACAAGGCCATTCAGAGCGCAGGTCTGAACCTCAACCCGACTAACCTCGGCGAGTTGTTGTTGATTTCCATGCCGGCGCTGACTGAAGAAACCCGTAAGGGCTTCACCAAGCAGGCGCGTAGCGCCGCCGAAGACGCACGTGTTGCTGTGCGTAACATTCGTCGCGATGCGTTAGGCGAGCTTAAAAAGCTGGTTAAAGACAAGGCGATCAGCGAAGACGAAGAGCGTCGTGCAGCGGCGGATATTCAAAAGCTGACGGATAAGGCTGAAGCCGATATCGATGCAGCTACCAAGCAGAAAGAAGCGGACCTGATGGCCGTATAAGGGCCTGGGCGTTTTATGGAAAAGACCAAGCAGGCTGAACCATCATCGGTGCCGCGCCACGTCGCGATCATCATGGATGGCAATAATCGCTGGGCGAAAAAACGCTTTATGCCAGGCGTAGCCGGGCATAAAGCGGGTGTGGATGCTGTTCGAGCAGTGATTGAAGTATGTGCTGAGGCCAAGGTCGAAGTGCTTACTTTGTTCGCGTTTTCCAGTGAAAACTGGCAGCGCCCGGCAGCTGAAGTCAGCGCTTTGATGGATTTGTTCTTCAGGGCGCTGCGTCGAGAGGCCAAGCGCCTCAACGAAAACAATATCAGCCTGCGGATCATCGGCGATCGCTCACGTTTCCACCCTGAGTTACAGGTTGCGATGCGTGAGGCCGAGCAGATTACGGCGGGTGCCGGGCGATTTGTCCTGCAGATTGCCGCCAACTACGGCGGTCAGTGGGATATCGCACAGGCCGCGCAACGTCTTGCGCGTGAGGTTCAAGCAGGTCATTTGCAGCCTGAGGACATCACGCCAGGACTGCTGCAAACCTGTCTTGTTACCGGTGATCTGCCTTTGCCGGACCTGTGCATTCGCACGGGGGGCGAGCATCGCATCAGCAACTTCTTGCTGTGGCAGCTGGCTTACTCCGAGTTGTATTTTTCCGACCTGTTCTGGCCGGACTTCAAACACGAGGCCATGCGTCATGCATTGGCTGATTTCGCTTCTCGCCAGCGTCGCTTCGGTAAAACAAGCGAGCAGGTTGAGGCTGGAGCCCGGGTTTAATGCTTAAACAACGAATCATTACAGCGCTTATTCTGCTGCCCATCGCCTTGTGCGGTTTTTTCCTGCTTGAGGGTTCCGGCTTTGCGCTGTTTATCGGCCTGGTCGTGACGCTGGGTGCATGGGAGTGGGCACGTCTGGCAGGTTTTAACGCTCAGGCTGCGCGCGTCGCATTTGCAGCCGTTGTCGCTGTGCTCTTGTTCGGGCTGCACATTTTTCCTGATGTGGCGCCTTGGGTATTGGGCGCGGCGGTTTTGTGGTGGGCAGTGGCGACGTATTTGGTGCTGACCTTTCCGCAATCCGCAGTGCACTGGTCAACAACGGCAACCAAACTACTGATCGGTTTGTTGATTCTGCTGCCTGCCTGGCAGGGCTTGGTGCTTATCAAGGCCATGCCGCTGGGCAATTGGTTGATCATGGCCGTGATGGTTCTGGTTTGGGGGGCTGATATCGGCGCTTACTTTTCAGGACGCAAATTTGGCAAACGCAAACTCGCCCCCAAGGTCAGCCCGGGTAAAAGCTGGGAGGGCGTATTCGGTGGCCTGTTATTGAGCTTGCTGATCACTGCGGTGGTGGGTGTGGTGCGTGGCTGGAGTGCGACTCAGATGTTCGCGGCTTTGGCGGGCGCTGCCCTGATTGTCTTGATTTCGGTGGTGGGTGACCTCACTGAAAGCATGTTCAAGCGTCAGTCCGGTATCAAAGACAGCAGTAATTTACTGCCGGGCCATGGTGGTGTTCTTGATCGTATCGACAGCCTGACAGCGGCTATTCCGGTATTTGCTGTGCTTTTGTGGATGGCTGCGTCATGAGTCATGTGCAAAAAATTACGGTTTTGGGGGCTACAGGCTCGATTGGTCTGAGCACCCTGGACGTGATTGCGCGTCATCCTGACCTTTATCAGGTGTTTGCCTTGAGCGGTTATAGCCGGCTCGCTGAACTGCTGGAATTGTGTGTGAAACACAAGCCGCAGGTGGCAGTGGTGCCGGATGATCGAGCTGCAAGCCTATTGCAGGCCGATTTGCGTAAAGCCGGGCTTGATACTGAAGTGTTGGTGGGGGAGGAGGGCTTGTGCCAGGCCGCCTCTGCGCCAGAGGTCGATGCTGTTATGGCTGCCATCGTTGGCGCTGCGGGTTTGCGTCCGACATTGGCAGCAGTCAATGCGGGCAAAAAAATTCTGTTGGCCAATAAAGAAGCGCTGGTGATGACGGGCGCCCTGTTTATGCAGGCTGTGCGTCGCAGTGGATCGGTGCTGCTGCCGATCGACAGTGAGCACAACGCTATTTTCCAGTGCTTGCCGCAAGATTATGCGCGAGGCTTGGGGGCTGTCGGAGTGCGCCGTATTCTGCTGACGGCGTCCGGTGGGCCTTTTCGAGAAACACCGTTGGCAGCGCTTGAAAATGTGACGCCAGATCAGGCCTGTGCTCATCCAAATTGGTCGATGGGGCGCAAAATCTCCGTAGACTCCGCCAGTATGATGAACAAAGGTCTTGAGTTGATTGAGGCTTGCTGGTTATTTGATGCCAGGCCGAGTCAGGTCGAAGTGGTCATTCATCCGCAAAGCGTGATTCATTCGTTGGTCGATTATGTGGATGGTTCGGTACTGGCGCAGCTCGGTAATCCCGATATGCGCACACCCATTGCCAATGCACTGGCGTGGCCGCTGAGAATTGATTCGGGAGTGGCGCCGCTGGATTTGTTTGCAGTGGCGCGTCTGGATTTCCAGCGCCCTGATGAGCAGCGTTTTCCTTGTCTGCGTTTGGCTCGTGAAGCCGCAGAGGCAGGTAACAGCGCGCCGGCCATGCTGAATGCGGCGAATGAGGTGGCGGTAGCGGCTTTTCTCAAGGGAAAAATTCGTTATCCGCAGATTGCCAGGTTGATTGAAGATGTTCTGAGCAGTGAGCCTGTGGTTGCCGTGGACGAGCTGGATGCGGTATTTAGCGCTGATACCAAAGCAAGGCTGCGGGCAGAACAGTGGTTGAGCCGTAACGGCTAAAAGGTGGTGCTTGCCGAAACCGGACGTGAATGCGGAGAAAAGTAGATGAGTGCGCTCTATATGATTGTTGGCACCCTGGTGGCCTTAGGGGTGCTGGTCACTTTTCATGAATTCGGCCACTTTTGGGTGGCGCGCCGGTGTGGCGTCAAGGTTCTGCGTTTTTCTGTGGGCTTCGGCACGCCTTTGGTCCGTTGGCATGATCGCCAGGGCACTGAGTTCGTAATCGCCGCCATTCCATTGGGTGGCTACGTCAAAATGCTTGACGAGCGCGAAGGCGAAGTGCCTTTCGAGCAGCGCGATCAATCGTTCAACCGTAAAACCGTCGGTCAGCGTATTGCCATTGTCGCGGCCGGGCCTGTGGCCAACTTTCTGCTGGCTATCGTGTTCTTTTGGATATTGGCCATGATGGGCAGCCAGCAAGTGCGCCCTGTCATTGGTGCCGTCGAAAGCGGCAGTCTGGCTGCCCAGGCGGGTTTGGTGGCGGGTCAGGAGATCGTTTCCATTGATGGCGAGCCGACCGCAGGCTGGTCGAATGTGAACCTGCAACTGGTGCGTCGTCTCGGTGAAAGCGGTGCCATAAAAGTCGCTGTGCGTGGCCCCGACTCCGAGGTCGAATCTGTCCATCAGTTGGCGCTTCACGACTGGCTTAAAGGGGCTGCCGAGCCAGACCCCATCAAATCGCTGGGTATTCGTCCATGGCGCCCTGAATTGCCGGCCGTGCTGGCTGAGCTCGACCCGAAAGGCCCGGCGCAAGCTGCGGGCCTTAAACCCGGTGACAAGCTCTTGGCCGTGAACGATCAGCCCGTCAAGGACTGGCAGCAAATCGTGGACTGGGTGCGTGAGCGTCCGGATGCCCGCATTGTTGTGCGTGTTGAACGTGATGGTGTTCCTGTCGATGTACCTGTCACGCTCGCCTCTCGCGGCGAGGGTAAGGACGCTGCGGGTTATCTGGGCGCTGGCGTGAAAGGCATCGATTGGCCGCCAGCAATGATTCGGGAGGTCAGTTATGGTCCGGTTGCCGCGATCGGCGAGGGACTAAAACGGACTTGGACCATGAGCGTATTGACGCTCGATTCACTGAAGAAAATGTTGTTCGGCGAGCTCTCGGTAAAAAACTTGAGTGGACCGATAACCATTGCTAAAGTGGCGGGCGCTTCTGCCCAGTCGGGTGTCGCGGATTTCCTGAATTTCCTGGCTTATCTGAGTATTAGCCTCGGGGTTCTGAACTTGTTGCCCATCCCGGTACTGGATGGGGGGCATTTGTTGTTTTATCTGATCGAGTGGGCGCGTGGTCGCCCCTTGTCGGATCGGGTGCAGGGTTGGGGGATGCAGATCGGCATCAGTTTGGTGATTGGGGTGATGCTTCTTGCTCTGGTCAACGATTTGGGCCGTCTGTAAACACTTCGCTGAATTGCGAATCTGCCGCATTTTGCGGCAGTTTGTTTATTGCCAGTTGGAAATAAGAAAGGACTTCATGAAACGTCTGCTGCTAACTGCGGTTCTTGCCGTACTGATGATCACCGAAGTTCACGCCGAGTCCTTCACTGTCTCTGATATCCGTGTCAACGGGCTGCAGCGGGTTTCCGCCGGCAGCGTGTTTGGTGCGTTACCGCTGAACGTGGGTGAAGTAGCGGATGACCGCCGTTTGGTGGAATCCACTCGTGCGTTGTTCAAAACCGGGTTCTTTCAGGATATCCAACTGGGTCGTGATGGCAATGTGCTTGTCATTACGGTTGTCGAGCGTCCTTCCGTCTCCAGCATTACGATTGACGGTAACAAGGCCATTTCCACTGATGACCTTATGAAAGGTCTGAAACAGTCGGGCCTGGCCGAAGGTGAAATCTTCCAGCGTGCAACCCTTGAAGGCGTACGTAACGAGCTGCAACGTCAATACGTTGCTCAAGGTCGTTACTCGGCTACGGTAGACACCGAAGTGGTGCCTGAGCCTCGTAACCGCGTTGCCTTGAAGGTCAATATCAACGAAGGCACGGTTGCCTCTATCCAGCACATTAACGTGGTGGGTAATACGGTCTTCCCTGAAGACGATCTGGTTGACCTTTTCGAACTGAAAACCACGAACTGGTTGTCGTTCTTCAAGAACGACGACAAATATGCTCGTGAAAAACTGTCGGGTGACCTTGAGCGTCTGCGCTCTTACTACCTTGATCGCGGCTATATCAATATGGATATTGCTTCGACACAGGTATCGATCACCCCTGACAAGAAAAACGTCTACATCACGGTCAATGTGAACGAAGGCGAAAAATACAATGTCGGCGAAGTGAAGCTGAGCGGTGACCTCAAGGTTCCTGAAGATCAGATCAAATCGCTGCTGCTGGTACAGCCGGGTCAGGTCTTCTCGCGCAAGCTGATGACGACCACATCCGAACTGATTACGCGTCGTCTGGGTAACGAGGGCTACACGTTCGCTAACGTTAACGCCGTGCCGCAACCCGATCCTGAGAATCACACTGTCGCCATTACTTTTGTAGTCGATCCGGGCAAGCGTGCTTACGTTAACCGCATCAACTACCGCGGCAACACCAAGTCGGAAGACGAAGTGCTGCGCCGTGAAATGCGCCAGATGGAAGGTGGTTGGGCTTCTACTTACCTGATTGACCAGTCCAAGGTGCGCCTTGAGCGTCTGGGCTTCTTCAAGGAAGTGAACGTTGAAACGCCGGCAGTGCCAGGTACTGATGACCAGGTTGACGTGAACTACTCCGTAGAAGAACAAGCGTCGGGTTCGATCACCGCCAGCGTTGGTTTTGCACAGAGCGCCGGTTTGATTCTGGGTGGCTCCATTACCCAGAACAACTTCCTGGGCACGGGTAACAAGGTCAGCCTTGGCCTGACGCGCAGTGAATACCAAAGCCGTTACAACTTCAGCTACGTTGACCCGTACTGGACTGCAGATGGTGTGAGCCTAGGCTACAACGTGTTCTACCGTACCACTGACTACAAAGAGCTTGATGTTGACGTTGCCAACTACTCGGTTGACAGCTTGGGTGCCGGTATCACGATGGGTTATCCGATCAGTGACACCTCGCGTCTGACTTACGGCTTGAGCGTGCAGCAGGATGAGATCAGCACCGGTCAGTACACCGTTGACGAGATTTTTGACTTCGTAAACCGTGAGGGCGACAAGTACCTCAACTTCAAGGCGTCAGTAGGCTGGTCTGAGTCCACCCTGAACAAGGGCGTACTGCCAACCCGCGGCACGTCGCAGAGCCTGGTGCTTGAAAGCACTATCCCGGGCAGCGACTTGCAGTTCTACAAACTTGATTACCGCGCACAGTTGTTCCAGCCGCTGAGCGACACATACACCATGCGTCTGCACACTGAATTGGGTTATGGCGACGGTTACGGTTCGACCTCAGGTCTGCCGTTCTACGAGAACTACTACGCCGGCGGTTTCAACTCGGTACGTGGTTTCAAGGACAGCACTTTGGGGCCTCGCAGTACGCCTAGCTCGGGTAAAAATCCTGGCACCATCGCTGACCCGGATCAAGATCCGCTACCATTTGGTGGTAACGTGCTGATCCAGGGTGGTGTTGAAGTCCTGTTCCCGATGCCGTTCGTGAAAGATCAGCGCTCCCTGCGTACCTCGGTATTCTGGGATGTGGGTAACGTGTTCGACACTAACTGCAAAGGCGACACTCAGGACTGCGACATCAGCTTCAGTAACATGGCCAGCTCGGTGGGTCTTGGTGTGACGTGGGTGACGGCGCTTGGTCCGCTGAGCTTCAGCTTGGCCATGCCGATCAAGAAGCCTAATGATGCAGAAACCCAAGTGTTCCAGTTTTCCCTCGGCCAGACTTTCTAAAAGCCTGACCTTAGCGACAGATAACGGATTTTTTAGGAGTGCATCGTGCGTAAGTTGACTCAATTGGTTCTCCTGGCTTCGCTTTTAGTGGCTGGTCCGGCATTCGCCGACATGAAAATTGCCGTCCTGAACTATCAGATGGCGTTGCTCGAATCAGACGCAGCCAAGCGTTATGCCGTCGATGCCGAGAAGAAGTTCGGCCCGCAGCTGACCAAGCTGAAAAGTCTGGAAAGCAGCGCCAAAGGTATTCAGGACCGTCTGGTAAAAGGCGGCGATAAAATGGCTCAAGGCGAGCGCGAGCGTCTGGAGCTTGAATTCAAGCAAAAGGCCCGTGACTTCCAGTTCCAGTCCAAGGAGCTGAACGAAGCCAAGGCCGTTGCTGACCGTGAAATGCTGAAACAGCTCAAGCCAAAACTGGACAGCGCTGTTGAAGAAGTGATCAAGAAAGGTGCCTTTGACCTGGTGTTCGAGCGTGGTGCTGTGATTGATGTCAAACCTCAGTACGACATCACTCGCCAGGTTATCGAGCGCATGAATCAGCTGAAGTAATTATGACTGCGACTATAAAGCTCGGCCAAATGGCCGAGTTCCTCGGTGCCACGTTGCGTGGCTCCGCGGAGAAAGAAATCACTGGGCTAGCCACTTTGCAAGAGGCTGGCCCAGGTCAGTTGAGCTTTCTGGCCAACCCTCAGTACCGAAAGTTTTTGGTCGACTGCCATGCCGGAGCCGTATTGCTCAAGGCTGCAGACGCTGAAGACTATGCCGGTGATGCGCTGGTGGTGCCGGATCCTTATCTGGCTTATGCCCGAATTTCACACCTGTTTGATCCCAAGCCGAAAGCGTCTGCCGGTGTTCATCCGACAGCGGTCATTGCTGCGGATGCGTTGGTTGACCTTGGCGCAAGTATTGGTGCTTTTGCGGTGATCGAAAGCGGCGCGCGCATAGCGGCCGGGGTCACGGTCGGTGCTCATTGCTTTATCGGTGCGCGCTGTGAGATTGGTGAAAACGGCTGGCTGGCTCCTCGTGTGACGTTGTATCACGATGTGCGCATCGGCCAGCGAGTAGTCATTCAGTCGGGTGCTGTGCTCGGTGGTGAAGGCTTTGGCTTTGCCAATGAGAAAGGTGTCTGGCAAAAAATCGCCCAGATCGGTGGTGTAACCGTCGGTGATGATGTCGAGATTGGCGTTAATACGGCAATCGATCGAGGGGCTTTGGCCGATACGGTCATAGGCAATGGCGTCAAACTCGATAACCAGATACAGATCGCGCACAACGTGCATATCGGTGACCATACGGCGATGGCCGCCTGTGTCGGGATTTCCGGTAGTACTAAAATTGGCAAACATTGCATGTTGGCTGGTGGTGTCGGTTTGGTCGGACACATTGAAATCTGCGACAACGTATTTTTGACCGGCATGACGATGGTGACTCACTCGATAACCGAGCCGGGCGCTTATTCTTCAGGCACAGCCATGCAGCCAGCAGCCGAGTGGCGCAAGAGCGCTGCACGGATTCGTCAGCTTGACGATATTGCCCGCCGGCTTAAACATCTGGAGAAGCGCGTTGGGGAAGTGACCCCGAACAGCAAAGCTTCTTCAGAGGGCTAGTACATTTTCCATATCAAGAGTGCATAGCCACTGGTTTGCCTCCTTGATTTGCTAGAGGAGCGCGCCTTAGTTGCGCGCGCCCAATCTTTATTACAGGCTTCCCCACGAAATGATGGACATCAACGAGATTCGCGAATATCTGCCCCACCGTTACCCGTTCCTGCTGGTGGACCGAGTGGTGGATCTGGATGTCGAGAACAAGCGCATTCGTGCCTACAAGAATGTCAGCATCAACGAACCTTTTTTCAACGGTCATTTTCCGGCACATCCAATCATGCCGGGTGTTCTGATCATTGAAGCAATGGCTCAGGCTGCTGGCATTCTGGGTTTCAAGATGATGGATCTGAAGCCGTCTGACGGCACACTCTATTATTTCGTTGGCTCTGACAAACTGCGTTTCCGTCAGCCTGTATTGCCTGGCGATCAATTGATCCTGGAAGCCAAGTTCCTGAGCAGCAAGCGTTCTATCTGGAAATTCGAATGTCAGGCTACGGTTGATGGCAAGCCTGTCTGTTCGGCCGAAATTATCTGTGCGGAACGCAAACTATGAGTTTGATTGACCCTCGCGCAATCATCGATCCGACGGCCGTACTGGCCGACGACGTCGAGGTCGGCCCTTGGTCGATCATCGGTGCCGGTGTGGAAATCGGCGAGGGGACTGTGATTGGGCCGCATGTGATCATCAAGGGCTCAACCAGGATCGGTAAGCACAATCGCATCTACCAGTTTTCTTCGGTAGGCGAGGACACGCCTGATCTCAAATACAAAGGTGAAGAAACTCGCTTGGTCATCGGTGACCACAACGTTATTCGCGAAGGGGTCACCATCCACCGCGGTACGATCCAGGATCGCGCCGAAACGACGTTAGGTGATCACAACCTGGTCATGGCCTATGCCCATATCGGCCATGACAGTGTGATCGGCAACCACTGCATTCTGGTCAATAACGCCGCGCTGGCGGGCCATGTGCATATGGGCGACTGGGCAATACTGTCAGGCTTCACCCTGGTTCATCAGTTCTGCCATATCGGTGCCCACAGCTTTTCGGGTATGGGTACGGCGATCGGCAAAGATGTACCTGCGTTTGTGACGGTGTTTGGCAGTCCGGCGAAAGCGCGCAGCATGAACTTCGAAGGCATGCGTCGCCGTGGTTTCAGCGATGAGGCCATTCATGCACTGCGTCGCGCCTATAAAGTGGTTTACCGTCAGGGTCTGACCGTTGAGCAGGCGTTAGTCGAATTGGCTGAGCCCGCGGCTCTGTTCCCGGAAGTGGCTATTTTTGTAGAGTCCATCCGCTCCTCCACCCGTGGCATCACACGCTAGTGATGGCCAAATTGCGTATAGCACTGGTGGCGGGCGAAGCCTCGGGCGACATTTTGGGTTCGGGATTGATGCGAGCGCTCAAGGCGCAGCATTCGGACATCGAATTTATCGGTGTGGGTGGGCCATTGATGGAAGCCGAGGGTATGACCTCTTACTTCCCTATGGAACGCCTGTCGGTAATGGGTCTTGTTGAAGTGCTGGGTCGCTTGCGAGAACTGCTCAAGCGACGCAAGGATCTGGTGCGGACCCTGATCGCTGAAAAGCCTGATGTATTCATCGGTATTGATGCTCCGGACTTCACACTTAATATTGAGCTTCAATTACGTCGTGCGGGGATCAAGACCGTGCATTACGTCAGCCCGTCCGTCTGGGCTTGGCGTCAAAAACGGGTGCTGAAGATTCGCGAAGGCTGCGATTTGATGCTCACCCTTTTGCCGTTCGAAGCTAAATTCTACGAAGAGAAGGGTGTGCCGGTGCGTTTTGTCGGGCACACACTCGCCGATACGATCCCACTTGAGGCCGACAAGGTCTCCGCCCGTGCCGAACTGGGCTTATCTGATGGACCGCTGGTCGCTTTGATGCCCGGCAGTCGTGGTGGAGAAGTCGGTAAGCTTGGTGGGCTGTTTCTCGATGCTGCGCAGATTATTCGCCAATCTCGTCCAGATGTTCGCTTTGTGTTGCCTTGTGCCAATGCTGCGCGACGTGCGCAGATTGAGCAGATGGTGGTGGGGCGTGATCTGCCGCTGACACTGCTGGACGGGCGTTCGCATCTGGCTCTGGCGGCCTGCGATGCGGTGCTGATTGCCTCAGGTACTGCGACACTCGAAGCGCTTCTGTACAAACGACCTATGGTGGTGGCTTATCGCCTGGCTCGTCTGACTTTCTGGATTCTCAAGCGCCTGGTCAAAAGCCCTTACGTCTCGCTGCCCAACCTGTTGGCTCAACGGATGCTGGTTCCTGAGCTTTTGCAGGACGATGCCACGCCACAAGCATTGGCTGACGCGTTGTTGCCATTATTGGATGGCGGTGAAGAGCAAACCCGCAGCTTTGATGAGATTCATCGAACCTTGCGTCTCGACGCTTCCAATCAGGCCGCCCGTGCGGTACTGGACCTGATAGCAAAACGTTAATGAGTAAAGTGTCTATGCAAATCGGATTGGATTTCAATCTGGTCGAAGAGCTCGTGGCCGGTGTTGATGAAGTTGGCCGTGGTCCGCTATGCGGTGCGGTAGTCACAGCAGCGGTCATTCTCGACCCAAATCGTCCTATTCTTGGTCTCAATGACTCCAAAAAGCTCACACAAGCACGCCGTGAAAAGCTGTTTGACGAAATCTGTGAGAAGGCGCTGAGTTGGCATATCGCCCGTGCGGAGGTTGAGGAAATTGACCAGCTCAATATCCTGCACGCTACGATGTTGGCCATGCAGCGAGCAGTTGAAGGGCTTAGCATTACCCCTAATCTGGCCATGATCGACGGTAATCGCTGCCCAGTTCTGGGGATGCCGGCTGAGGCGGTGGTCAAGGGCGACAGTAAAGTGCCAGCGATTGCAGCGGCTTCGATTCTGGCCAAGGTCAGTCGCGACCGGGAAATGGCTGCATTTGAGTTGCAATATCCGGGTTACGGGATCGGTGGCCACAAAGGGTATCCGACCTCCGTGCACCTTGAGGCGTTGGAGCGTCTGGGGCCGACACCGATCCACCGACGCTCGTTTGGTCCGGTGCGTCGTGCCTACGAAGCCCGCGAAGGGTTCGCCAAGGTTTAGCCGCGAGGCTGATGTTTTTGCCAAGGCCCGGTACAATCCGGGCCTTGTTGTTTTTCAAAGCTTATAGACAGGATCACCATGCCGGCTTCATTCGTTCACCTGCGCCTGCACACCGAATACTCACTGGTCGATGGCCTGGTGCGGATCAAGCCGCTGATCAAAACCCTGGCTGGCATGAACATGCCTGCTGTGGCGGTGACTGACCAGAACAATATGTGTTCCCTGGTCAAGTTCTATAAAGCCGCCATGGGTGGCGGGATCAAACCGATCAGTGGTGCGGATCTGTGGCTGTCGAACAAAGACCCTGAAAACCCGCTAAGCCGTATCAGCCTGTTGGCGATGAACCCTTTGGGCTATCGCAACCTCACTGAGCTTATCTCCCGGGGTTACATCGAAGGCCAGCGCAATGGTCAGGTGATCATCGAGCGAGAGTGGGTCGCTGAAGCGGCGGAAGGTTTGATCATGCTGTCAGCCGCCAAAGAGGGTGAAATTGGCGTCGCGCTGATCAGTGGCAATACACAAGAGGCCGAAATTCTGACCCGTGAGTGGATGTCAGTCTTTCCGGATCGTTTTTACCTCGAAGTGCAGCGTACCAAGCGCCCCAATGATGAAGAGCACTTGCACAGTGCCGTGGCGCTGGCGGACAAACTCGGCGTTCCACTGGTGGCCACCAACGATGTACGGTTCCTGCGCCAGCAGGATTTTGAAGCTCATGAAACTCGCGTATGCATTGGTGAAGGCCGGGCCCTTGATGACCCGCGCCGCTCCAAAAACTACAGCGATCAGCAGTACCTGAAAAGCGCCGATGAAATGGCTGAGCTGTTCAGTGACTTGCCTGAAGCGCTGGCAAACTCGGTTGAGATCGCCAAGCGCTGCAATATCGACGTGAAGCTGGGTACTCACTTTTTGCCCAACTTCCCGATTCCCGATGGCATGACCATTGACGAATATTTCCGCAAGGTGTCATTTGAGGGGCTTGAAGATCGCTTGAGCGTTCTGCTGCCCAAAGACACCACGGAAGACTATGACGCCAAGCGTCAGGTGTATGTCGATCGTCTGAATTTTGAGCTGGATATCATTATTCAGATGGGATTCCCCGGTTACTTCCTGATCGTAATGGACTTTATCCAGTGGGCTAAAAGCAACGGTGTGCCAGTAGGCCCGGGCCGTGGGTCGGGTGCCGGCTCGCTGGTGGCCTATGTGCAGAAGATTACTGACCTGGACCCGCTGGAATACGATCTGCTGTTCGAACGTTTTCTTAACCCGGAACGGGTATCGATGCCCGACTTCGACGTCGACTTCTGCATGGATGGTCGCGATCGGGTGATTGAATACGTGGCTGACAAGTACGGCCGCAATGCTGTAAGCCAGATCATTACCTTCGGTTCGATGGCGGCGAAAGCGGTTATTCGAGACGTGGCACGGGTTCAGGGCAAGTCTTATGGCTTGGCGGATCGTCTGTCAAAGATGATCCCGTTTGAAGTGGGCATGACCCTGGAAAAAGCCTACGAGCAAGAAGAAATTTTGCGCGATTTCATCAAAGTTGATGAGGAAGCGGCTGAAATCTGGGAAATGGCTCGAAAGCTTGAAGGCGTTGTACGTAACGTCGGTAAGCACGCCGGTGGTGTGGTGATCGCGCCCACCAAACTCACCGACTTTTCGCCGATTTATTGCGATGAAGAGGGGGGCGGGCTGGTCACCCAGTTCGACAAGGATGACGTTGAGTCTGCGGGTCTAGTGAAGTTCGACTTCCTTGGTCTGAGAACCTTGACTGTGATCGACTGGGCACTGAAAACCATCAACCGTGATCGCGCAAAAGTCGATGAGCCGCCGCTGGATATCGCCTTTATCCCGTTGGACGACAAGCCGACCTATCAGTTGCTGCAAAAAGCGGAAACCACCGCGGTGTTCCAGCTAGAGTCGCGCGGCATGAAAGAGCTGATCAAAAAGCTCAAGCCCGACTGCCTGGAAGACTTGATCGCACTGGTGGCCCTGTTTCGTCCGGGCCCTTTGCAGTCCGGCATGGTGGATGACTTTATCAACCGTAAGCACGGCCGTGCCGAGTTGGCTTACCCGCACTCCGATTATCAATATGAAGGTTTGAAACCCGTATTGACGCCGACGTACGGCATCATTCTGTATCAAGAACAGGTGATGCAGATTGCCCAGGTCATGGCGGGTTACACGCTGGGCGGCGCGGACATGCTGCGTCGGGCGATGGGTAAGAAAAAGCCCGAAGAAATGGCCAAGCAGCGTGGCGGCTTTATTGAAGGCTGCGCCAACAACAATATCGATGCCGATCTGGCCGGTAACATTTTCGACCTGGTAGAGAAATTTGCCGGTTATGGCTTCAACAAATCCCACTCCGCAGCCTACGGCCTGGTGTCCTACCAGACCGCCTGGCTGAAAACCCATTACCCGGCGCCGTTCATGGCCGCGGTCCTGTCGGCGGATATGCACAACACCGACAAGGTCGTGACCTTGATCGAAGAAATTCGCACCATGAAGCTGCGTCTGGACGCGCCGGATGTGAATGCTTCGGAGTTCAAGTTCACGGTGAACGAAGAAGGTCGGATTATTTACGGCCTCGGCGCGATCAAGGGTGTCGGTGAAGGTCCGGTCGAGGCAATTACTGAGGCGCGTCAGAATGGCCCGTTCACGGACTTGTTCGATTTCTGTGCTCGGGTTGACCTTAAACGGATCAATAAACGTACCCTTGACGGTCTTATCCGCAGTGGTGCGTTGGACCGTCTTGGACCGTTTTTTCATGATGAGCCCAAAGCGTGGCAAGCCAGCATTGACCAGAACCGTGCAGTGTTACTGGCGGCAATGGAAGAGGCCATCAAGGCCGCTGAACAAACGGCCCGCACCCACGACAGTGGGCACGCCGACCTGTTTGGCGGGCTGTTCGTCGAGGAAGACGCCGATGTTTATGCCAATCATCGCAAGGCGAAGGAACTGACGCTAAAGGAGCGTCTCAAAGGGGAGAAGGACACCCTGGGCCTGTATCTGACTGGGCACCCGATCGACGAGTACGAGGGTGAAATTCGTCGTTTCGCCCGCCAGCGGATTATCGACTTGAAGCCAGCCCGCGATACTCAGACCGTGGCTGGCATGATTATCGCCTTGCGAGTGATGAAAAATAAAAAGGGCGACAAGATGGGCTTTATCACCCTCGATGACCGCTCGGGCCGGATCGAGGCCTCGCTGTTTGCTGAGGCATTTCATTCCGCTCAATCCCTGTTGCAGACGGATGCGATGGTGGTGGTCGAGGGCGAAGTCAGCAATGACGATTTCTCGGGCGGCTTGCGTTTGCGAGTCAAGCGCGTGATGAGCATGGAAGATGCGCGTACCAATCTGGCCGAAAGTTTGCGATTGAAAGTGGCGCAAGCGGCGCTCAAGGGCGATCAGTTGCGCTGGTTGGGCGAATTGTTCAAGAAACATCGCGGCGCATGCCCGATTACCATGGAGTACACCGGGGAGGGCGCCAAGGCCATGTTGCAGTTTGGCGAGACCTGGCGAATTGATCCGGCGGATAGCTTGATTCAAGCCTTGCGTGACCAGTTTGGGCGAGACAACGTCTTCCTCCAATACCGTTGATGGTCAGGGGCGATAGCCGCGTCCTGACCTTGACCTGAATTTTTAATCTCGACCTGAGAGCGCCTGTCCCTTAAGGTAGGCGCGATACAGATCAACCGGCTGCCCCAGTGAGGCTATAGACACCAGCAAATGCTGGGTTTTTGACCTTCTGGCATGCTTTGCCGCCGACCCAAGACGGATGCTTATGAACCCGAATTTTCTTGATTTCGAACAGCCGATTGCTGACCTGCAAGCCAAAATCGAAGAGTTGCGCTTGGTTGGTAACGATAATTCGCTGAACATCAGCGATGAAATCTCTCGTCTGCAAGACAAAAGCAAAACGCTGACTGAAGATATTTTCGGCAAACTGACCAGCTGGCAGATTGCCCGTCTGGCCCGTCACCCGCGTCGTCCTTACACGCTTGACTACATCGACCACATCTTCACCGAATTCGATGAGTTGCACGGCGACCGTCACTTCTCTGACGATGCGGCGATTGTGGGTGGTATTGCCCGTCTGGACGATCAGCCAGTGATGGTGATTGGTCACCAGAAGGGCCGTGAAGTACGCGAAAAGGTTCGCCGTAACTTCGGCATGCCGCGACCGGAAGGTTATCGCAAGGCCTGCCGGCTGATGGAAATGGCCGAGCGCTTCAAAATGCCGATCCTGACCTTTATCGATACGCCAGGTGCCTACCCTGGGATTGACGCCGAAGAGCGCAACCAGAGCGAAGCGATTGCCTGGAACCTGCGTGTCATGTCGCGTCTGAAAACACCGATTATCGCCACGGTTATTGGTGAAGGTGGTTCGGGCGGTGCGTTGGCGATCGGTGTTTGCGATCAGTTGAACATGTTGCAGTACTCGACCTACGCGGTTATTTCCCCTGAGGGTTGTGCCTCGATTCTGTGGAAAACAGCCGAGAAGGCGCCGGACGCTGCTGAGGCCATGGGCATTACCGCTGATCGTCTGAAAGGTCTGGGTATCGTGGACAAGGTGATTGGCGAGCCTTTGGGCGGCGCACACCGTGACCCTGCGGCGGCGTCTGCCACTATTCGCGCTGATTTGATTTCTCAGCTGGATATGCTGAAAAAGCTGGATCACGAAACGTTGCTCAAGCGTCGTTATGATCGTTTGATGAGCTACGGTCTCTGATTAACGGCTGACCCTCACCCCAACCCTCTCCCAAAGGGAGAGGGAGCTGATTGGAGGTGTTCCTGAGGCTGCGTACAGTCAGTTGCTTTCCCAAAGGGAGAGGGTGCTGATTGGAGGTGTTCTTGAAGTCGCGCGCAATCAGTTCCCTCTCCCTACGGGAGAGGGCTAGGGTGAGGGGCTTTTGATCTTGATGGTCTTTTCCCACGGGATTGTGTGATGCCCAACCTCTCAATCCAGCTCCTTCAAGCCTTGAAACCCTGGCGCAACGCCAAAGCCTGGCACGTCGCTCTCTCCGGCGGTCTTGACTCGACCGTCCTGCTGCATCTACTCATTCAGCTCCGTCAAACCCATTCACTGCCCCCGATCTCCGCTGTCCATGTGCATCATGGTCTTCAAGCGGCAGCTGATGCGTGGCCGGCCCATTGTCAGGCGCTGTGTGATGAGTTGAGAGTTCCATTGCAGGTCATTCGCGTGCAGGTGCAACCTGGCGCAAGCCTGGAGCGGGCGGCGCGGGATGCTCGCTATCAGGCGTTTGTCGGCTGCACTCACGCCGATGAGGTGATGCTGACTGGGCAGCACCGTGACGATCAGGCTGAAACCGTGCTCTTTCGTCTGTTGCGAGGCGCCGGTGTGAGCGGTTTGGCGGGTATGCCGCGCCAACGCCGCTTGGGTCAAGGTTCACTGGGTCGGCCTTTGCTGGACGTGTCCCGAGCCGAACTGGAAGCTTACGCCCATGACAACCGCCTGACATGGATTGAAGACCCCTCCAACTGCCAGACAAACTTTTCCCGCAATTATTTGCGCCATGAAGTGCTTCCGGTTATCGAGCGTCGCTGGCCTCAAGCCACCGCCACACTGGCACGCAATGCCGATCACTGTGCTGAGGCTCAATGTTTGCTGGGAGAGTTGGCTGAGCAGGATTTACACACCGCCGCTACGCCGACAGCGTTTGAGTGGCTCGGTCTGCCGTCACTTGAATTGGCGCCGCTTGCCCGTTTGTCGCCTGCCCGTCAGCGCAACGCCTTGCGTCATTGGCTCAACGCATTCAGTCGCATGCCCGATACTGAGCATTGGTCAGGTTGGGAAGCTCTGCGCGATGCCCGCGAAGATGCGCAGCCGATATGGTGCCTGGAGGGTGGCGAAATGCATCGAGCGAGCGGGCGAATCTGGTGGCTGTCAGGTGATTGGCTAACGCCGCCTTCTGCTCCTCTGTTGTGGATGCAGCCAGGGCATTCGCTGGTCTTGCCGGGCAACGGCCTCTTAAGCCTGCACGGTGATATTCCGGATGGCCCTCTGCAAGTGAGCTATCGTCAAGGTGGCGAAGTGATGGTGTTGGCACAGAGGGGGCGTCGCGACCTCAAACGTCTGTTGAACGAGCGCGGTGTGCCGCTGTTTGCCCGTGGCAGATTGCCGCTTGTGTATGCAAATGAGCAGTTATTGGCGGTGGCAAACGTGCCCGGACTGGACTCCAGCCCCTGTGGGCGCTGGAAATTACAGTGGCTGCCAACTTCCAGCGATCAAGGTTTGAGCTGAAAGGGGCTTTCCGGTAGACTACGCTCCCTTCTTGATACAACTTCTGTAGATTCACCAGAATTACAGATGTTGCCGATTACCAAGCAGTCTTTGCTGGGCGATTTTAAAAAAATGTGTGGCTTGTATCGAACCGGTGGTTGTCATCGGTCTGTTCCAACGCAGCAGTTTTTCAAAAGGTGCACTGTGACTAATGCTGGTGATTGGGGGCTTCGGCCTTCCTTCGCTTTCCCCGGCGGCTCTGACCGCTTTAACGCAGACTTCTAGGGTTTTTCATGACGCGCTACATCTTCGTCACGGGCGGTGTTGTTTCTTCATTGGGGAAAGGCATTGCCTCGGCTTCATTGGCAGCCATCCTGGAGGCGCGGGGACTTAAGGTCACCATGCTGAAGCTGGACCCCTACATCAACGTTGATCCGGGCACCATGAGCCCGTTCCAGCACGGTGAAGTGTTCGTCACACACGACGGCGCAGAAACCGACCTGGACTTGGGTCACTACGAGCGGTTTATCCGCACGACGATGACCCAGAACAACAACTTCACCACGGGCCGTGTTTACGAACACGTTCTGCGCAAGGAGCGCCGTGGTGATTACCTGGGTGCAACCATTCAGGTAATTCCGCACATCACCGACGAAATCAAACGTCGGATCATCAAGGGCGCCGGCGATGCCGACGTAGCGATGGTTGAGATTGGCGGCACTGTGGGTGACATTGAGTCGCAACCGTTCCTCGAAGCAATCCGTCAGTTACGCATCGAAGTGGGCGCCAAACGCGCCATGCTGATGCACCTGACTCTGGTTCCGTACATCGCCACCGCTGGCGAAACGAAAACCAAACCTACACAGCACTCGGTTAAAGAGCTGCGTTCCATCGGCCTGCAGCCAGATGTTCTGATCTGCCGTTCCGATCACCACGTTGATGTGTCCTCGCGTCGCAAGATTGCGCTGTTCACCAACGTAGAAGAGCGCGCCGTTATTTCGCTGGAAGACGCCGACACCATCTACAAGATCCCGGGCATGTTGCACGCTCAGGGTCTGGATGATTTCGTCGTTGAGCGTTTCGGTCTGGAATGCAACAGCGCTGACCTGTCCGAATGGGACAAAGTGGTCGACGCCAAGCTCAACCCGGAGCACGAAGTCACCATCGCGATGGTGGGCAAGTACATGGAGCTGCTGGACGCGTACAAGTCGCTGATTGAAGCGATGAGCCACGCCGGTATTTCCAACCGTACCAAGGTCAACCTGCGTTATATCGACTCCGAAGACATCGAAAACAAAGGCACCGAATTGCTTGAAGGCTGTGATGCCATTCTGGTTCCGGGCGGCTTCGGTCTGCGCGGCGTCGAAGGCAAGATCACTGCTGTTCAATATGCACGTGAAAACAAGGTGCCATACCTGGGTATCTGCCTGGGCATGCAGGTGGCGGTTATCGAGTTCGCACGTAACGTACTGGGCTGGAAAGACGCCAACTCTACCGAGTTCGATCGCAGCAGCGGCCACCCTGTTGTGGGCCTGATCACCGAGTGGGAAGACGCCACCGGTGCAGTCGAAACCCGTACCGAAACCTCGGATCTGGGCGGCACCATGCGTCTGGGTGCGCAGGATTGCCAGCTGGCAGCCGGTTCCAAGGTGCACGATTGCTATGCCAAAGACGTGATCGTCGAACGTCACCGTCACCGCTATGAAGTGAACAACAACCTGCTGCCTCAACTGATGGAAGCGGGCCTGAAAGTGACGGGTCGCTCCGGCGACGGCGCGTTGGTCGAAGTGGTTGAAGCACCGGATCATCCTTGGTTCGTCGCTTGCCAGTTCCACCCGGAGTTCACTTCAACGCCACGTGATGGCCATCCACTGTTCACAGGTTTCGTCAAAGCAGCACTGGCGCAGCACGAGAAGAAGGCATAAACAGCATGGCGCAAAAGATTATCCGTGTAGGCAATATCGAAATTGCCAACGACAAGCCAATGGTCTTGTTCGGTGGCATGAACGTGCTGGAAAGCCGTGATATGGCCATGCAGGTGTGTGAAGAGTACGTGCGGGTTACCGAAAAGCTTGGTATCCCTTATGTATTCAAGGCAAGTTTTGACAAGGCCAACCGCTCATCTGTCAGCTCGTACCGTGGCCCCGGCCTCGAAGAAGGCATGCGGATTTTCCAGGACATCAAGGCCGCCTTTGGCGTGCCGGTGATCACCGACGTCCATGAGCCTGCGCAAGCAGCCGTGGTCGCGGAAGTTTGCGACATCATCCAGTTGCCGGCTTTCCTGTCGCGCCAGACTGATCTGGTCGTGGCGATGGCCAAGACCGGTGCTGTGATCAACATCAAGAAAGCCCAATTCCTCGCACCTCAGGAAATGAAACATATCCTGAGCAAATGCGAAGAAGCCGGCAATGATCAGTTGATTCTCTGCGAGCGTGGTTCCAGCTTTGGCTACAACAACCTTGTAGTCGACATGCTGGGCTTCGGCATCATGAAACAGTTCGAATACCCGGTGTTTTTCGACGTGACCCACGCGCTGCAAATGCCCGGTGGTCGCGCCGATTCGGCCGGTGGTCGTCGTGCTCAAGTCACTGATCTGGCCAAGGCTGGCATCAGCCAGAGCCTTGCAGGTCTGTTTCTGGAAGCACACCCGGATCCAGACAACGCCAAATGCGACGGACCTTGTGCCTTGCGTCTGGACAAACTGGAGCCTTTCCTGGCCCAGTTGAAAGCGCTGGATGAGTTGGTGAAGAGTTTTCCTACAATAGAAACCGCGTAACCCTCGTTTCTCCGGTAAAGTACCGCACGATTTCTCGGGCCTCATGGCCCGAGCCCTATCGTCCGCAAGGTTGCCTGTCATTTACCCCTTGCCGCCGATAAAAAATTTCCCTCAGCTGCGTGTTTTCGTCAACTTTGGAGTATTTACAACAATGGCAAAGATCGTCGACATCAAAGGTCGTGAAGTTCTCGACTCCCGTGGCAATCCCACTGTGGAAGCGGACGTGCTTCTCGACAACGGCATCATCGGCAGCGCTTGCGCGCCGTCCGGTGCTTCCACCGGTTCCCGTGAAGCATTGGAGCTGCGTGATGGCGACAAGAGCCGTTACTTGGGCAAAGGCGTGCTGAAAGCCGTTGCCAACATTAACGGCCCTATTCGTGATTTGCTGCTGGGTAAAGACCCGGTTGATCAAAAAGCGCTGGACCACGCGATGATCGCGCTGGACGGCACTGAAAACAAAGGTTCCCTGGGCGCCAACGCCATTCTGGCCGTATCCCTGGCTGCAGCCAAGGCTGCTGCCCAGGATCAGGACCTGCCGCTGTACGCCCACATTGCCAACCTGAACGGCACGCCGGGTGTGTACTCGATGCCGGTGCCGATGATGAACATCATCAACGGTGGCGAGCACGCCGATAACAACGTCGACATTCAAGAGTTCATGGTGCAGCCAGTCGGCGCCAAGACTTTTTCCGACGCATTGCGCATGGGCACTGAAATCTTCCATCACCTCAAAGCTGTGCTCAAGGCCCGTGGCCTGAACACTGCCGTGGGCGATGAAGGTGGTTTTGCTCCTGACCTGGCATCCAACGAAGAAGCGCTGAAAGTCATCTCCGAAGCCATTGCCAATGCCGGTTATACCCTCGGCACTGATGTGACGCTGGCGCTGGATTGCGCGGCCAGCGAATTCTACGAAGACGGCAAGTACAACCTGTCGGGCGAAGGCCAAGTGTTCGATTCCGAAGGCTTTGCCGAATACCTGAAAGGTCTGACTCAGCGTTACCCGATCATTTCGATTGAAGATGGTCTGGACGAGTCGGATTGGGATGGCTGGAAAATTCTGACCGACAAAATCGGTGAGAAAGTTCAGCTGGTAGGTGACGATTTGTTCGTGACCAACACCAAGATCCTGAAAGAAGGCATCGACAAAAAAATTGCCAACTCGATCCTGATCAAGTTCAACCAGATCGGCACTTTGACCGAAACCCTGGAAGCTATCCAGATGGCCAAGGCTGCGGGTTACACGGCGGTTATTTCTCACCGTTCGGGCGAAACCGAAGACTCCACCATTGCCGATCTTGCAGTGGGCACGTCGGCAGGGCAGATCAAAACCGGCTCTCTGTGCCGCTCCGATCGCGTTTCCAAGTACAACCAATTGCTGCGTATCGAAGAGCAGTTGGGGGCGAAAGCCAAGTACAACGGTCGCAGTGAGTTTCGCGGTTAAGCGGTAGGTGGTAAAAAGTCCGCAGACAGTGTCAGAAAATTCGCCAAGTACGGTTTTTTGACACTAATCTGATGCTTCTGTATACCAAGCCTGGTTCGTCCAGGCTTTGTACTATTCGTTGTTTACGTTTTCGGCATGGCTGTCTTTTCACTGGATACCTGATATTCGATGCGCAGTCCCAATTGGTTGTTTCTCATCTTGCTCTTGCTGCTGGCTGGCCTACAGTATCGTCTGTGGGTGGGAAATGGCAGTTTGGCGCAGGTTACCGACCTGACCCAGCAAATCGCTGATCAGCATGCTGAAAATGAAGTGTTGCTGGAGCGCAATCGTGTCCTGGATGCGGAAGTGCTTGAATTGAAAAAAGGCATGGAGACCGTTGAAGAACGTGCGCGCCATGAATTGGGCATGGTCAAGGAGGGCGAAACCCTCTACCAGTTGGCCCAATGAGTCATTTTCAACCGGCCTTCTGGGCCGTGATTCCTGCCGCGGGCGTCGGTGCCCGTATGGCCGCAGACCGTCCCAAACAGTATTTGCAGTTGGGCGGGCGCACAATTCTCGAACACAGCCTTGGCTGTTTTCTCGATCATCCAGGCCTTAAAGGGCTGGTGGTCAGCATTGCTTCTGATGATCCCTTCTGGCCGTCCTTGTCATGCGCTGCTGATCCGCGTGTGGTGCGGGTTGACGGTGGGCGCGAGCGTGCCGACTCGGTGCTTAATGCGCTTTTGCATTTACATGCGCGCGGCGCGTGCGATGAGGATTGGGTGTTGGTCCACGACGCGGCGCGGCCCAATCTTTCTCGCGAAGACCTCGACAAACTGCTGGGTGAGTTAGCCGATGATCCTGTAGGCGGCTTGCTTGCTGTGCCCGCACGCGACACCCTTAAAAAGGTGGATAAACACGGGCGTGCCGTTGCGACGGTTGATCGTAGTTTGATCTGGCAGGCTTATACGCCACAGATGTTTCGCCTAGGGGCGTTACATAGGGCGTTGGCTGATAGTCTGGTGGCAGACGCAAACATTACGGATGAATCGTCCGCAATGGAGTGGGCAGGCTTGGCTCCGCGCTTGATTGAAGGTCGGGCTGACAATATCAAAGTGACCCGCCCGGAAGACCTGGAATGGCTGCGGTTGCGTTGGGTAAACCGCTAATCGGACCAATCACTCGCGATCACTCTGTAGCAGCTGCCGAAGGCTGCGTCCGGCTGCGAAGCGGCCGTAAATTCAGATTGCGCGGAGTGTCAGGTTGGCTAAATTCTCGGGGTTTACGACTGCTGCGCAGCCGGACGCAGCCTTCGGCAGCTGCTACAGGGTGATGTATTCCACCCGTTTGGCCAGCCCTTCTTTTAAGTAGTCCACCAGCTTTCTGACTTTGGGCGACAAGTGTCGCTGTTGCGGATACAGCGCCCAAACGGCGGTGTTAGGCGGTTGATGTGCGTCCAGCAAAGACACCAGTGCTCCGGTCTTTAAGTGCTCCAGCACGTAGTAGTCCGGCAACTGGCACAGACCTGTACCGAGTAGCGCCGCATCCAGTACTGCCTGCCCACTGTTACACCGCCAATTGCCCTGTACACGCTGGGAGAACTCGCGGCCATCTTGCTGCAATTGCCACTGGTCGGAACTGCCAATCAAGCAGTTATGCCGGCTCAATTCCGACACGCTATGGGGGCGGCCGTAACGCTCAAGATAAGATGGCGCAGCGCACAGGTACATCCGTCTTGGAGCAAGCCGGGTGGCCACCAGTCTGGAGTCCTGCAAACGACCCAGTCGTATGGCGAGATCGAGACTCTCATGCACCAGATCCAACGGTCGATTGCTGAGCTCAATGTCCACCCGCAACTGCGGATACAGGCCCATAAAGCGCGTCACCAATGGCACGATAAATCGCTCGCCGTAAGCCACCGCACAGGTCATGCGCAGCATGCCTTTCGGTTCGCTGGCCAAGTCCCCGATCGCCCGCAGCGCTTCTTCGCGCCCATCTTGCAAGCGTTGACAGTGTTGCAAAAAAGTTTGGCCAGCCTCCGTCAGCGTGACCCGTCGCGTACTGCGATAAAACAATCGAGTTTGCAAACGCTCTTCGAGGCGCGCCACCTGGCGGCTGATATGGGATGAAGACACGCCCAGGCGTTCAGCCGCTGCAGTGAATTGCCCGCATTCTGCTACCGCGACAAACTCATCAATGCCTTCCCAGCGGTTCTCACTCACGATCGATTGTCCCTGTATGACAATAATGTTTTGCTTTTGACTGGATTATTAATCAATCGGAGCTGATTTACACTGACCGTCTTGTTTTTACTTTGCTGGAGACGATTGATGATCAAGTCCCGTGCTGCTGTAGCGTTCGAAGCCAAAAAACCGCTGGAGATCGTAGAAGTTGACGTTGCCATGCCCAAGGCTGGCGAAGTACTGCTGCGGGTTGTTGCCTCCGGTGTCTGTCATACCGACGCATACACTTTGTCGGGCGCTGACCCGGAAGGCATCTTCCCCTCGATTCTTGGCCACGAAGGCGGCGCTATCGTTGAGGCCATTGGTGAGGGCGTGACCTCTGTTGCGGTCGGTGATCATGTGATCCCGCTTTACACGCCTGAGTGTGGTAAGTGCAAATTCTGCCTCTCGGGCAAAACCAACCTGTGTCAGGCGATTCGTGCGACTCAAGGTAAAGGCCTGATGCCTGACGGCACTACGCGCTTCTCCTATAAAGGTCAGCCTATTTTCCATTACATGGGTACCTCGACATTCTCTGAGTACACCGTGGTGCCAGAAATTTCTGTGGCCAAGATTCAAAAAGAGGCGCCGCTTGAGAAGGTGTGTCTGCTTGGTTGTGGCGTGACCACCGGGATTGGTGCAGTCCTCAATACGGCCAAGGTCAAGCCGGGTGACACCGTGGCCATTTTCGGTCTGGGCGGCATTGGTCTGTCAGCGGTTATTGGTGCGGTCAAAGCCAAGGCGGCGCGGATCATCGCCATTGATATTAACCCGGCCAAATTTGAAATTGCCCGTCAGCTGGGCGCAACCGACTGCGTTAACCCGAAAGACTTCGATCGTCCGATTCAGGAAGTGATCGTTGACATGACCGATGGCGGCGTTGATTTCTCCTTTGAATGTATCGGCAATGTGCAACTGATGCGTGCGGCGCTTGAATGCTGCCACAAAGGTTGGGGCGAGTCGGTCATCATCGGCGTGGCCGGTGCGGGCCAAGAGATCTCAACCCGTCCGTTCCAATTGGTTACCGGGCGCGTCTGGCGTGGTTCGGCATTTGGGGGTGTGCGCGGTCGCAGCGAATTGCCAAGCTATGTGGACATGGCGCAAAGCGGCGAGATCCCGCTGGATACGTTCATCACCCACACCATGGGTCTGGAAGACATCAACAAGGCTTTCGACCGGATGCATGAAGGCAAGAGCATCCGCACTGTAATCCATTTCTAAATAACAGCAGCCGGCTTACTCACGTATGGCCGGCTGCTGGGAGTTTCTCCCATGACATTGGAAAACATTTCCTGCCAGAAAAGCTTTGGCGGTTGGCACAAGCGTTACAAGCACCGTTCTGAGGTTTTAGGCTGCGACATGGTGTTTGCCGTGTACTTGCCACCCCAGGCCGAGCAGGGCGCAAAGTTGCCTGTCCTGTATTGGTTATCGGGCCTTACCTGCACCGACGAGAACTTCATGCACAAGGCCGGTGCAATGAAAATGGCCGCTGAATTAGGGCTGATCATTGTGGCGCCGGATACCAGTCCTCGTGGCGACGGCGTGCCGGATGACCCGCAGGGCGCGTGGGATTTTGGATTGGGGGCCGGGTTTTATCTCAACGCAACCCAACAACCTTGGGCCCAGCATTATCAGATGCACGATTATGTCGTGAAGGAATTGCCAGCGTTGGTCGAAGCCCACTTTCCGGCTTCGCAAAAGCGCGGCATCAGCGGCCACTCGATGGGCGGACATGGCGCTTTGGTCTGTGCGTTACGTAATCCAGGGCGCTATCAGTCGGTGTCGGCGTTTGCGCCGATCAGCAACCCGATGGATTGTCCTTGGGGGCAAAAAGCTTTTTCCCACTATTTAGGTGAAGAGCGTGCACGCTGGCGTGAATGGGATGCCAGCGTGTTGATCAGCGAGGCCAAGGAAAAGCTGCCGTTGCTGGTGGATCAGGGGGATCGTGATGACTTTCTGGCGGTGCAACTCAAGCCAGAAGCACTTCAGCAGGCTGCAAAGTTGGCCAATCATCCGCTGACCTTGCGTCTGCAACCCGGCTATGACCACAGCTATTTTTTCATTGCCACTTTTATTGACGATCACTTGCGTCACCACGCAAGCGCACTAAGTGCTTAATAGTAGGTAGAATCACGCCCTGACTTAATCGGGGCGTTTTTTTATGCGTATTGGCCACGGCTATGATGTGCACTGTTTTGCTGAAGGCGACTTTATAACCTTGGGCGGTGTACGAATCCCCCACAAATTCGGGCTGTTGGCCCACTCTGATGGCGACGTGCTGTTGCATGCACTCAGCGATGCTTTGCTGGGGGCTGCGGCATTGGGCGACATCGGCAAGCATTTCCCGGACACCGACCCGCAATTCAAGGGCGCTGACAGTCGCGCCCTGTTGCGGCATGTCGTGGGCCTTATCCATGCCAAAGGCTGGAAGGTCGGTAATGTCGACAACACCATCATTGCTCAGGCGCCAAAAATGGCGCCGCATATCGAAACCATGCGTGCGTTGATTGCCGCGGATCTAGAGGTTGATTTGGACCAGGTAAACGTAAAAGCCACCACCACTGAGAAGCTGGGCTTTGTGGGGCGTGAAGAAGGTATTGCCGTTCACGCCATCGCTTTGTTGGTTCGCGCATGAACGAGTTTGATCTGCTGGGGCCTCTGGCGTACGGCGAGCCGTTAGGCTCGGCAGTGCTTAAAGCCACGGCTGAAGATTTTCAGGTTGATGAAGTGCTGGACATCCCTTTGTCCGGAGACGGCGAGCACCTGTGGTTGTGGGTTGAAAAACGTGGCCTGAACACCGAAGAAGCGGCACGGCGTATTGCCAAGGCGGCCGGTGTCTCTTTGCGCACAGTGAGCTATGCAGGCCTTAAGGATCGTCAGGCACTCACTCGTCAATGGTTCAGTGTGCAGTTGCCGGGTAAGGCTGATCCAGACTTGTCAGCCGCTGAAAATGACACCCTGAAAATCCTCAAGACCTCCCGCCACAAACGCAAATTGCAGCGTGGTGCTCATGCGGCCAACGGCTTTACCTTGCGTCTGACGCAGTTGGATGCCGACAAGGAGGCGCTGCAGCAACGTTTGGAGTTGATCAGCAAGCAGGGCGTGCCGAATTACTTCGGCAGCCAGCGTTTTGGCTGGCAGGGCGGGAATTTGGGCGAAGCACGTGATTATGCGGCTCGCAAGGCGTTGCCTGAGCAGCGTAATGTCCGTTCGCGTCTGCTTTCCACGGCCCGCAGCTACCTGTTCAATCAGGTGCTGGCCGCGCGGGTGGCCGATGGCTCCTGGCAGCGTGCTCAGGTCGGTGATTTGCTGGCCTTTACCGACAGTCGAAGTTTCTTCCCGGCGGGCGAAGCCGAGTGCAACGATCCACGCCTGGCGATTCTTGATCTGCATCCCACTGGCCCGCTATGGGGCGAGGGTGAGTCTGCAACCACGCACGCGACCCATGTACTGGAGCAGTCCATCGCCGCACGTGAAGCCGACCTGCGTGACTGGTTGGTTCGCGCCGGCATGAGCCACGAGCGACGTATTTTGCGACTGCCCATTGGGCGGTTGACGTGGCATTATCCGGAGCCTGACATTCTGCAACTCGAATTTGTTCTGCCGGCCGGATGCTTCGCCACTGTTCTGGTGCGCGAACTTGTTGATCTGGTGCCTTTGGGTCAAACGGACAACTTATGCGTATTCTGATTTCCAACGATGATGGGGTAACCGCTCCGGGCTTGGCTGCGCTTTATGGCGCGCTTGCGGATTATAGCGAGTGCGTGGTCATTGCCCCTGATCAAGATAAAAGCGGTGCGAGCAGCTCATTGACGCTTGATCGGCCCTTGCACCCGCACACCCTGGATAATGGTTTTATCAGCATTAACGGAACTCCCACCGATTGCGTCCACCTTGGCATTCATGGCTTGCTGAATCAGCAGCCGGATATGGTGGTATCGGGCATCAATCTGGGCGCCAATCTGGGTGATGACGTGCTGTATTCAGGCACTGTCGCGGCAGCGCTTGAAGGGCGTTTTCTCGATCTTCCTTCGTTTGCTTTCTCGTTGGTGTCCCGTCAAGTCGATAACCTTCCAACGGCGGCTCATTTCGCCCGCAAGTTGGTCGAAGCCCATGCATCGCTGAATTTACCGCCACGTACTGTGCTCAACGTGAACATTCCCAATTTACCGCTTGAGAAGATTCGCGGTATTCAGCTCACCCGTTTGGGACACCGTGCCCGTGCAGCTGCGCCGGTACAGGTTGTCGACCCACGGGGCAAGGCGGGCTACTGGATTGCAGCGGCCGGGGATGTTGAGGATGGCGGCGAAGGCACGGATTTCCATGCAGTGATGCAGGGGTATGTTTCTATCACCCCGCTGCAACTGGACCGTACGTTTGGCGATGGTTTCAAAAGCCTTGCCGGCTGGCTGGAGGGTTTGGGTTGAAGGGGCGTGAGCAAGATGGTCTGATGCACAGAGGCATTGGCATGACCTCGGAACGTACCCGTGAGCGTCTGATTCAGCGCTTGCTTGAAGAAGGTATCGTTAACCGCAACGTATTGGAGGCCATCCGTCGTACACCGCGTCATCTGTTTGTCGATGAAGCGCTGGCGCATCGTGCCTACGAAGATACCGCACTGCCGATTGGAAATAACCAGACCATCTCCCAACCCTACATGGTGGCTCGCATGAGTGAGCTTCTGCTGGAGGACGGGCCGCTGGACAAGGTCATGGAGATTGGCACCGGCTCGGGCTATCAAACCGCAATCCTGTCGCAATTGGTGGAGAGGATTTTTTCAGTCGAACGAATCAAAGTGCTTCAGGATCGTGCCAAAGAACGTCTGCTCGAACTGAACCTGCGTAATGTCGTGTTCCGCTGGGGGGATGGCTGGGAAGGTTGGCCAGCTCTGGCCCCCTACAACGGCATTATCGTGACGGCTGTGGCGACTGATGTTCCTCAGGCGTTGCTGGATCAGTTGGCGCCGGGCGGGCGGCTGGTTATTCCGGTAGGGGCTGGCGAGGTTCAGCAGTTGATGCTGATCGTGCGCGAGGAGCATGGCTTCGCCCGGCGGGTTATTGGCAATGTCCGTTTTGTGCCATTACTCAATGGGCCGTTGGCCTAGCCTTTATTTGAGCCGAGTGAATTATAGGGCAGGGCGCAGGTCTTAAAGGCCATTGGCCGGGCCTGCTGAGTGCGTGTTTATGCATTAATCACTCTGTTTGTGACGCGGCTTTGCTCTGAGCAAAGCTGAACAGACAGTTATACTTGCGGTTGAACGAAGCCAGTACTGGCACTCTAATATTTAACCACCATCTAAAAGGGAGCGGCGGGTGAGTCTCACAGTCATTGCGCAGCGTATGGATATCAAAAGCTATCAGAGGCTGGTGGTGGGTGTACTCCTGAGTGCGACGCTGCTTTTGTTGGCAGCGTGCTCCAGCACACCCAAGAACGGCGTGCGTGTCGTTGATCGCAATGGCGTTGCTCAGCGTCCAGCCGTAACGACAGGGCAGTACGTCGTGCGACGCGGCGATACGCTGTTTTCCATTGCTTTCCGTTACGGCTGGGACTGGAAAGCGTTGGCCGCGCGCAACAAGATTGATCCGCCCTTTACGATTGTCCCAGGCCAGACCATCCGTTTCGATGGCCGCGCCGGAACCGTGCCTTCCGCTGGTACAACAACCACCGTGGTGTCCTCATCTTCAGGGACTAAAACCACAGTTATCAAGCGCCCGGCCGCCACAACTAAAGCGGCTGTGGTGCCAGCCCCCTTGCCCGCGGGTCCTGCTCCCAAAGGCTGGGGATGGCCTTCTGATGGCATTTTGATTGGTAAATTTTCTTCAAACGGTAGTTTGAATAAAGGTATTGATATCGCCGGAGATTTGGGACAGCCTGTTTTGGCTGCGTCTGATGGGTCAGTGGTTTACGCCGGGAGTGGATTAAGGGGCTACGGCGAATTGGTCATCATCAAACACAGTGACACCTACGTCAGTGCCTACGGTCATAACCGCAGGTTGTTGGTTCGGGAGGGGCAGCAGGTCAAGGTCGGACAGACAATTGCCGAAATGGGGTCAACTGGTACAGACCGGGTGAAACTTCACTTTGAGATTCGCCGTCAAGGTAAACCTGTAGATCCACTGCAATTCCTTCCACGACGTTGATCGGTTACCAGCCTGTTCCTGATGTAGTAAAGGAGCAGGTTCCAGCGTTGCCAAGGATTAAGGCGATGCTTGAGCTTGAGGTCGAACTCATCAAAGGACTATAGCAATGGCTCTCAATAAAGAAGTGCCGGGGTTTGACATCGACGATGAGGTGCTCCTTATGGACGCCGAAATCGACAATGACTTGATGTCAGAAGAAGACGATTCAACCCCTGCATCCCGCACCAAGTCCAAGAAGACAGCAGCAGCCAAACAACATAAGTACATTGATTACACTCGGGCGCTTGATGCAACCCAGTTGTACCTCAATGAAATTGGCTTCTCCCCGCTGCTCTCTCCTGCAGAAGAAGTTCACTTTGCTCGCTTGTCGCAAAGTGGAGATCCTGCCGGACGTAAGCGCATGATTGAAAGTAACCTGCGACTGGTGGTAAAAATCGCCAGACGTTATGTCAATCGTGGCTTATCACTGCTCGATCTGATTGAAGAGGGCAACCTGGGGCTGATTCGGGCAGTCGAGAAGTTTGACCCTGAACGAGGGTTCCGTTTTTCGACCTATGCAACGTGGTGGATTCGTCAAACAATTGAACGGGCCATCATGAATCAAACCCGTACCATTCGTTTACCTATCCATGTGGTCAAAGAGCTTAATGTCTACCTGCGAGCCGCTCGCGAATTGACACAAAAACTCGATCACGAACCTTCCCCTGAAGAAATCGCCAATCTGCTCGAAAAACCTGTCGCAGAGGTCAAGCGCATGCTTGGACTCAATGAGCGGGTATCGTCTGTTGATGTATCTTTGGGGCCAGATTCCGACAAAACACTGCTCGATACCCTAACCGACGACCGTCCTACAGATCCTTGTGATCTGCTGCAGGATGATGATTTGTCGCAAAGTATCGATCAGTGGTTATCTGAGCTGACCGACAAGCAACGTGAAGTGGTGATCCGCCGCTTCGGCTTACGCGGCCATGAAAGCAGCACACTTGAGGACGTTGGTCTTGAGATTGGCCTGACACGGGAACGTGTACGCCAGATTCAGGTCGAGGGGCTTAAGCGTCTGCGAGAGATTCTTGAGCGCAATGGTCTTTCGAGTGAGTCGCTGTTTCAGTAATACCGCTTTTTTGATATGACTGAGATTTGACTGAAATGCCCTGGGCTTACGGCTCAGGGCATTTTTTTATGCTCGATATTATCGTTGGGACCCGGTTCTAGTTATTTGAACAGCCGTTGCCCATCGCGCTGTATTGCATGATGTGCTCCTGCCCTTGGTGGTCAAGGTAAGTCATTTGCAGGGAAACCACACCGCAGACATCGTCAGGAACGGGATCCATGTGTATCACTTTGGCGATGTCCAGATGAGAACCGTACGTGTATTGCTCGGCTGCGGGTTGCTCGGCAAAGGCTACTTGACTGCCCATCATCAAAAAAGAAGCGACAACCAACGTTTTAAACAGGTTCATTATCCAAGTCCCAACGGTGCAAACGAATGACGTCTTCAGTCGAAGGTAATTAGGCCGAAGGCACTACGAAACGTGGGTGGGTGGTTTGCTGAAACCCTGACAAGCTGGCGTTTCGTGGCTTTGTTTGGAAGCTGTGTCCATTTTAGGCTGATGGCGTTGTGGATAAATCCCTAAGACTGGAATGCAATGTTGGAGAAACAGTAATAATCCCTTGTGCAGACTCTGGGCATTGCTCTGTGGCTCTGGGTTGGCCTTCTTCAATTGCGAGGCCATAGCGGATGTTGCGCTAAGCGGGCCTTTGCTGTCGTAGGATGTAAGCCTTTGCTTACATCTGCTGTAAGTGAAGAGCTTAAAAAAGCGTCATAAAGATATTGTTTAGATATTTGGAGTTTTATCTTATTGAATTAAAAGGGTTTTATTTTTTATAAATGAGTGATCGTTAATAAAAACCTGTCATTGATGCGCTTGCGCCAATTTTATAAAACTCTAATATCTTAACTGTGTCGACGGATTGATACGGCGCTCAAGGATGAACGTCAGAGGACATCGCAGGACGCGATTCATCAGGATGATGAAAAGGAAAAAAGGGACTAGGGAAAAAATGTGGGCGGGTCAAACCGCCCCTTTTTTTACCAGAATTAAAGCAAAACGCCCAAGGCTAAAACCTTGGGCGTTTTGCGTTAAGCGCGTTCAGAAACGCTCTGATCTCGACTCTATGGCTCTTTACAACATTGGATAGTCGATATAACCGACTGGGCCTTTGGCATAAAACGTTTCAGGATGCGCCTCGTTGAGAGGAGCATCGGCTTTCAAGCGTGCAGGCAAGTCAGGGTTGGCGATAAAAGGTACACCAAACGCAACAGCGTCCGCTTTGCCCGACGCTAGCCAAGCATTTGCGCTTTCTTTGGTGAACTTCTCATTAATGATGTAAGGCCCGCCAAAAGCGGCTTTGAGTTGTGGGCCAAGGCTATCGGGCCCTTCTTTTTCGCGCGAGCAAATAAATGCGATCCCGCGTTTGCCTAATTCACTGGCCACATAGCTGAAGGTTTCTGCCAGATTGTCATCGCCCATGTCGTGCAAGTCGGCACGTGGCGACAGGTGCACGCCAACCCGACCTGCGCCCCAGACTTCAATGGCGGCATCGGTGACTTCCAGCAGCAGACGTGCGCGATTTTCCAGGCTGCCTCCGTATTGATCTGTACGCTTGTTGGTGCTGCTTTGCAGGAACTGATCAAGCAAGTAGCCGTTGGCGCCATGAATTTCCACGCCGTCAAATCCTGCCGCTTTGGCGTTTTCGGCGCCTGTGCGATAAGCCTCCACAATCTCGGCTATTTCGGCGGTTTCCAGAGCGCGCGGGACAGGGAAATCGGCCATCGGGCGAACCAGGCTGACATGGCCCTTGGCCGCAATGGCGCTCGGTGCTACAGGTGCTTCACCATTCAGATACATCGGGTGCGAGATCCGGCCCACGTGCCACAGCTGCATCATGATGCGGCCGCCAGCAGCATGAATGGCCTTGGTAATGTTGGTCCAGCCGCGTACCTGATCGTCAGACCAGATGCCGGGTGTATCCGGGTAGCCGACGCCCATTGGCGTTACCGAAGTGGCTTCGCTCAGGATCAGCCCGGCAGATGCGCGTTGGACGTAATACTCCGCCATCAGCGCATTGGGTACGCGTCCTTCATCGGCGCGGCAACGGGTCAACGGCGCCATGATGATACGGTTGGGCAGCTCAAGGTCGCCCAGCTTGATCGGATCGAAAATCGTGGTCATTTATGCAGCCCTCTCAAGAGTCAATGTGTGGCAGTTGCCAGCTCGGGGTTACCGGTCTGGCGAAATGTAATCAGTGTGATCAGCAGCGCGAGCACTGCCAGGGCAGCCGCGGCGAGTGGCACGCTGGTGAGGCCAAAGCCGTGGGCAATGACGCTGCCCCCAACCCAGGCACCCAGTGCGTTGCCAATGTTGAAGGCGCCAATGTTCAGGGTTGAGACCAGGTTGGGCGCGGCTTTGCCGAAGGTCACAACGTTCACCTGCAGGGCCGGCACGGCAGCAAACGATGCTGTCGCCCAGAGGAACAGCGTGATCTCGGTCGGGATCACCGCAACGGCGGTCCAGCTCAATACGGTTGAAATGACTGCCATTGCGATAAAGACGCCGATCAGCGTGGCGGCCAAACGTTTGTCAGCCAGCTTGCCGCCGATAATGTTACCCACGGTCAGGCCCAGCCCAATCAACAGCAACGTCCAGGTCACGCCTTTGGGCGACACCCCTGTCACATCGCCAAGCAAGGGGGCGACGTAAGTGAACAGGGTGAACATCGACGCCGAAAACAATGCGGTCATACTCAGCGAAAGCCAGATACCAGCCCCCTTGAGTGCCGCCAATTCGGCACGCATGTCGAGCTTCTCTTCGTCGCGTTTGGCGGGCAAAAAACGGATCAGGCCGATTAGCGCGACAACACCAATAACGGTCACTGCAAAGAAGGTCGATCGCCAGCCAGCGGCTTGCCCCAGCGCAGTGCCCAGCGGCACGCCCAATACGTTGGCCAAGGTCAGGCCGGTAAACATCAAAGCCACTGCGGAAGCGCGTTTGTTGACGGGCACCAGGCCAGCAGCGACCACGGAACCAATACCGAAAAACGCACCGTGGCACAGTGCTGTGACTACGCGTGCAAACATCAGCACGTTGTAATCACTGGCCAGTGCGCAGAGCAGGTTGCCAATGATGAAAATCACCATCAAGGCAACCAGAGCAGCCTTGCGCGGCAGTTTTGCAGTGGCCAGTGCCATGAATGGAGCACCGATCGCTACGCCCAGCGCATAACCGGTCACCAGCCAGCCCGCGCCGGGGATGGAGACGCCAAGATCAGCTGCGACATCGGGCAGTAAACCCATGATGACGAATTCGGTGGTACCGATAGCGAAGGCGCTGAGCGCTAGAATGAGTAGCGAGAGAGGCATGGTTGTCCTTGTTAAAGCTCTTGGCTCAATGTGGCGAGGAATGCACGAATGGTGTCCTCGTTACGTTTGAAAAAATGCCACTGGCCAACTTTTTGGCTGCTGATCAAGCCAGCGCGTTGCAGAGTGGCGAGGTGGGCTGAGACGGTGGATTGCGACAGACCGAAACGTTGGTCGAATTGCCCGGCGCAGACACCGTGCTCGGTGCTGTGATGCTGGTCGGGAAACTCGGTCTTTGGGTCTTTCAATAAACGGATGATTTCTCGGCGTACTGGGTGTGCCAGCGCTTTTATTATTTCGTCGAGGTCGATCGGCATGGTGGCAGTGCTCAATGAAGTGCAGCGTTATATCGCGATGAGGCGAACTTTAAATCGTTATATCGCGATATACAAATATGAAATCGTTCTGAGGTCAGCTCGAATCGGTATATCGGGTTATAACGATATTGGAGTGGCAGTGCTAAACTGCGCGGCATGAATTATCTCGCACATCTGCACCTCGGCGGCCAGCGGCCAGAAGAATTGCTCGGTAGCCTCTATGGCGACTTCGTCAAAGGCCGGCTACAAGGTGAGTACAGCCCTGTCATTGAGTCAGCGATACAGCTGCACCGCAGCATTGATGTATTTACTGACGCCCATCCCTTGGTCGATCGATCCCTGTCGCGCTTTAACCATACCCGCCGACGTTATGCGGGCATTGTGCTGGATGTTTTTTTCGATCATTGCCTGGCGCGGGACTGGACGTTGTACGCCGAGGTCCCTTTAGAGCGTTTTACATCCGGCTTTTACCGAGTGCTAGAGGCACAACCGCAATTGCCCAATCGCCTGGCTGCAATCGCGCCGCATATGGCTGCGCATGACTGGCTCGGTTCGTATCGGCAGTTTTCGATACTGGAGCGAGTGTTCAACGGGATTGCGCGGCGTCTGTCGAAGCCTGAAGAACTGGCGGGGGCTATGCAGGATTTGCGGGTTTTGTATGAACCTCTCAGTGAGGATTTCCGAGCGTTTTATCCGCAATTGCAGGCGTTTTCCGCCTCTCGGTTGATCGGTGGAAGTGAGCCTGCTGGTGACGCAGGCTCATCTTTTAAGCATTCTGAAGGCTAAGGTCATCACCCTGAGACTCGTTGGTACAGGCTGTTGCCGATCCGATTAAAGCCTGTTTAATCACTCCCTGTGCCCTATGAGCGAGCTCTGTTCGGGATTGTTGATGGCAGTCGATCGGTTCAAGCAGATGGATTTCCACGTCGGCCTGATGGTGGGCGAACAACCGCAACAAATGCGAAAGCAAATTGTCATCACCTATAAACGGGGCAACCCGATCAGTCTCGCCATTACGTAAATAGCGAATGGCCACAGGTTGTATCTGCACGTGACTTTCAATGGCTGCCGACAACAATCGACCATGAAACGTGCGTACCGAGCGCCCGTCGGTGGTAGTACCTTCGGGGAACATCAGTAGGGGAAGCTGTTGTTGCAGGTGGTGCCTCATCTGATCGCGTACGTGATGACTTTCGCCCGCACCTCTGCGAATAAAAAGGCACCCGGCCTTTGCAGCCAGCCAGCCAGCCACGGGCCATGCGCGCACTTCTGCCTTGGATAAAAAAGACAGGGGAGTGAGTTGCCCGAGCAGCGCAATGTCGGTCCACGAAACGTGGTTGCTGACCCATAACATGGGGGTGGCTGGCCGTTCGCCCACGACTGTGATGCGAAAGGGTAGGGCATTGCTCAGGCGAGTCATAAAGTACTGTGTCCACCGTTGCCGCAGAGCTGGCGTCTTGCTCGGTCGCACATGCGCCAGCAGCCCAAACAGGCAGGCCATGCCCAATCCCATGAGCACAACGCCCAGGACGCGTGCTAGCCGAGTGTATTGACGCAGGCGGTTCATTACATCGCCGCCTTGAAATGACGCGCATAACGCGGGCACAGCTCATCACGTTTGAGCAGAATAAATACATCGGCGACCTGGAAATCTTCATCCCAGCAGGGCTCGCCGCAAATCTTGGCGCCCAATCGCATATAGGCTTTGAGTAAGGGCGGCATTTCGGTGATGACGTTGGCCGGTATGTCCAAGGGCGGCAACGGTTTTTTCGGCTGTGCGTGTAAATGCTCAGTGCATAAATACCGCTCGCGCAGTCGTTGCATGATGGCTTGGGCCTGCAGGCCACCGTCCTGCATCGGGATGCTGGCGCAACCCATCAGGTAGTGATAGTCACCCTGGTTGAGGACTTCTGCCAGTTCCCCCCAGAGCACGGCGATGGTGCCACCATTGCGGTAAGCAGGATCGACACAGGTTCGACCAATCTCTAGCACCGGCCCTTTTAAGTGGGCAAGACCGTTCAGGCTGAACTCTTGCTCACTGTAAAAGTGGCCCACCCTCTGTGCGGCTTCATGATTCAACAACCGGGTAGTGGCAACTAATTGGCCGCTATTGAGGTCGCGCACACCGATATGCGTGCAATAAGCGTCGTAAGCGTCGATGTCCAGCCCAGACACGGCGCTTTTAAGTGTCGCCTTCAACTCTCCACTGAATACACGAAAGCGCAGGGCTTGAGCCTCACGCACAGCGTGGGAGGTGGTCAGGCGTTCTGCCTGCAAGCGTCGTTCTGGGGACGAAGCGCGTATATGGGCGGTCTGAGACATTGCGAATCTCCGTGCAGGCTTTTTGCCCGCTTTGGGTTTCTGCCAAACAACTGAGGTATGCAACTTCAAGCTAGGCAGGCGCAATGTCATCAGCATGACGGCGGGATGACGCTTGTATGACAGGGGTTACGCGGGTTACAGGTGGAACTGTGGGTCGGCATCAGCGTCATAGGGACGTGTAAGAAAAACCTGCCCATACTGTGATCTCAGGGTAATGTTCGCTCACGTTCAACTGCCAATGAGTTTTTATGTTCAAAACGCTCCTGTCTTCTGTGTGTGCCATGTTGCTGTCGCTCGGTGTGAGCTTGTCGGCCCAGGCCAACTGGTACCTTGATGGAGAGTCGTCGCGGCTTTCTTTCATTACAACGCACAATGCGAATGTGTCGAATATCCATCGTTTTCTGGTGTTACACGGCAAAGTGGAGCGCAATGGCCGTGCGCAATTGCGTATCGAAATGGATTCGGTCAATAGCGCAGTGCCTTTGCGCGATGAGCGTATGCGCGACGTGTTATTTGATTTCAAGCATTTCCCGGAAGCACAGATCACCGCACAGATTGATTTGCAGCCGATCAATGACTTGGCCAACGGGGCGCAACTGGAGTTGCATCTCCCTGTCACGGTCAGCTTGCGAGGCAAACAACACACCTATGAAGCCCAATTGCTGGCTACCCGTCTTGATGAGCGCCGCTTTCAAGTGGTGACCCTTGAGCCGTTGATGCTTCAGGCTGAAGATTTTGGTTTACAACCAGAGCTTGAAACCTTGCGCAAATTAGCCGGTTTGTCGGCAATCAGTTTTTCGGTACCGGTGGGTGCGGTGCTGATTTTCACGGCACGCTGACATGGCGGGCGCAGTGTTCCCGTGGCGCAGTGCCAATCAGTTTGAATTGCTGATTGACGGGTCTGAATTTTTCCCTCGAATGTTAGCGGCTATAGAGCAGGCGCAAGCACACGTTGACCTGGAGTTGTATCTGGTTGAGGCAGGTCGTTGCGCAGAAGCCATTGTTCAGGCGCTGGAGCAAGCCGCCCGGCGTGAAGTTCGAGTGCGCTGCTTGTTTGATGGCTATGGCTGCCTGGCTTTTACCATTGGGCTGCGTCGTCGCTTGACGGACGCGGGTGTAGAGCTGCGTTTCTACAATCCGCTGAGCTGGCGTCGAGGGGTGAACAACCTTTACCGCGATCATCGCAAGTTGTTGCTGGTAGACCAGCAATTGGCGGTGGTCGGTGGCACAGGCGTTACCGATGAATTCTGGCAGCCGGATGACAATTCTTGCCAGTGGCATGAGGTAATGGTCGCGATCACGGGGCCCTTGGTTCAAGACTGGCAAATGCTGTTTGATCGTCAATGGCGCGCCAATATAAGTCGTAAGGCCTGGCGGCCAGCCACTCACTTCGGGTTGCCGCGGTTGCCGAGCACACCTCGGGAACGAGAGGGCATGGGGCGTGTGACCTATGCCGATGCTCATCAACACCGCGATATCCTGCAATCGTTAATACAGGCAATCAATGGTGCAAAGGAGCGCATCTGGTTGGCGACCCCTTATTTTTTGCCTACGTGGGGTGTGCGCCGTTCTCTACGGCGTGCGGCAAGTCGAGGGGTGGATGTGCGGCTGTTATTGACCGGTCCACGCACGGATCATCCGTCTGTACGTTACGCGGGCCACAGGTATTACCCGCGACTGCTTAAGTCAGGCGTACAAATTTATGAATATCAGCCGTGTTTTATGCATCTGAAAATGGTCCTTATCGACGACTGGGTCAGCTTGGGGTCTTGCAATTTCGACCATTGGAATTTGCGCTTTAACCTTGAGGCCAACCTGGAAGCACTTGATCCTGTGTTGACGCAGGCCGTGGTCGTCAGTTTTATGAACGATTTTAGTCAAAGCCAGCCAATTACTTTGCAAGCCTGGCAATCAAGGCCGCTTTGGGGACGAGTCAAGCAGAGGATTTGGGGGTGGGTGGATCGCCTGGTGGTGAATATTCTAGGTCGTCGTCAATAAGCCTAATACGTGTTCCGGCTTCTTGTCAGAAACCAACGCAAGCATGCTCAACATGCAGTTACATAGCTCGGTAGAACGTGCAAAATCAAGCGCACCTTGCGAGGGCTGGAAAGTGTCAGGGATGATCTTAAGGAGCATGTTGCATGACCGTATCGCTATTTCTTGCTGTATTGGCGTCGGGCTTTATATATGGCATCACTCCCGGGCCTGGAGTCTTGGCCGTTTTTGGTATCGGAGCCGCTCGCGGGCGGCGTGCCGGAGCCGGATTTTTATGCGGGCATTTGCTGGGAGATGTGTTGTGGTGCAGTACTGCACTGATTGCCATCGTGGGCGCGCGTGAATTTGGCAGTACCACGTTCAATGTGCTCGGTTTAATCAGTGGTCTTTATCTGTTTTGGTTAGGACTGCGTGCGGTGCGTGCTCAGCGCAGCAGTAGCGGCCAGCAAGGTCCCTCTCGTCAGCCCTTTGCCCACGGTGTGGTCTTTGGCCTGACCAACCCTAAAGCTTACCCCGTTGCAGTCGCTACATTTACTGCGCTGCTTTCCAGTCGTGCACAACTTTTGACTTGGGACATGTTGCCGTGGCTGATTGCCTTGAGTTTTGTGGGTGGCGCTGCTGCTTACCTGATTTTGATCGGTGTTGTGGGCGCAGGGCAAGTCCGCGCGGTGTATCAGCGCCATGAGTTGCTGATTACCCGATTGTGCGGGGTTATGTTTATCGGTTTTGCCATCAGTGCATTGACGCATGCTTTGCCCGGCTTGTTATCAACCATTGGGTGAAGCAGTGGTCAGATTTTTGGCTGGGTTAAAGGTCAGCAAGTTAAAAACATAGAATCTTGAGGCGCCAAGTTGGCTATGGATATAAAAGGATACTTATCTCAAGTCAGTTTCATTGATCTGTTGCTCGATGCCATATGCGTGGTCGACCGTAATGGTCGCTTTGTGTATGTCAGTGCAGCCTGTGAGCGTATTTTTGGTTATGAGCAATATGAACTGATAGGTCAACCCATGATGGAGCTTGTACTGCCGGCTGATCGTGAACGCACTTTGCAGGCGGCTACTGAGATCATGGCTGGTGAATCCAAGTTCAACTTTGAAAACCGTTATGTGCGCAAGGATGGCCGAGTGGTGCACATCTCGTGGTCTGCACGCTGGTCTCAGACCTATCAATTGCGCGTGGCAGTGGCTCGCGACATTACTGAACGAAAGCATGCCGAGTTACGTCAGCAGGCTATTTTCGCGATTTCAGAAGCTGCGCACGGGGCTGAAGATTTGCTTGAACTGTTCAAGCGCGTACACCTGCTCATCGGGCAGTGGCTACCAGCCTTGAATTTTTCAGTAGCACTCTGTGATCAGGATCAGGGCACGATAAGTTTTCCTTATCATATTGATGATCATAAGCACCAACAGCTGACGGAAGTCCGGCAGTTAAGTGAGGACGTCATCAGCAGCGGCCAAGCCATGCTGCGTTGCAGCGAAGCCTCCTGCTCGTGGTTGTGCGTACCGCTTGTTACCCCCAACGGTATTATTGGCGCCTTGGTAGTCAAAAGCTCATTGGGAGATGAGCGCTACAGTGAATCGCATAAAGAGCTTTTGCAGTTCGTATCGACCCAGGTGGCCGCTGCGATTGAGCGTAAACAGCTCATTAACAGGCTGCAGTTTTTGGCTCAATACGACGCATTGACTCAATTGCCTAACCGCGATTTTTTTTATCAGCGATTGAAGAGTGCCTTGGCTCGAGCCCAGAGAGAACATGAGTGCCTGGCGGTTCTTTTTATCGATCTGGATCACTTCAAGGCCGTCAATGATAACCATGGCCATGCTGTCGGTGACGCGTTATTACAGCAGGTTGCACACCGCTTGAAGCAGAGCGTACGTGAAAGTGACACGGTGGCAAGGATGAGCGGCGATGAATTTGTTTTAATATTGGAAAGCCTCAGGCAGTCTGAGGACGCGCTGATTGTCGCCGAAAAAATACGCCAGAATCTTAGTCAGCCATTACTGATTGAAGGGCAAACACTCAGTATTTTTCCCAGTATTGGGTTAGCGGTGTACCCGGAGCATGGAGAGCAATCCCGGCAACTGTTGTGTCATGCAGACACGGCGATGTACAGGGATAAAAAGATGAGGCGTTGATCAGGGAGGGGGTGCAGCGGGTGCCGAAGATTGAGTGTTGCAGATGCCCACTACTAAAGGGTTTTTGGCGGTATAGGCCATAAAGAAGTGGAGCGGGTAGAGGGAATCGAACCCTCAACTAAAGCTTGGGAAGCTTTCGTTTTGCCACTAAACTATACCCGCTTGAAGCGGCTGACTTTGTACCAGAACTCAGAGCAGATGAGAAGTTTTTATTCAGTTAGTCGCTCATTTACAGCAATTTCCAGAGCATCGGATCGAATATCGCGTTTATCAAATTGACTACGTATCGCGATGCTGTCCCCTGCATCGGCTTCAGTTGGGCTTAAAACTGTGCGATCTCTTCAGCAGTCAGTGCGCGGTATTGGCCGGGTGCAAGTCCGCTGTCCAGTATCAAGGGCCCAATGCTTTCACGGTGCAGATGCACGACTTTGTTATTGAAAAAACCAAACATGCGTTTGACCTGATGGTAACGACCCTCAACGATACTCAAACGAGCACTGTACAGTCCCAGCAATTCGAGCTGCGCGGGCAGGGTTGTTAGGTCTTCATAAGCGAAATAGACGCCCTCATAAAACTTTGCGATGTATTCGAGGCCTATTGGCTGCTCAGTCTCGACGTAATACACCTTGGGCATTTTAGTGTCGGGCAGGGTCAGGCGTCGCGACCAGTGTCCGTCGTTGGTAATCAGCATCAATCCACTGGTATTGAAATCCAGTCGTCCAGCGATATGCAGCTCATGCTTGTCAGGTTCAGTGATCAGATCCATAACGGTTGAATGCTCAGGATCTTGAGTCGCGCTCACACAACCGGGCGGCTTATGCAGCATGAAGTAGCGCGCAGACTTGCCAGCTTGCAAGATATGACCGTCAAATTCGATACGACAGAAAGGTCTGATGTCATGGTGCGGATCGATCACGACCCGCCCATCGACCTTGATACGTTTTTCTGCAAGAGCCAGCCGAGCTTGTGCGCGGTTGAACTGGGGCAAGTTGCTCAGAAAGCGGTCTACACGCATAGCGATCAATCATTTGAGAATCAAGCGAGTATCTTACGCGACGCCTTGGGGTTGCGCTGACGGTAATTGCCCTTGTACATCTGCACAGCGCGGGCAGAGACACGTGAGGTCCAACTCCTCGATTGGCAACGCTTTTAAACGTTCCGGATTAATGCTGACGTTGTAGCACCAGCAGGGTTTATCAGCCAGGTCGGGGCTTGCCAGTGCGCAATCGTTGCGCGCCCCGCATACGGGGCAAAGGGATGGAGAAATCATGGCCGTAAGTCCGGGGTCAATTTGCTAGCGTAAATTTGATTGTATGCGTCGTGTGTGGCGTGTGAGTCAAGGTCTTTGAGGTTGGGCAGGTTGATTTGTTTTATAGGCACACGGGGGCGATGAATAATGTGCTGATTCATAGTCCATTTGTGGACAGATCAATTGACAAGCGTGTTGAGCTTTTTTAGTGTCCGCTCCATTGATTTTCAGGGTGTAGCCATGACGTCGGATGACCGTATAAAACTTGAACCAGTCTGGAAACAGGCTTTGCGTGATGAATTTGAAAAGCCTTATATGGGCTTGTTGCGCGAGTTTTTGCGTCAAGAGCATGCTGACGGTAAAGAAATTTACCCCCCGGGGCCGCTTATTTTCAATGCCCTTAATTTAACCCCTCTGGATGGCGTCAAAGTGGTCATTCTGGGACAGGATCCCTATCACGGGCCGGGTCAAGCGCACGGGCTGTGTTTTTCAGTTCAACCCGGTGTTCAAGTACCGCCCTCGTTGGTCAATATCTATAAAGAGCTCAAGCGTGATCTGAATATAGATATTGCCCCCCATGGGTGCTTGGAGCACTGGGCAAGGCAAGGGGTGTTGCTGCTCAATACAACGCTGACTGTAGAGCGCGCGAATGCCGCTTCGCACGCTAAAAAAGGCTGGGAGCATTTTACGGATCAAATTATAAAGGTGGTGAGCGAGCATCAGGAAAAATTGGTCTTTTTGCTATGGGGCGCCCATGCGCAAAGCAAACAGAAACTGATAGATGCGACCAAGCATCTGGTGCTCACGTCAGTGCACCCATCACCGCTTTCCGCTTATCGCGGTTTTATAGGGAATGGACACTTTAGTCGAACCAATAAGTTTCTTGAACACAATGGGTTGGCCCCTATCGACTGGAAACTGCCGGTCAATTAAATGCGAGCTTTACTCGGCATACGTTGCAGGCAGGGTAAGCCAAAGTCCTTGGTTTTTTGCACACCAGGTAAGGCTGCCTGGTGTGAAGAGGGAGCGATTTATCAGTCAAACGAATTTCAGCTGACTATTACCCAGAGCGTCTATTACATTTCCTGCAATAACTGCAACGGGCACTGCCCATGTCATATGGCTATCAGAATCAGTGATGATTGCAAGCGTATCGCTACTGGCGCTTAAGTCAAGTCGTCGTCGTTCATGGGCGATTTTCAATTCATTGTAAGCATGGCTGGTCAGTTTTTCCGCAATGGCGCGGCTAAGGCTATAACTTGAGATCAAATAATTGACAGTGTTGCAAAAAAGTATCTGATCGTTTCCTATGTGTCGAACGTAGTGGCGCTGTAAGAATACGAGTGCAGACTGTTGGATATGTTTATATTTATTAATATCTGAATAGTTATATCTCATAACCTCACCCCTACTGCTGCTTCGACGGGTTGTTTTGCAGGCAGTGCAGCTTGACGCAGTTCCCCGTTAACGCAAGGAAGATGAACATTAGGGTTTGGCATACCACTGGGAGAAAGCTCATGGGTCATTTCAAATTCAGCCCTTACAGACCATCCGCAGGCTTCTGTGGTGCATTGTAAATAGGCCACACGCAAGAAAATATGCCGACCCTCGCTCGTACGAATACGCATTTTGCTTAGGCAGTGAGGACAAACCATTTTGTAGGTGCTCATGATTGACTCCAATTGAACTAGCGTTGAGTGCTCGTTTAAACAAGCAAATTAATTTCAAAAAAAGACCAATCCGTTGATCCTGCCTCGGTTCAGGTGTATGTAGATTAAGGCGAGCTTTACGTTATGAGTACGCCGTTTTTACTTTGCGTGTAAGGAATATGATATTCGTTGAACGTGTTTTTCCCATATTTTGAGATTCTTGGGGGTTTTCCTGTTTGGTATTTTTTTCGGCTTTTATTTCTGACGTATTAAGTTGCATATCGACGGTCTTAAAAGTATTCATTAAGCGTAAATTCTGCCGAAAAACTCAGTAAAGTCAAATTGGAATAATTCAAAGTGAGTAACAAAAAATCTATTGAAATACTCGAAAGATTGAAAAAAATAACTCAGGTAAAAACTGATGCAGGTCTTTCGGAAGCCCTTGGCGTAAGCCCGCAGACACTCAGTAGCTGGAAAGGGCGCGATAGCATTCCGTATTCCATATGCATAGAACTGGCCCGGGAGCGTGGTATTTCTCTTGATTGGCTGTTGGCTGGGCAAGGCGATATGTTGTTGACATTACATTCGGATCCTCTCTGTGCCATTCATGCCCTCGATGCTCATGAGCAAAAAATGTTGATGATGTTTAGGGTTCTAGAGGCTTCGGATCAACGTAATATTTATAAACTTGTTGAGGATAAACATCATCTTCAGGAGTTAACCCATCGCGTTGAGGAGTTATCTGCGCGTCTGGAGATTTTAATGAGTCACGCGTGACTTATTTGGGCCCCTTGAAACGACGCAAGATGTCTGCTATGTCGGTTGCGATAACCCATTTCATTATTTTTATGCTGATGGGGATAACAACCAGCGCGCAAAAAAAAGCAGTAGCACCTGCCGAAAAACCTGTCAGATGAGGTAACACCACAGGTGTAAATAAATAGCCCACACAGGCGCTCAGAAGAAATGAGCCGATTTGTTGCCAAGCCCTCAAGTCTCGACGGCTACCCACTACCACCCAGGCCCCCAGGCAGGCTCCAAATATCACTTCGTTATCGATGATGGTGACGATAATGCTCAGTGTTGCATCGAACAACCAGTGATGAGAGAGGTCAACTATTTCAATCGTCATAATGTCGCGCCTCACCCGTTGAAAGGTTTTTGTATGTAAACGGGTCTGGCGGGCAAGGTCGTCCGCACTCCACCACTCTTATCAAATGGTAGAGCTCGCTGGCCGTGGCTACTTCAACCGCATTGAGATAGTGAGTGACAAGTATTGAGCAATTGTTATGGGTGGGTGCGGGGACGTCATTTAAATGCTCATAGCCTTGTTGGCGTAATTTGAATCGCCATGTGGCCAGCAATCTATGAATGTGTGAGGTGGCCCCTATCATTGCTACTTTAAGACGTGCCTCACTAATAGTTGAGCTTAATGTAAGTACTCGGCGTAATTCAGCCAGGTCAATGGCTGGCCAGAACGTATCGTCACCGAGGTAGTGACTGGAGGGCGTGACAGCGGTATATAGAGTCATGGCAATGTCCGTTGGCTACGTTTGCACATCCCGATCAGGGCAGCAGAGGCATGCCGAATTTGATGGCTTTTAAAACGGCAGCATGACGCGACGTCACGCCAAATTTGACCCGCAAGTTTGCGATGTGGAAGTTGATCGTTGTTTCAGATCTATTCAATATGATTGCCATTTCGGCGCTGGTTTTACCCAAGGCGCACCAGCCAAGTATTTCTTGTTCTTTTTGAGTAAGCCTTGGCATCAAAGATTGAGGGGGGTGGGCTATAGGCGTGCTGCCAGGCTCTTTAGGGTTCGCGAAGTATTTCATGAGTGTCCTTTGCTTCAGCCGTTGTGTAGAGCAAGAAAGCTCTGGAGCTTTAAAAATAATCGCTCTTATGGCGCATCAACAACGAAACAAGGTTGTAGGAAGGTCACTTACAGTCTGGGAATTCTCCTACATAAATTTAGCTGTTTTCACAGAGAGGTTTTCCGCATCCAGTATTTGAATAAGGGCTCTGCCAGAAACAATACGAAGAGCAAACGCATGACTTGTAAGGCTGTAACCAATGGAACTGAAAGTTGCAGCATTTCTGCAGTCAGGCTCATTTCAGCGATGCCACCTGGCATCATGCCGAGCGTCATGGAGCGAAAATCCAGATGGGTCATACTGCTTAATCCTGCGGCACACAGACCCGCAATCAGCATCGTCATCGCGGTGCCCAATAAAGTACGGCCTATGAATGAAGGCGCGCGCCGGAAAAAAGCTCTGTTGAAGTGGCAACCCAGTCCGCTGCCTATCAGCCACTGTGCTATTTGACTGCTCCCTTCGGGCAGGCTGATATGCAAATCCCACGCGATGCTGACACTGGCGCTGACCAGAAGGGGGCCGAACAACCAAGGATTGGGCTGGCGCAAGCGCTGCCATATCCAGGCGATGAACGCGCCAGCGGGAAACAATAGGGCTAACCAGTAGTAATTGACGGGCGCTGCTTGCAGGGCAGGGGCTCCTTCGCCGAGCAAGTACCTGAAGGCAGCTGGCACACTGAGCACAACTGTCAGTACTCTCAAACTCTGTCCTGCGGCGACACGGCTTAATACGGCACCATTGCGCGCACCGAGATTAACCATTTCGCCCGAGCCACCGGGCATGCTGGAAAAGAATGCGGTTGCACGGTCTTCACCACTCTTGCGCATTAGCCACACACTGATAATGCTCGACGCGCTTGTGAGCAGCGCGCCCGCAAGGATCAGCCAGAAATGCGCCAGCACTTGCTCCATGACCATAGGAGTGAAGTGCAAGCCAATTGCGATGCCGACAATCCATTGCCCGCATTTACGACCGCCTGGAATCTCCTGCAACTGCCAGGGAGTCAGACAACGCACGAGGATGATGGCGAGTAAGGAGCCGACCATCCAGGGCAAAGGCCAGCCAATCAGGCTGGCGAGATAGCCGCCCGCCAGTCCTGTCAGTGGCGTCCCCCACCAGTGCTTGAGCCCGTGTTCAGGCATGTGTCAACGCACGACGTTGCGCACTGTGTTTACGCCAGATACGGAGTAAAGGCATCAACAACATGATGATAGTCAGTCCCCACACGCCCATAGTGATAGGGCTGGCCCACAGGATTTCCAGCGCACCGTTGGAAATGGACAGTGCTCGGCGCAGGTTCTGCTCCATCAAGCCGCCCAGAATAAAGCCCAGCAGTACGGGAGATAGCGGGAAATCGAGCTTGCGCAGGATGTATCCAAAGATGCCAATCCCAATCATCAGGAACAGATCGAAGGTGGTAGCGTGCACGGCGTAGACGCCAATCGCCGTAATGATCGCAATCACAGGCACCAGTGCCCAATTGGGGACGGACAGGATGCGGGTGAAGATGCGAATCATCGGGATGTTGAGGATCACCAGCATAATATTGGCAATGAACAAGGAGGCGATCAGGCCCCATACGATGTCGGGTTGCTGTTGAAATAACAGCGGCCCGGGGGTGATGTTGTAGAGCGACAGGGCGCCAATCATCACCGCTGTTGTACCTGACCCCGGAACACCCAACGTCAGCATCGGTACGAGCGCGCCGCAGGCCGAAGCGCCAATAGCGGTTTCGGGGGCCGCCAAGCCGCGCATATCGCCTTCGCCGAATTTTCCTGAGGCCCCGGCCAGACGTTTTTCGGTCATGTAGGCCACTGCGCTGGCCAAGGTAGCTCCAGCACCCGGCAGTACGCCCATGATGAAACCGAGCAAGCCACAGCGGATATTTACGACAAAGACGGCTGAAGCTTCCTTGAAGTTGAACAGCATGCGTCCTGTGGCTTCTACAGCTTCCTGCCCACGATGAGTTTTTTCCAGCAGTAACAGAATTTCACTGATCGAGAATAAGCCCAATACCAGCACGACAAACTGGATGCCATCAGTTAAATGGATGTTGTCCCCTGTAAAACGGTAGACGCCGCTGTTCGCATCTATTCCCACTGCCGACAAGAACAGTCCGATCAGCGCGGCGATGAATGTTTTGAGTGGACGATCTCCCGCCATGCCGCCTAAACAGACAATGGCGAATACCATGAGTACGAAATACTCTGCCGGGCCGAAGGCAATAGCCCATTTGGCCAGTAGGGGAGCAAAAAGCACCATGCCGCAGGTGGCAATAAAGGCGCCAATGAACGAGCTCCAGGCTGAAAGCGAAAGCGCCACACCTGCCAAGCCTTTGCGGGCCATCGGATAACCGTCGAGGGTGGTCATGACGGTAGAAGCTTCGCCGGGGATGTTAAGCAAGATAGAGCTGATGCGCCCGCCGTATTCGCACCCCAGATACACGGCGGCCAGCAAAATAAGTGCGGACTCGGGGGGAAGCCCTAACGCGAACGCGATGGGAATCAACAGTGCCACGCCATTGATTGGCCCGAGCCCTGGCAGTAATCCGACCACGGTGCCGATCAAGGTCCCGCACAGGGCGGTGATCAGGTTGTAAGGGCTGAGTGCGACGCCGAAGCCCTGACCCAAATAGCCAAAAGTATCCATATCAGTTCTCCAGAACGTCGAGCAGGCCAAGCGGCAGCGGAACATCCATTGCTTTATCGAACAGCAGATAAAGACCGACGCTCATCAGGCTGATAATCACGATGCTGGGTAACCAGCGCCCGCCATACAAGCGTGCCATCGGTATCCCTACCAAGATGCTGCTGAGGATAAAACCCAGTGGTTCGAAGGTGCCGGCGAACACCAGCAGCAGTACGACACACAGACCAATCTTGGTCAGGGTTTGGCGATCCAGTTGTGGGTCATCTTCGCTATGCACCACGGGCGATGGACGAAAGATCATGTAGATCAAACCAACGCCCATCAGGGCAAGCATCAGTAAGGGGAAAGCCCGAGGCCCAACAGGTTCATAGGAAAAGGCAGCCTGATACGGCCACGCCATCGCGGCCAGGCCGGCGCAGACGATCAGCAGCGCCGAGGCAAAAAAGCGTTGTAAGAGCATGGTTCACTCCTGAGCTGCGCCCTGAATCCAAGGGCGCAGCCTGTGATCAGTGGTGGTTACTGAATCAGGCCGAACTCTTTGGCCAGCGTTTTGTAATCGGCAACCTGCTTCTTCACGTAGGTGTCCAGCTCGGGGCCGGTCATGGCAAAGGGAAACAGTTCGCGCTGATCACGCAGCTTGGCGAAGTCTTCAGAGGCCAACAGGGTGTCGAAAGAGGCTTTCCACCATGCGTAGTCTTCATCACTGACTTTTGGCCCGAGATAGAAACCGCGCACCACCGGCCATACGATGTCGTAACCTTGCTCTTTAGCCGTTGGGATGTCTTTCATGCCGGGCTCGTCCAGTCGGTCTTGAGAGAACACCGCCAGGATGCGCATATCACCGCTCTGGATATGGGGCATGGAGTCGGAGATGTCAGTGCTGCCTATCTGAATGTGGCCACCCAATAAGGCTGTGGCGATTTCACCGCCCCCTTCAAGCGCGACGTAGCGCAAGTCGCGAGGGTTGATACCGGCTGCTTTGGCAATCAATGCCGTTTGCATCCAGTCTTGGCTGCCCACGGTGCCGCCGGATCCTATAACCACCTTACTCGGGTCCTTTTTAAGGGCTTGAACGAGATCATCGAGGTTTTTGTAAGGGGAGTCGCTTTTAACTGCAATGGCTCCGTAGCTGGTGCCGACGGCCGCCAGCCAGCGTACGGCGTTTTCATCAAAACGCCCGAACTTGCCCTGTGCAAGGTTAAGCAGAGAACCACTTGACCATGCCACGAGCGTGCCCGCATCGCTGGGGCGTTGTGCAACGACGGCGTTATAGGCCACCGCTCCCACGCCTCCGGGCATGTATGTCACACGCATCGGTTTACTGAGCAGTTTTTCATTGACCAAGGCGCTTTGCGCCAACTTGCAGGTCAAGTCAAAACCACCGCCGGGTGAAGCCGGGGCGATACATTCCGGGCGTTTAGGTTCAGCCATTAATTGGCCAGCGAACAGCATGCAGCTGGCAGCAAGAGCGACAGAGCGCAGTGAAAGATTCATGGTGTCTCCATGGGAGTTATTGTTTTTAGGGGGTGCAATGACGTTATTTGTCGGCCAAAAACGCCTCGATCAGGTTTCGCTCATTCAAGAGAGCAAAATCTGTGCGAGATAAGTGATTGAACAAGAGAGGGGCAAAGGCATCGGGGCGCAAGGCTGGCTTTAACATACGAGGTGCTCCGTTATTATTCTTATTCGTCGAAAACGCGTCGAGGCGTTTTTCTGGCCGCAACAGTGGCAACGTGTGAAATTGTTACTGCCGGTTTCCTGATCCTAATCCCCCAACCTTTCGCTAACCTTTCAGGGGTTACGTACTGTTTTTCGCCCTTCACAAGCGACTCAGCGTCTGTACACTCCGCGCATGAAAGGGCTAAGCCCGTACAAAAATAAAGAGGCAAATTTCATGCGTGTTCTTTTGGTCGAAGATCAGTTGCAGTTGGCCGAGAGTGTTGCTCAAGCCTTGAAAATAGCGGGTTTGACCGTGGATGTGCTGCACGATGGGGTGGCTGCCGACCTGGCATTGAACAGTGAGGAATATGCCGTGGTTATCCTTGATGTCGGATTGCCGCGTATGGACGGGTTTGAGGTGCTTGCACGTTTGCGGGCGCGCGGCAAGAACCTCCCTGTATTGATGCTGACAGCGCGCAGTGACGTACGTGACCGGGTGCACGGGTTGAATCTGGGCGCCGATGATTATTTGGCCAAACCCTTTGAGTTGGCGGAACTGGAAGCTCGGGTCAAAGCCCTGCTGCGGCGCAGCGTGTTGGGTGGCGAACGTCAGCAGCAGTGCGGGGCGCTCATCTACGACCTGGGTACGCGACGTTTTAGTTTGGGCGATGAAATGCTCAACCTCACTTCACGTGAGCAGGCCGTGCTTGAAGCTTTGATCGCAAGGCCCGGTAGAGTGATGAGCAAAGAACAATTAGCCGCGCAGGTCTTTGGTCTGGATGAGCAGGCGAGTTCTGATGCTATCGAGATCTATATCCACCGGTTGCGAAAAAAGCTTGATGGTCATGGCGTGGCGATCGTGACGTTCCGAGGCTTGGGCTACTTGCTGGAAGGTCGCGATGCTTAAGCTCGACAGCTTGCGTTGGCGCTTGCTGTGGAACTTGACGTTAATGCTGGTGGTGTTGATGTTGGCCAGCAGTTTGAGTGCGTATTACAACGGCCGAGAGGCTGCTGATACTGCGTATGACCGAACTTTGCTGGCGTCTGCTCGCACCATTGCTGCTGGCCTTTCGCAGCGCGATGGCAGCTTGAGCGCCGATGTTCCTTATGTAGCTCTCGACACGTTCGCTTACGACAGTGCAGGGCGTATCTACTATCAGGTCAATGATATTCATCGACGACTGATTTCTGGCTATGAAAACCTGCCCGCGCCCCCGCCCGGCACGCCCCGCACGGATGACTACCCGGCCTTGGCGCGTTTTTATAATGGCCAGTATCAAGGTCAGAACGTGCGCGTGGTGAGCCTGCTCAAGGCGGTGAGTGAGCCGAACATGAACGGTATGGCGGAAATTCGGGTGGCCGAAACCGATGAGGCCCGCGTGTCGATGGCTCGCAGCTTGATGGCTGATACATTACTGCGTCTGGGTATGTTGGGGTTGGGCGCATTACTGGTTGTTTGGTTGGCTGTCAGTGCGGCCCTACGACCGCTGGAACGTTTGCGGCGTGCCGTCGAGGAGCGTGAGCCGGATGACCTCCGGCCGTTGCCGCGCGTGGCGGTGCAGCGGGAATTGCGGCCTTTGGTGCAGGCGCTCAACCACTTTACCGAGCGTTTGCGCGGGCAGTTTGAACGTCAGTCGCAATTTATTGCGGACGCGGCCCATGAGCTGCGCACGCCTTTAGCCGTCATCAAAGCCCGGCTTGAATTGGGTTTGCGCGCCAATGATCCTGCAACCTGGCGCAGCACGCTTGAACAGGCCGTGCAAGGGACGGACCGACTGACCCATCTGGCCAATCAATTACTGTCATTGGCTCGAATCGAGAACGGTGCGCGAGCGATAGCTGAAGGGGGCGCCCAGAGGCTCGACCTCAGCCAGCTGGCCCGAGAACTGGGTATGGCTATGGCTCCCTTGGCGCATGCGCGAGGGGTAGCGTTGGCACTTGAGGCTGATCAACCGGTTTGGTTACGCGGTGAGCCGACATTGCTGAGTGAGTTATTGAACAATTTGCTCGATAACGCACTGGCGCATACGCCCACAGGCGGCAATGTGATCTTGCGGGTCACGCCGCAAGCGGTGCTGGAGGTTGAAGATGACGGCACAGGGATTCCCTTTGAAGATCGCGAGCGCGTGTTCGAGCGCTTTTATCGACGTAGCCAGCACGTGGCTGGATCGGGGCTGGGATTGGCGATTGTGGGAGAGATTTGTCGCGCGCATCTGGCGCGAATCACCCTGCATGATGGAGCACAAGGCGGATTGAAAGTGCGCGTCAGTTTTGTCCAGTTGAACGGGGCGAGGGGCGGCGAAGCGGATGAAGAGCAGTAACCCTTACGGCCCCGGCTTAAATAAACATGCCGCGTGCGGTGTTCAACTCGCTCAGCAATTGTGGGCTGTCAGCTTCTATCCCCAGCTTCAAGAAAGCCGGCAGGGCGCCCAGCTCCCGTCCAGGTACCGTCTCGCAACGTTGCGAACAAATGACCGTCGCGATTTGCACCAGGTCGATATAGTCGAGCTGTTTAGAGTTGCGACTGAAGTCGAGGTATTGGCCCGGTAGCTTTACCAGCATTTCCGGAAACTCCCAGACGGCGAGCAATTTGTCTCCAATCAGCGGGTGGATGCATTCAATGACGTGGTTGAGTGAAACCGGGTCTGAAAGCAATTCGTTGTGGTCTTCGGCATAGGTCAGGATCGGCAGCACACCGATTTGATGCACCAATCCACCCAATGCGGCCTGGTCGGGTTTGAGCGAGGTATAGCGCCGGCACAAGGTGTAACAGATGCCTGCAACTTCCAGGCTTTCGCGCCAGACTTCACGCATTTTTTGTTCGACCACTTCCGAGCGGGCATGGAAGATTTGCTCCATGACCAGCCCGATTGCCAGATTGCTGCTGTAGTTGACGCCCAGACGGGTGATGGCCGTGTGCAGGTCAGTCACCTCATAAAGGGCTCTGAGCAGCGGACTGTTGACGACTTTAATCAGCCGCGCAGTCAATGCGGTGTCACGACCTATGACTTTGCTCAGATGACTGACGCTGATTTCAGGATTTTCTGCTGCCTTGCGGATGTTTAACGCCACTTCCGGTAGCGTCGGCAAAACCAGGTCATCTTTATCGATGGCCTTAATCAAGTCCATTTGGACTTTGTGCGCCAACATGCTCATTTCTGTTCTCTACCGTACCGCGATTCAAGGTGTGGCAATTAGCGCTGGATCTCACGATCGCGGTCTAGTGTGTAAGGCAAGTCGAGCACTGTCAGCTTGGGACCTTGTGCCTCACCCACATGAATTTCACCTGCTTCAACGGCATCAGCAGTCAAAACGGCGAGCAATTCAATGCCTTCTTCTGCGTAAGCAGCCATCACGACTTCGCCTACAGCACTGTTGTGACCGGGGGCGAATAGGGGAGTTCCAGGGGGCGGCAGTTCGCTGGCGCCAAGCGACAGGCGGTAAAGACGGCGCTTGAGTTTGCCCAGGTATTGCATGCGCGCGACAATTTCCTGGCCGGTGTAACAGCCTTTTTTGAAGCTGACCCCGCCCACCGCTTGCAGGTTAAGCATCTGTGGAATGAACAGCTCTCGGGTTTCACCCATGACCTGACCGATACCGGCGCGAATCTGTCCGAGCAGCCATTGATTAAGATCGGTTTCCGGCAGTTGAGTTTTGAGGTGCTGTAAAAGGTCTTCGGACTGTTCTGCCGGGGCCCATAATTCAGCTCGCTCATGAGACACGCGAATGGCAATCAGGCCATTGGCCCGAACCACACTGTCCGTATCAGCTGGCAGATTCATGCCCAGACTGTTTAGTACCGCGTCACCTTTGTAGAGGCCGAAGCGCGCCCAGTGGGCACTGTCATCGGTCAGTTTTGATTTGGAGAATACTGCGTATTTTTTCAGGTCAGCCAACTGCGGTTCAACCAGCTCACGCGCCATCGCCAGCAAGCAGCCTTCCGGCTCCAGGACGATGCGAAAACTGGACTGCATCCGGCCTTTTTGCGTGCAGCGGGCACCCAGGCTTGAGTGGGTTTCACTCAAGTAATTGAGGTTACAGGTCAATTGGCCCTGCAAGAACTTGCTGGCGTCGTTGCCGATAACAGCGAGAACGCCTTCGTGAGACAGGGTGCAGAAAAAAGCAGAGTCGGCCATGAGTCATCGCAGGTAATAAAGTCTGGGGCACATCATAGAGGGGCGGTCTGCAAATGGGTAGTTCGCAAGGATCAACGATGAGCGACCAAAGCCGACTGTTCTACTGTGGATCGGCCTGTATACTTGCGTTCTATTTGTTGAGGAACGCTCCATGGTCGAAGATGTTGAACTCAATCGTCTCTACTGGCACAGCCGCCGCGGCATGCTCGAACTTGACGTTCTGCTGGTGCCTTTCGTCAAGGAAGTGTATGCCACCCTTAATGATGTCGACCGCGAATGCTATCGCAGGCTGCTTGAGTGTGAAGACCAGGATATGTTCGGCTGGTTTATGGAACGCTCGGAGTCCGAGGACCCGGAGTTGCAGCGCATGGTTCGCATGATTCTGGACCGTGTCCAGCCCAAGTAATTATTTTGAATGCCGCTGGCAGGCCTCCGGGCAGTTGCTGGCGGCGTATCTTGCAGCCCAGACACTGGCGCTGATCGCAATTTGCCTTCTTTCTGTCCCCGTCTGGGCGCGTGTGCTCGGCGCAGTGTTGTGCCTGCTGCATGGGCTTTGGACGGTGCCAAGGCATATCATGCTGACCCACTCGAAGGCGTTCTGTGCATTGCGTCGCGATGCACAGGGTTGGCAATTGTGGAGTCGTGGCAAAGGTTGGCAAGCCGTGCAACTGCGGCGCGACAGCCTGGCGTTGCCTTTAGTGGTGATTGTGCGCTTCAGGCTAAACGGCGAGCGGCGTGTTCGGGCCGTGTGCATCCCCCACAACGCGCTGGCGCCGGATCAGCACCGGCGTTTGCGCGTACGACTCAAGTTCAGCCGGCGTAGGTGGTTGGCACCAGAATAGTATCGAGCGCTTCGGGCAGCATGTGCGGGTAGTCGAGGGTGTAATGAAGGCCCCGTGACTCCTGCCTCGCCATTGCGCTGCGGATCATCAGCTCTGCAACTTGTGCCAGATTACGCAGTTCGATCAGGTCGCGACTGACCTTATAGTTGCTGTAGAACTCGTCAATTTCGTCCAGTAACAGGCGTACACGATGCTGCGCACGTTGCAGCCGCTTGTTCGTTCGTACGATGCCGACGTAATCCCACATGAAGCGGCGTAGCTCGTCCCAGTTGTGGGCAATGATGACGTCTTCGTCCGAATCGGTGACCTGGCTGGCATCCCAGCTCGGCAACGCTGACGGGATGGCGACCTGTTGTAACTGGCAAAGGATGTCCTGAGCGGCAGACCGTGCGTAAACAAAGCATTCGAGCAGTGAGTTGCTGGCCATGCGGTTGGCGCCGTGCAAGCCGGTGAAACTGGTTTCACCAATGGCATACAGACCGGGTACATCCGTGCGGCCATGGCCGTCGACCATCACGCCGCCACAGGTGTAGTGCGCAGCAGGCACCACCGGAATCGCCTGTTCGGTGATATCGATAGAGAATTCCAGACAGCGCTCATACACCGTCGGAAAGTGGGTTTTGATGAACGTGCTGGGTTGATGGCTGATGTCCAGGTACACGCAGTCAATGCCCAGACGCTTCATTTCGTGGTCGATGGCGCGGGCAACAATATCCCGTGGAGCCAATTCGCCTCGCGGATCGAAGCGGTGCATAAAGCGCTCGCCGTTGGGCAGCTTGAGGTGAGCACCTTCGCCACGCAGGGCTTCGGTGATCAAAAAACTTTTGGCTTGAGGGTGATACAGGCACGTGGGATGGAACTGATTGAATTCCAGATTGGCCACGCGGCAACCCGAACGCCATGCCATGGCGATACCATCACCACAGGCACCGTCGGGGTTGCTGGTATAGAGGTACACCTTGGCAGCGCCGCCCGTGGCCAAAACGGTGAAGCGCGAACCGAACGTGTCGACTTCACCGCTCGCGCGGTTGAGCACATAAGCGCCCAAGCAGCGATCGCCTTCAATGCCCAGTCGCGGTTCGGTAATCAGGTCAACCGCCACGCGTTGTTCGAGCAACTCAATATTAGGTCGCTGGCGCGCCTGATCGAGCAGGGTTTTGAATATCGCCGCGCCGGTTGCATCGGCGGCGTGGATAATGCGGCGATGACTGTGGCCGCCTTCGCGGGTGAGATGGAACTCAAATCCCGGATGATCGGGGTCGGCAGGTTCGTCGCGGGTAAATGGCACACCTTGATCGATTAGCCACTGAATCGCCTCGCGGCTGTGCTCGACGGTGAAGCGAACCGCATCCTCATGGCACAGTCCGCCACCGGCATTTAGCGTGTCTTCGACATGGGACTGTACGGTGTCGGTATCGTCCAGCACGGCAGCCACGCCGCCTTGCGCCCAAAACGTCGAGCCATTGGCCAGATCACCTTTACTCAGCACAGCAATGCGCAGGTGTTCGGGCAATGTCAGGGCAAGGCTCAAACCAGCAGCGCCGCTGCCAATCACCAGCACATCATGTTGAAAATGTTGGCTCATTCTTCTGACGTCCGCAAAAAAAGCGCCCACTAGTATATAGAGGGGGGGATCGGCACAATAGCCGGGCCGTGATGGCATTTGGAAAGTACAGCGGGGAGCAAGTGTGCCTCAGACTTGAAGTGCCTGCATGTCGATTTGCACAAATATTCGGTATGCGCCTTCAAGGGGATCAAGAGGTAACCGTGTGCCCACGTCTCGAATGATGGGTTTTTCGTACGAGAATTTTGAACTTTTCCAAGCGCCAGTGGTTCCATAGAGGGTTGTCCTTCATGGAGGAAAACAGTGCCGCAGTGCAGCAAGGTTTGTGTTTTGACCTCAGATGCACGCGCTGGCGACAAGATTATCGACGCAGCCGGGCAGGCCCGAGCTGCGTTTTTCGTGCGTGCCAAATTCGAGTGCGCAGGAAACTTGCCAAGGGGGAGAGAACTTTTGTGTAAAGCCCGAGTCTATGTTTGCAAGCCTGATCAATTAGCACAGCAATCTTCCTCTCGGTCTTATGAGGAGTATTCATGCTAACCCAGGAAGAGGATCAGCAACTGGTCGAACGCGTACAGCGCGGCGACAAGCGAGCTTTTGATCTGCTCGTGTTGAAGTATCAACACAAAATTCTCGGGTTGATCGTGCGTTTTGTGCACGACACCCATGAAGCCCAGGATGTCGCCCAGGAAGCTTTCATCAAAGCTTACAGAGCACTTGGTAATTTTCGCGGTGATAGCGCCTTTTACACATGGCTCTACCGCATCGCCATTAATACGGCGAAAAACTACCTGGTGTCACGAGGTCGTCGTCCACCCGATAGTGATGTGAGTTCTGAAGACGCTGAATTTTATGATGGGGATCACGGTCTCAAGGATCTGGAGTCGCCGGAGCGCGCTTTGCTTCGAGACGAAATTGAGGGCACGGTCCACCGCACCATTCAGCAACTGCCAGAAGATTTGAGAACCGCGTTAACTTTACGTGAGTTTGATGGTCTGAGTTACGAGGACATTGCGAGCGTCATGCAATGTCCGGTGGGTACCGTGCGCTCCCGGATTTTCCGCGCTCGGGAAGCCATTGATAAAGCCCTGCAACCGTTGTTGCAGGAAAACTGAGACAGCGGCGACAGCCAAGAGAGGAACCGCCATGAGTCGTGAAGCCCTGCAGGAATCGCTGTCCGCGGTGATGGATAACGAAGCGGACGAACTGGAAATACGTCGGGTATTGAATGCCTTTGACGATACACAAACACGTGATACCTGGTCTCGTTACCAAGTGGCCCGTGCTGTGATGCACAAGGATCTGCTGATTCCGCGTCTGGACATCGCATCAGCCGTTTCGGCCGCTTTGGCCGAAGAGCAAACCCCAGCCAAGGTTGTACGTGGTCCTTGGCGTAGCATTGGCCGTCTGGCCGTCGCTGCCTCAGTCACAGTGGCTGTGTTGGCGGGTGTGCGCCTGTATAACCAGGACGACATCGTCGGTGCTCAACTTGCTCAGCAAGGTAGCCCGCAAAGTGTGACTACGCCGACTGTTAAAGGCCCTGCAGTACTGGCCAACTACAGTGAGAGCGCCGAGCAGGGCACAGGCCCTATGGCCAATGGTGTGCTGCAAGGTCAGCCGGGCTGGCAGGATCAGCGTCTGCCGGGTTACCTGCGTCAGCACGCCCAGCAGGCGGCGGCTAAGGACACTGAAAGTCCTCTGCCTTACGCCCGTGCTGCAAGTCTGGATAATCGTTAAGGAACATGATGCGCGTTCTACCTCTGTTACCTCTTCTGCTCAGTGGCTGGTTTGCTGTTCCTGCCCATGCAGATGAAGCCCAGGACTGGCTTAAACGTCTTGGGCAGGCTGAGCAGCAGCAAAGCTATCAAGGCACTTTCGTTTACGAGCGTAATGGTAGTTTTTCTACCCACGGTATTTGGCACAGCGTGCTGGATGGCAAAACGCGTGAACGGTTGATGCAACTGGATGGCGCTGCTCAGGAGGTAGTTCGCAGTGACGGCCGCACTGAGTGTGTCGGTGGCAAGACGATTTCCGGTCTAGGCAACGTCCGTGTTGCCGCGACGCGCAAGTTTGATGCGCAAAAGTTGATCAACTGGTATTCAGTGGCCAAGACGGGAGACTCTCGTGTTGCCGGTCGGCCGGTTGAAGTGATTACCTTGAGCCCGCGCGATCAGCATCGCTATGGGTTTGAGCTTTATCTGGACAGCGAAACCGGCGTGACCCTCAAGTCCTTGCTGCTTAATGACAAGGGGCAGTTACTGGAGCGCTTTCAATTCACCACGTTTGACCCTGTTGCACCCGGCGAGAGCCAGCTTCAGCCTACAGGGCGATGCCTTTCAGCGGTTGCATCAAACACTTCTGCGCCCGCGCCGAAATCTTCTGAGGAGTGGCATTCGGATTGGCTGCCTTCCGGTTTTGAACTGGTCGCAAGTGCTGTTACACGTGATCCACAGACCAAATCAGAAGTCACCAACCTCCTGTATGACGATGGCTTGACCCGCTTCTCGGTCTTTCTTGAACCCCTGCTTGGCGCTTCGGTTCCCGACAGCCGCTTGCAGCTGGGACCGACCGTTGCCGTTTCGCGTCATCTCACCAGTCCGGATGGCGATATGATGGCGACCGTAGTAGGCGAAATTCCCATGGGCACCGCTGAGCGAATCGCGCTGTCTATGCGAGCAGGTGTGGTCGAACCTCAGGCCAAACCTTAGGGCGGCTCAGACATGGCAGGTGACAATTTCAGTTTGCCAATCCCTTATGTTTTTATGAAGGTCAGAGTCCTGAAGGGCTCTGGCCTTGTTTGTTTTTCGGGGCCTGAAAAACGGTCTATGCTTTGACCTTGGTTTTTGGTGCCTGCCGCTTAACTTTGCTGCTAATAACGGGAGCTGTATGTCGATGCCTCGATTGAAATCTTATTTACCCATTTTTGCAGCCGTAATGATGCTCGGGCAGGCAGTGCCAGCCTTGGCTGAAGCACAGCTGCCTGACTTCACACAGTTGGTCGAGCAAGCTTCGCCGGCAGTGGTGAACATCAGTACCACGCAAAAATTGCCGGATCGTCGAATTTCCAGCATGGGCCAAATGCCTGATCTGGAAGGTCTGCCACCAGGCCTCCGTGATTTCTTTGAACGCAGCATCCCACAACCGCGTGGCGGGCAGGGCGGCCGACAGCGTGAGGCCCAGTCACTGGGGTCGGGTTTTATCATCTCGCCGGATGGTTACATTCTGACCAACAACCACGTGGTGGCCGATGCTGATGAAATTATCGTGCGCCTGTCCGATCGCAGTGAAATGAAAGCCAAGGTTATCGGCACCGACCCGCGTTCCGATGTTGCCTTGTTGAAAATCGATGGCAAGAATTTGCCTGTCCTGAAGCTGGGCAAGTCTCTGGACCTCAAGGCGGGTCAATGGGTAGTCGCGATCGGCTCTCCGTTCGGTTTTGACCATACCGTGACCCAAGGGATTATCAGTGCAATCAATCGCAGCCTGCCGAATGAAAGCTACGTGCCATTTATCCAGACAGACGTGCCAATCAATCCGGGTAACTCGGGCGGCCCTCTGTTCAATCTGGCGGGTGAAGTGGTGGGTATCAACTCGCAAATCTACACCCGTTCCGGTGGTTTTATGGGGGTGTCTTTCGCGATTCCAATCGACGTCGCGATGGATGTTGCCAACCAGCTCAAAGCCGGTGGCAAGGTTAGCCGCGGCTGGTTGGGCGTGGTGATTCAAGAGGTCAACAAGGACCTGGCCGAGTCGTTCGGTCTGGAAAAACCGGCTGGCGCGCTGGTGGCTCAGGTGCTTGATGATGGCCCGGCTGCCAAAGGTGGTCTGCAAGTGGGGGACGTGATTCTGAGCATGAATGGTCAGCCAATCATCATGTCTGCTGATCTGCCGCATCTGGTCGGCGCACTCAAGGCGGGTAGCAAAGCAAGCCTTGAAGTCGTCCGTGACGGCAAGCGCAAAACCCTTGACCTGACAGTGGGTGCTATTCCTGACGAAGGCAAGGAGATGAACGCTGTCACCGGCGCCGAGCAAAGCAGCAACCGTCTGGGCGTGTCTGTGGCGGACTTGAGCGAAGAGCAGAAGAAAGCCAACGACATCAAGGGCGGCGTCATCATCAAGGATGTTCAGGACGGTCCAGCGGCCTTGATCGGTCTGCAACCGGGTGACGTGATCACTCACTTGAACAACCAGGCCATCAACAATGCCAAGGAGTTCGCTGATATTGCCAAGGCATTGCCGAAGAACCGCTCGGTGTCGATGCGGGTTCTGCGTCAGGGCCGTGCCAGCTTTATCACCTTCAAGCTGGCGGAGTAAGCAGCAACGGGATCTTCCCGGATAACAAAAAGCCCGTGTCGAGAGACACGGGCTTTTTTGTGTGGGCTATTTCTTTTGCTTGGGAATGCGCACCAACTGTGTGCCGGAATAAAGGTCATGCCAGGTACGTTTTTGCTTGTCGAACAGCGACCAGAGAAAGCCCAGTCCCAGACATAGCCATGAACCAATCGACACGATAAAACGCAGCAGTGCTTGCCACAAGCTGATGGCGGTGCCGTCTGCATTCTGAACCCGCACGCCCCACACCTGCATACCAAGGGTTTGCCCTGAGTGAGTCCAGAACTTGGCAAAGAAGGTGAATAGAACAAAAAACAGCAGGGTAGAGAGCAAGGGATCGCCATCCAGAGCCCCCGATTCGGACAACGCCCGCATTTTGGTTTCGCCGATAAAGCCCATCATGACCAGCTTGTAAATAAACGTGGTGACAATCAGCAGGGCCGTACACAGCAAGAAATCATAGAAGATGGCTGCCAAGCGGCGCCCCAGTCCGACGGCAGGAAACTCGCCTTGGGGGCTAAGCGGTGGAATAGACATGGCAGACTCTCAGTCAGGTAAAAATGCCATCTTACGAAATTGCGCCCATAAAAAAGCCTCTGATATCAATATCAGAGGCTTTTGTGCAGTAGAAAGTTAACCTTCGGCTTGCACTTCGTCAGCTTGCAGGCCTTTTTGGCCCTGAACTGCGATGAACGTAACTTTCTGGCCTTCTTTCAGGCTTTTGAAACCATTACCCTGAATGGCTCGAAAGTGTACAAACAAATCGGGACCGTTCTCAGGGGTGATAAAACCAAAACCTTTCTCGTCGTTAAACCACTTGACGGTACCGCTTTGACGTTGGGACATTTCTTAATTCCTTGACACTTACAATTAATGACAGCCTCTTCGCACAGAAGAGGACTGGTGCTGGGTTGCAGGAAGTAAGAGACGTAGAACGGGTTGTAGCAAACAACGAAGCTACTGCCCAGGTCACGATTCCAGCGACCCTTGCAAACACAGTAAGCAAACTCTACGAAAACGAAATTAAAAAAACAACCCTTTGAGCAAAGCCCTTGAGTTCTGTTTGTTATGCTTGAATCCTGTTTAATAAACAGAACATATTAATAGTTGTGTTCAATTAAACGGATGTTTTAACTCCATTGTTTACTATCGTACAAAGACACTGAAAGGTGGCAGTGTTGCAGGCACTTGCACAGGGCCTGCAACTGCTAAGCCAAAGGTTAACCTCTGTAATAGCGCTGCGGTACAAACGGCATTTTCGCCACTTTCATCGGCACTTTTTTCCCCCGCACGATGGCCCAGACATCAACGCCCAATGATGCAAATGCGGTGTCCACATAACCCATCGCCAAAGGCGCTCCCAGTGTTGGCCCAAAACCCCCGCTGCAGACAGTGCCAATAGGCGTACCGTCAGCGTCGACAATCTCTGCCCCTTCGCGTACCGGGGTGCGTTCCTGTGGCAGCAAGCCTACACGTTTGCGCGCCACGCCCTGCTGCTGCTGGGCGAAAATGCGTTCAGCGCCGGGGAACCCTCCGGCGCGCGGGCCATCGACGCGGCGCGCCTTGGAAATGGCCCACAGCAAGCTCGCTTCAATCGGCGTGGTTTGTTCGTTCATGTCGTGCCCGTACAGGCACAGACCGGCTTCAAGGCGCAGCGAGTCACGCGCTCCCAGGCCAATCGCCTGCACTTCAGGCTCTGCCAGCAGGCGACGAGCCAACGCTTCGGCTTGTTCTGCTGGAACCGATATTTCAAAGCCGTCTTCGCCGGTGTAGCCCGAGCGGCTGACAAAGCAGTCCGTGCCCAGTAGTTGCACCGCAGCAAATTGCATAAAGGTCATGTTGGCCACTTCAGGCGCCAGCCGTTCCAGCGCTGTTACGGCTTGCGGGCCTTGCAGGGCGAGCAGGGCGCGCGCTTCAAACAGTGGCTCAATGCTGCAATGTTCGCTCAAGTGGTTGCGCAGATGCGCCAGATCCTGCTCCTTGCACGCCGCGTTGACTACCAGAAACAGTTGATCATTGCCCAGGTTGGCAACCATCAAGTCGTCCAGAATGCCGCCATGTTCGTTGGTAAACATGGCATAGCGCTGCATGCCCACTGGCAAGTCGATAATGTCCACCGGCACCAGCGTCTCCAGGGCCTGGGCAGCATCGGCACCGGTGAGGCGAATTTGGCCCATGTGCGATACGTCGAACAGCCCGGCATGTTCACGGGTGTGTTGATGCTCTTTCATTACGCCCAGTGGATATTGCACGGGCATGTCATAACCGGCAAAGGGCACCATGCGGGCGCCAAGCTCAATGTGCAGTGCGTGCAGAGGGGTTTTAAGCAGGTGTTCGGTGGACATTCGAAGCTCCTTGAAAATCAGCACTCAATAATGTTGACAGCCAGACCGCCACGAGCGGTCTCTTTGTATTTGCTTTTCATGTCAGCGCCGGTCTGGCGCATGGTGCGGATCACTTTGTCCAATGACACAAAGTGTTGACCGTCGCCTCGCAACGCCATGCGCACGGCGTTGATGGCCTTGACCGAGCCCATGGCGTTGCGCTCAATACAGGGCACTTGCACCAACCCGCCAATCGGGTCGCACGTCAGGCCCAGGTTGTGCTCCATGCCGATCTCGGCCGCGTTTTCAACTTGCTGCACGCTGCCGCCCAGCACTTCACACAAGGCACCGGCAGCCATCGAACAGGCCACCCCGACCTCGCCTTGGCAGCCGACTTCGGCGCCTGAAATCGAGGCGTTTTCCTTGTACAAAATGCCAATGGCCGCCGCCGTGAGCATAAAACGCACCACACCGTCTTCATTGGCACCGCCGATAAAGCGCATGTAGTAATGCAGCACCGCGGGAATGATCCCGGCCGCGCCGTTAGTGGGTGCGGTCACCACGCGGCCGCCGTTGGCGTTTTCTTCATTGACCGCCAGCGCATACAAGTTCACCCAGTCGAGCACCGAAAGTGCATCGCGCAACGCGGCTTCGGGGTTACTGCACAGCTGACGGTGCAGCGCGGCGGCCCGTCGTTTGACCTTCAGGCCTCCAGGCAAAATGCCCTCGTTGCGGCAGCCCGCGCTGACGCAGTCCTGCATGACTTGCCAAATATTGAGCAGACCCCTGCGAGTTTCGGCCTCCGGGCGCCATGCGCTTTCATTGGCCATCATCACCTGACTGATCGACAGGCCGTGGGTGACGCAATGGTGCAGCAGGTCTTTGGCGGTCTTGAACGGATACTTCAGCTCGGTGCTGTCTTCGACGATGCGATCAGCGCCGGCAGCGCCTTCATCCACTACGAAGCCGCCGCCAATGGAATAGTATTCGCGACTGCGGATCTGAATGCCGGCGGCATCCAGTGCACGAAAAATCATACCGTTGGGGTGATAGGGCAGGGGTTTGCGAATCATCGCCAGATGCGATTTTTCATTGAAATCGATGGGGTGTTCGCCCAGCAGGTTCAAGCGCCCGCTGCTGCGGATTGTGGCCAATCGCTCGGCCACGGTGTCAGTGTTGACGGTGTCCGGGTGTTCGCCTTCCAGGCCCAACAATATGGCTTTGTCGCTGCCATGACCTTTGCCGGTAGCGCCCAATGAGCCATACAGCTCGACTTTTACGCAGGCGGTGTTTAGCAGTAGCCCGTCACGGCGCAACCCTTCGACAAAGCGCGCGGCGGCACGCATGGGGCCGACTGTATGGGAGCTGGAAGGACCAATGCCAATCTTGAACAGGTCGAACACGCTTAACGACATAGGGTTCTCCGGTTTCTTATTAGGTTTTAGCTTGCGGGGGGACATCCCGTAGCAGCTGCCGAAGGCTGCGTTCGATTGCGAAGCAATCGTAAAACCTGATCCTGCGTTCTGACTGATAGATCGCACATTCAGATTTACGACGGCTGCGCCGCCGGACGCAGCCTGCGGCAGCTGCTACGGCGTTGTGTTTACGCCTCCTGGTAGCTTTCGATTGACGGGCAGGCGCAGACCAGGTTGCGGTCGCCGAACACGTTGTCGACCCGGCCAACCGGCGGCCAGTATTTACCTTCGATCAAAGACGCCACCGGGTACACGGCTTGCTCACGGCTGTACGGATGAGTCCATTCGCCCACCATTTCAGCCGCGGTGTGCGGAGCGTTTTTCAGCGGGTTATCGTCTTTGTCCAGTGTGCCGTTTTCGACTGCGCGAATTTCGTCGCGGATACGGATCATGGCTTCGCAGAAGCGGTCCAGCTCTTCTTTGGACTCGCTTTCGGTCGGCTCGATCATCAACGTGCCAGCCACCGGGAACGACATGGTCGGGGCGTGGAAGCCGAAGTCGATCAGGCGCTTGGCCACGTCATCGACACTGATGCCGCTGCTGTCCTTGAGCGGGCGCAGGTCCAGAATGCATTCATGTGCAACCAGGCCGTTGCTGCCTGAGTACAGCACCGGATAGTGCTCTTCAAGGCGGCGGGCAATGTAGTTGGCGTTGAGGATGGCCAATTGCGACGCACGCTTGAGGCCTTCGCCGCCCATCATGCGGATGTACATCCAGGTGATCGGCAAAATGCTCGCGCTGCCAAAGGGCGCCGCGCAGACTGCGCCCTCCTTGCGTTCCATCGTGCCGTGCCCCGGCAGGAACGGCGTGAGGTGCGATTTAACGCCAATCGGGCCGACGCCCGGGCCGCCACCGCCGTGGGGAATGCAGAAGGTTTTGTGCAGGTTGAGGTGGGATACATCGCCGCCGAACTTGCCCGGTGCGCACAAGCCGACCATGGCGTTCATGTTGGCGCCGTCGATGTACACCTGACCGCCGTTGTCATGGATGATGCCGCAGATTTCGCGGATACCTTCTTCGAACACGCCGTGGGTCGACGGGTAGGTGATCATCAGCGCGGCGAGATGATCTCGGTGTTCAAGGGCTTTGGCGCGCAGGTCTTCAATGTCGACGTTGCCGCGTGCATCACAGGCGGTGACGACCACCCGCATACCGGCCATGTTGGCGGTGGCGGGGTTGGTGCCGTGGGCCGAGGACGGAATCAGGCAGATGTCGCGGCGTTCATCGCCACGGCTCTGGTGATAGGCGCGAATGGCCAACAGCCCCGCGTATTCGCCTTGCGAGCCGGCGTTCGGTTGCAATGAAATGGCGTCATACCCCGTGGCCGCGCACAGCATGGCTTCCAGTTCGGTGGTCAGTTGTTGGTAGCCCAGACTTTGTTCGGCGGGCGCAAACGGGTGCAGGTTGCCAAACTCGGCCCAGGTCACCGGGATCATTTCGCTGGCAGCATTGAGTTTCATGGTGCATGAACCCAGCGGAATCATTGTGCGATCCAGTGCCAGATCCTTGTCAGCTAAACGACGCAGGTAGCGCATCAGCTCGGTTTCTGAGTGGTAACGGTTGAACACCGGGTGGCTGAGGATCGGCGACTGGCGAAGCAACGCAGCGGGCAACATGCCGGTCACGGTGTTGGCCAAGGCGTCGAAGTCCGGCAGGGCTTGACCGTCTGCGGCCAACAAGGCCCACAGCGCGGTGACGTCAGCCTGGCTGCTGGTTTCGTCCAGCGACAGGCCCAGACGCTGCTCATCAATCACGCGCAGGTTAATGCGTTGATCGTGCGCTTTGGCGTGCAAAGCTGCAGTGTTACTGCCGGTGTTCAGGGTCAGGGTGTCGAAGAAGTGCGCTTGCTCGACAATCAGCCCCAGCGCGGTGAAGCCTTTGGCCAGAATGGCCGTCAGTTGGTGGGTGCGCTGAGCGATTTGGCTCAGACCCGCCGGGCCGTGGTACACGGCGTACATGCTGGCAATATTGGCCAGCAGCACTTGTGCGGTGCAGATGTTGCTGGTGGCCTTTTCGCGACGGATATGTTGCTCGCGGGTTTGCATCGCCAGACGCAGCGCGGGCTTGCCGTGGCGATCCACTGAAACACCGACCAGACGCCCCGGCATGTCGCGCTTGAACGCGTCGCGGGTGGCGAAGTAAGCCGCGTGTGGGCCACCGAAGCCCAGAGGCACGCCAAAACGCTGGGCGCTGCCGATGGCCACGTCAGCGCCAAACTCACCCGGCGGCGTCAACAGGGTCAGAGCCAGCAGGTCAGCGGCAACGGCTACCAACCCATGGGCGGCGTGAAAACGCTCAACCAACTCGCGGTAGTCAAACACTTCGCCGTTGCTGGCAGGGTATTGCAGCAGCGCGCCGAAAAACGCCGAAACGTCGCTCAGTTCGCGCTCATCAGCGACTACAACCGTGATGCCCAGAGGTTCGGCACGGGTGCGCAACACATCAAGGGTTTGTGGGTGGCAGTGGCTGGATGCAAAAAACGCACGGCTGGTTTTGTTCTTGCTCAGGCGTTTGCAGAACGTCATTGCTTCAGCGGCAGCGGTGGCCTCATCGAGCAACGAGGCATTGGCAATCGGCAAGCCGCTGAGGTCGCTGATCAACGTTTGGAAGTTGAGCAGGGCTTCTAGGCGGCCTTGGGAAATTTCGGGTTGATACGGCGTGTAGGCGGTGTACCAGGCCGGGTTTTCCAGCAGGTTGCGCAGGATCGGTGAGGGCGTATGGCAGTTGTAATAGCCTTGGCCGATATAGGTTTTACACAGTTGGTTTTTCGCCGCGATGGCTTTGATCGAAGCCAGCGCATCGGCTTCACTCTGACCGGCGGGCAGGTCGAGCACGCTGGTGCCCTTGATGCTGTCCGGGATGACGCTGGCGCTGAGCGCTTCCAGGGAGTCAAACCCGAGGGTGGCGAGCATCGCCTGCTCATCGGCCTGACGCGGGCCAATGTGGCGTGCAATAAATTCGTTGGCAGTGCCGAGATTGATGGTCATGACGGGCTCCTCAGGCTTGGGCGTTGGCTTTGATCAGGCGGTCATAGGCATCTTGATCCAGCAGTTTGCTGACGGCGCTGGCATCGGTGGGCTTGAAGCGGAAGAACCAGCCTTCGCCCAGCGGGTCTTCGTTGACCAGTTCCGGGCTGTCATCCAGCGCCGGGTTCACTTCGAGCACTGTGCCGTCCAGTGGCATGTACACGCCGCTGGCAGCTTTTACCGACTCAACTGTGGCGGCTTCTGCGCCCTTGTCGTAGACCTGCAATTCAGGGAGTTGCACAAACACCACATCGCCCAGAGCGTTTTGCGCAAAGGCAGTAATGCCTACGGTGATGCTGCCGTCAGCTTCGGCGCGCAGCCATTCGTGGTCTTCAGTAAAACGCAATTCGCTCATGCAAACTCCTCGGGGCCAGACATGTCTGGTGGTCACAGTTAATGCTCGCGCACGTCGAGCTTATTGAGGAGAAGAATGCAAGATGGTTGCCAGTTTAAAAATATCTATATTTTTCAATGGCTTAATGATTTTTGGAGCGAGTTGACAGCACACCAGCTGTAGCGAAATCGATACAGTTGCCGGGTTGGAAAAAAGTCTTTGCGGATCAAAGCCTTGCACAGTTGAGCTTAGCGCTGCCTGTATCGAAATCGTTCCACTGGAATGATTTCGATACAATTTTGCTTATTCCTTCGCGGGGATGCCGTATTTGCGCAGTCGGTGTGCAATGGCCGTGTGAGATGTTTGCAGGCGGCTGGCCAATTGCCGGGTCGAGGGGTAGCTGACATAAAGCTTTGTCAGCAGCGCTTTTTCGAAGGACTCGACCGCTTCTTCGAGGGTTTCTATCTCGCCATCACTTTGCCGTGCAACCGAAGTGCCTGCGATGTCCAGATCGCCAATGTCGACCAGTGTGCTTTCGCAGATGGCGGCGGCGCGGAAGATGACATTCTGCAATTGACGTACGTTGCCTGGCCAGGGATTGCCCAGCAACGCCGGGTAGGTGCCCGGCGCCAGGCGGCATACCGGACGCTGTATCTGCGTGCACGCCTGCTGCATGAACGTACGCGCCAGCAGCAGAATGTCCTGACCGCGCTCACGCAGGGGCGGTACGGCGATGTTGAGTACATTCAGGCGGTAGAACAGGTCTTCGCGAAAGGTGCCCTCGCTGACCATTTTTTCGAGGTCGCGGTGGGTGGCGCTGAGGATGCGTACATTGACCTTGACCTCGCGCTCGCCACCGACCCGGCGAAAGCTGCCGTCGTTTAAAAAGCGCAGCAACTTGGCTTGCAGGTACGGTGACATTTCAGCGATTTCATCGAGAAACACCGTGCCGTGGTTGGCCAATTCCATCAGGCCCGGTTTACCGCCGCGTTGGGCGCCGGTAAAAGCACCGGGGGCATAGCCGAACAGTTCGCTTTCGGCGAGGTTCTCGGGCAGCGCTGCGCAGTTCAAGGCCAGAAAGGGGGCGTTGAAACGATCACTGATGGCATGGCAGGCGCGGGCCACGAGTTCTTTGCCGGTTCCGGTTTCACCCTGAATCAGCAGCGGTGCATCCAGCACGGCCACGCGTTGGGCGCGGGCCTTGAGGGTGCGAATAGCCGGTGAATCACCCAATAGGGCGTCAAAGCCTTCGGCATGGTCGTGATGCAGGGCGGCCAGTCGCTCACCAATACGGCTGGGCTGGTACAGCGTGAGCAGGGCGCCGGCATCGGTGATCGGCGTTGCGTCGAGCATCAGCGGGTGACCGTTGAGCGTGACTTCGCGCAGGGGAAGACGAAAGCCATTGCTCAGCAACACACCAAGCAAGCCGGGATCGCTGAACAGTTCGCCGATACTTTCTCCGGTCGGTTCATGGCCGTATAGCGCCACGAGTGCAGGGTTGGCCAGTAGCACATGGCCGTCGCTGTCCAGCGCCAGCACTGGGTCGGTCATGGCTGCCAGCAGCGCATCGAGCTGCAGGTGGCGGCGTTGACCGGGAAGGATGTCGACCACCGTGACAGCCTGTACACCCTTGATGTTGAAGAGCGCATCGCGCAACTCATCGAGGACCTGCTGACTCAGGGTCGGGGCGTCGATGTAGACGTTGGGCGGAACCATTTCCACGGCATCCAGATTAAGGTTTCTCCCACCGAGCAAGGCCAGGACTTCCTGGGTGATGCCGACACGGTCGATAAAACTGACATGGATGCGCATGAACGGTGATTACTTTTGGCCAGCAGGGTTGGCCAGTATGCCTTGGTGGGGAGGCCAAGGCCAAAGACGAAAGGATAAGAAGGATTATGCAGCCGCTGACGAACACAGCCTCGCTTCGCTGCTCAGCGGCTACAGATCAAGCCAGGTGGTCGAGTTTGATTGGATCGCCCGGCTTGTGGTTGAGCTGGGCCATGACGTCGGCGAACATCTTGTCGTAGTAACCATGCATCGCACGAATGTCTGCGGTTTTTGGAATGCCGTGTTTCACGGCAATCTGAAATGCGTCGTGGGCAAAGTTGTAGGCCATGTCCTTGGGTAGCGTGAAAGAATCCTTGAACTCCTTCTTGTTGATCTGGCCGTGCATGTCGAACTGCATCGACTTGCCCTCCTTGGGGTCCTGTACGACCTTGTAGTCAATCTTGATGTCGTACCCGAAATCGCCAGGTTGCAGGGGTTCTCGATGAATGTGCAAATGACCGGGTTCGAACGAGGCCATAGGGATGCTCCTTGAGGCAAAGGGAAAAGGGCAGGCCCTGCGGCCCGCCCTCTGGTTCAAAAGTAGGTGATGCCAGGTTTCTCGGTGCTGACCCGTGTACCCGCTTTACCTTGAACGATTGCTTCAATATCTGCCAGTGCGCCAATGACTGCGGTGTTGCCGGTTTTACGGGCAAACTCGCAGGCGGCTTCTACCTTAGGCCCCATCGAACCCGAGGCGAAGCCAAGTTTTTCCAGCTCGTCCGGGTGGGCATGGGAAATGCCTTTTTGCGTAGGTTTGCCCCAGTCAATAAAGGCTGCAGTGACGTCCGTGGCGATGACCAGCAGATCGCTTTTCAGTTCCTGCGCCAGCAGCGACGAGGCCAGGTCCTTGTCGATAACGGCTTCGATGCCTTGCAGCTTGCCGTCTTCGGTGTACATGGTGGGAATGCCGCCACCGCCTGCACAGATCACCACGGTGCCTTGTTCCAGCAGCCATTTGATCGGGCGAATTTCAAAGATGTGTTTGGGTTTTGGGCTTGGCACCACACGGCGGAATTTGTCGCCATCCGGGGCAATGGCCCAGCCTTTTTCGGCCGCCAGACGCTTGGCTTCTTCTTCCGTATAAACCGGGCCAATCGGCTTGGTCGGTTTTTGGAAGGCCGGGTCGTTGGGATCAACTTCAGTCTGAGTCAGCAACGTGGCGAACGGCACTTCCTTGGGCAGCACGTTGCCCAGTTCCTGCTCGATCATGTAGCCGATCATGCCTTCGGTTTCAGCGCCCAGCACGTCCAGCGGATACGGTGCGACTTCTTTGTAGGAAGCGGCTTGCAAGGACAGCAGGCCCACTTGCGGGCCATTACCGTGGGCCACAACCAATTCGTTGCCAGGCGCAATACGGGCGATTTGTGCGGCGGCGGTGCGGATGTTTTCGCGTTGGTTCTCTGCGGTCATGGGCTGACCGCGACGCAGAAGGGCGTTACCGCCCAGTGCTACGACGATACGCATAGACAATGTCCTTCTAAAAAACCGGAATGGGGCTGCAGGAGCGGGCGTACCCGCTCCTGCAGTGAGGCTTAGATATCAGCCAGTGCTGCCACCAGAATGGCCTTGATGGTGTGCATACGGTTTTCCGCTTGTTCAAAGGCAATGTTGATTGGGGACTCGAACACTTCCTCAGTCACTTCAATGCCGTTTTTGAGGTTCGGGTGGTGTTCTGCCACATCTTTGCCGACCTTGGTTTCACAGTTGTGGAACGCTGGCAGGCAGTGCATGAACTTGACCCGAGGGTTTTCTGCCGCCTTGATGATGTCCGAGTTGACTTGGTACGGCAGCAGCAATTTGATGCGTTCGTTCCAGGCTTCAACCGGCTCGCCCATCGATACCCACACGTCGGTGTGGATGAAGTCGACGCCTTTGACCGCCGCTTTTGGATCTTCTGTCAGGGTGATGCGTGCGCCGCTTTCTTTAGCGTATTCCTGGCACTGTTTTACAAACGACTCTTCCGGCCACAGGCTTTTTGGTGCGCCAATACGCACGTCCATGCCCAGTTTGGAGCCGATCAGCAGCAGCGAGTTACCCATGTTGTTGCGAGCATCGCCCAGGTACGCGTAGCTGATGTCATGCAGCGGCTTGTCGCTGTGTTCGCGCATGGTCAGCACGTCAGCGATCATTTGGGTCGGGTGGAATTCAGCGGTCAGGCCGTTGAACACCGGTACACCGGCATACTTGGCCAGTTCTTCGACGATGGCCTGTTCAAAGCCGCGGTATTCGATGGCATCAAACATACGGCCCAGAACGCGGGCGGTGTCTTTCATGCTCTCTTTGTGACCGATTTGCGAAGAAACCGGGTCGATGTACGTCACGTGTGCGCCCTGATCGTGGGCGGCCACTTCAAACGCGCAACGGGTACGGGTCGAGGTTTTTTCGAAGATCAAGGCAATGTTTTTGCCTTTAAGGTGTGGCTGTTCCGTGCCGGTGTACTTGGCGCGCTTCAGGTCGCGGGACAGATCCAGCAAAAAGTGCAGCTCACGTTGAGTGTGGTGCATCAGGCTCAGTAAGCTGCGGCCTTTCATGTTAAACGCCATGGTGATCTCCTTGGTTTCTGGTTAACCGGCTTGCGCCAGCCCTTTGTGGGGGCAGGCGCAAGCAATCAATAAATGAATGTATTAATAGTCAATTGGGTCGCGAATGATCGGGCAGGTCATGCAGTGACCGCCGCCACGGCCGCGTCCCAGTTCCGATGCACTGATGGTGATCACTTCTACACCGGCTTTGCGCAGCAGGGTGTTGGTGTAGGTATTGCGGTCGTAACCGATCACCACGCCAGGCTCCAGCGCCACCACGTTGTTGCCGTCGTCCCACTGCTCGCGTTCGGCGGCGAAAGCGTTGCCGCCGGTTTCGACGACGCGCAGTTTTTTCAAGCCCAGCGCCTTGCCGACCACGTCCACGAAGCTGCCTTCATCCTGAACGACGGCGATACCGCCGTTGCGGCTCTCATCGGGGTACAGGGAGAACGCAACGATTTTGTTCACGACTTCCGGGAAAATGGTCACCAGGTCGTGGTTGCAGAAGCTGAACACGGTATCCAGGTGCATCGCGGCACGGGACTTCGGCAGGCCCGCCACGATGACGCGCTCAACCGCTTTGTTTTTGAACAGGTTCTGCGCCAACTGGCCAATGGCCTGACGAGAAGTCCGTTCGCCCATACCGATCAGCACCACGCCTTTGCCGATTGGCATCACGTCGCCGCCTTCAAGGCTGGCGTTGCCGTGGTCAACGGTCGGGTCGCCGTACCAGATCTGGAAGTCGGCGTTGGTGAACTCAGGGTGGAACTTATAAATCGCCGTGGTCAGCAGGGTTTCCTGACGACGAGCTGGCCAGTACATCGGGTTCAGCGTCACGCCACCGTAGATCCAGCACGTGGTGTCACGGGTGAACTGGGTGTTGGGCAGCGGTGGCAGGATGAAGCTGGTGTGGCCCAGCACATCACGGAACATCTGGATGGTCTTGCCACCAAAGCTGTCCGGCAGGTCGTCAGCCGACACACCGCCGATCAGGTACTCAGCCGCTTTACGTGGCTCCAGGCTTTTGATCCAGGCTTTGACTTCGTTGACCAGCCCTACACCCACTTGGTTAGGGGTCACTTTGTGCTCAAGAATCCAGTCCAGCGCTTCTGGAATGGCAACGATGTCGGTCAGCAGGTTGTGCATTTCCAGCACATCAATGCCGCGCTCACGCATCTTGGTCACGAAATCGAAGTGGTCGCGCTTGGCCTGATTGACCCACAGCACGTCATCGAACAACAGTTCATCGCAGTTGCTCGGGGTCAGGCGCTGGTGAGCCAGGCCAGGGGAGCAAACCATCACTTTGCGCAGCTTGCCGGCTTCGGAATGTACGCCGTATTTCACTTTTTCCGTGGTCATTACAGTCATCCTCCAAAGTACATAAACGGGTGTGTTACAGGGTCAGGAAGCCGTCGTAGAGGCCATAGGCCGCAATGAGGGCACCTATCACGACGACGGCAAAAATCACTTTCTCGATGCTGGTGAAAACAGGTTGGCCACTTTCACGCTTGGCCTTGGCGAACAGAATGGCGCCAGGTGCGTACAGCAGGGCCGAGAGCAGCAGGTATTTCAGGCCGCCGGCATAGATCAGCCAGATGGCGTAGATCAGCGCAATACCCCCGATGATCAAGTCTTTCTTGCGTTCTGCCAGTGCGTTTTCGTAGGTCTCGGCGCGTACCGCCAGCAGGAAGCCATAGGCCGCCGACCACAGGTAAGGCACCAGGATCATCGAAGTCGCCAAGTAGATAAGCGACAGATAAGTACTGGCTGAGAACAGGGTGATGATCAGGAACAGCTGCACCATGGCGTTGGTCAGCCACAGGGCGTTGACCGGTACGTGGTTCTCGTTCTCTTTTTTCAGGAACGCCGGCATGGTGTGGTCTTTAGCGGCCGCGAACATGATCTCGGCGCACAGCAGCACCCACGACAGCAGGGCACCCAGCAGCGAGATGATCAAGCCAACACTGATCAGCACTGCACCCCAATGACCCACAACGTGCTCAAGCACGGCAGCCATCGAAGGGTTTTGCAGTTTGGCCAGTTCAGGCTGAGTCATGATGCCCAGCGACAGCACGTTCACCAGCACCAGCAAGAGCAGAACGATGATGAAGCCGATGACGGTAGCTTTACCCACATCCGAGCGTTTTTCGGCACGTGACGAGAAGATGCTCGCGCCTTCGATACCGATGAACACCCAGACGGTGACCAGCATCATGTTGCGCACCTGATTCATCACGCTGCCCAGGTCAGGGTTTTTAACGCCCCAAATGTCGCTGGTGAAGATGTCCAGCTTGAAGGCGAAGAACGCAATCAGGATGAACAGAACCAGCGGCACCACTTTGGCAATCGTGGTCAGCAGGTTGATGAACGCTGCTTCCTTGATGCCGCGCAGGACCAGAAAGTGCACGGCCCAGAGCAGGATGGACGCACCGATAATGGCCGCAGGCGTGTTGCCTTCGCCAAAGATCGGGAAGAAGTAGCCCAAGGTGCTGAACAGCAGCACGAAGTAGCCGACGTTACCCAGCCAGGCGCTGATCCAGTAACCCCAGGCCGATGAGAAACCCATGTAATCGCCAAAACCGGCCTTGGCGTAGGCATACACACCGCCGTCAAGATCGGGTTTGCGATTGGCCAGGGTCTGGAATACAAAAGCCAGGGTCAACATACCGACCGCGGTGATCGCCCAGCCGATAAGAATGGCGCCTACATCCGCACTGGCTGCCATGTTTTGGGGCAGCGAAAAGATACCGCCGCCAATCATTGAGCCGACTACCAGAGCAACCAATGCACCCAGTCGAAGTTTTCCAGGAGTATCAGACATTTGTAGTGACTCCAATCCAGGAGAGATAAGGTCTAAAAGATTAATCCGTTGTTTTTTAAGCCGGTTGACTTAGGTCAGGGCATTACGACATTCCATTGTCAGTACATCGAAGAGGGGGCGACGGGAATCGCACTTTATTATCAAGCGCACTAAAGAAGCCTGATCCAGAGGCGTGTTCAGCGAAGATTGATATTTTTACTGCCATGTTGTGGGTATTGAAGCTAGACAGTATTTCCAGATTTGCAAATGCGCTGCTCATGTTTCATCTGCCTCGCAAAAAAACTAAACCGCCTTTTACATATGAATTGTTTTTTAGGTTTCAATAGATAATGTTGCGATTAAAAAAAGCGCGCTTATTGCCCGCGGTATCAAACGAATCAGGCACGAATATATTTAGTCAGTGAACGCCTGTAGCCTGCTAAACATTAATCATCAACTTGAATTCAGAGGTGTCGATGGATCAGCAGACCCAGAAGCTTCGGCTCAATGCATTAATTGCGTTGGTGGTCGGGTCAATGATTGGCGGCGGTATTTTTTCCTTGCCGCAAAATATCGCCGAGCACGCTGCGGGTGGTGCCGTACTGATCGGTTGGGCGATTACCGCCGTGGGGATGCTGGCTCTGGCCTTTGTGTTTCAGACCCTGGCCAATCGCAAACCGGAACTGGATTCAGGTGTCTACGCCTACGCCAAGGCGGGGTTTGGCGATTACATGGGCTTTTCATCGGCCTGGGGTTACTGGATCAGTGCGTGGATGGGCAATGTCGGTTACTTCGTGCTGCTGTTCAGCACCTTGGGGTATTTCATCCCGGCATTTGGCCAAGGCAACACGCCACTGGCCATCGGGTGCGCCTCGTTGCTGCTGTGGGGGGTGCATTTTTTGGTGATGCGCGGCATCAAGGAGGCCGCTTTCATCAATCAGCTGACCACGATCGCCAAGCTGGTGCCCATCGTGATGTTTATCGTACTGGCGGGTGTCGCGTTCAAAGCCGATATCTTCACGATGGACTTTTGGGGCACACAAACCCCGGCGCTCGGCAGCGTAATGGACCAAGTGCGCAATATGATGCTGGTCACGGTGTTTGTGTTTATCGGTATCGAGGGGGCCAGCGTGTATTCGGGCCGGGCCGAGAAGCGTTCGGACGTGGGCAAGGCTACGGTTATCGGTTTTCTCGGGGTGTTGGCATTGCTGGTGATGGTCAGCGTGTTATCGCTGGGGATCATGACTCAACCCGAACTGGCCAAGCTGCAAAACCCGTCGATGGCCGGCGTACTCAAGCATGTGGTGGGTGAGTGGGGCGCGATCCTGATCAGTATCGGGCTGGCCATTTCGCTACTGGGGGCTTTGTTGTCCTGGGCGCTGCTGTGCGCTGAAATTCTCTATGCCACGGCCAGGGACAAGACCATGCCGGCGTTTCTGAAAAAGGAAAACGCCAACCATGTGCCGGTCAATGCCCTGTGGCTGACGAACGGGATGATTCAGGTTTTTCTGCTGATTACACTGGTGTCTGCCGGGACTTACACCACGCTGATCTATCTGGCGTCATCGATGATATTGGTGCCGTACTTGTGGTCGGCGGCCTATTCAGTGCTGTTGTGCGTGCGCGGTGAGACCTACGAACGGGCGAGTCGTCGGCGTATCAAGGATTTGCTGGTGGGCGCGGTGGCGCTGATTTATGCCGTATGGCTGCTATATGCGGCGGGGCCCAAGTACCTGTTGTTGTCTGCGTTGTTATACGCGCCGGGGATTTTCTTTTTCGCCAAAGCCAAGCGCGAGCAGGGGCAGGTGCTGTTCAAGCATTGGGAAAAAGTGATATTTGCCGGTGTAGTGCTGGCGGCGCTGGTGGCGGCCTATGCGCTGTATAGCGGGGCGTTGACGTTGTAGGGCAAGCCTCTGTAGCCGCTGCCGCAGGCTGCGATAAGGACCGCAGTGCCTTCGCTTAAACAGAATCCCGAGGGCCGCTGCGCAGCCCATCGCAGCCTTCGGCAGCGACTACAGGAACTGGGGTGGCCAGGCGCTCGGGGCGCGACCAGATCCACAGATTGCCCAGGCTCATGCCCGCAATGGCCAGAAATACCGGCCAGTTGTGATCAAGCACGTACAACATCACGCCTGCGCACACCAGCATGCTGATGGTGGCGCTGACTTTGGCTTTGCGCTGGATTATTTTGCCATTACGCCAGTTACACAGAATCGGGCCGAACAAACGGTGGTTTTCCAGCCATGCGCTCAGGCGCGGGGAGCTTTTGGTCGCAGCCCAGGCCGCGAGCAAAATAAATTCGGTGGTCGGCAGGCCAGGAATCACAATGGCGATCAAGCCAATGGCCAGGCTCACGTAAGCCAGCAGGCCAAACAGGACGCGGGCTATTTTCGACGAGGATTGAGTTTGGCGGGTCATAGGCTCAAGACACATGAAAGGACGCCCGGCCAACAAACGCTGGCCGGGCAACAAGCTTAAGCCAGTTCGGGTTGCTCTGCGTAAGTCTGTTCAAGCAGGAAGGTGAAGCGGCTGAATGCATCGTTGGCCGCTTGCTCCAGCTCGGCATCTTCCTCAGGGGTGAGTTCGATGCTGTCGAGCATTTCGATAAAGCTCTTCCAGTTGCGGCCACGGCCTTCGGCCGGTTCGCCCATGTGGCGGGCACCGTGGGTTTCGCTCAGGCCCAGCAGGCGGGCTTGCTTGATCAGCACGCCAGCGCCCAGTTTCGAACCTTCTGAAACAAATACCCAGCCCAGCGCTTGAGCCTTGCTCGGGTTTTTCACCGCACCTGGTACCGGAGCCGGCAGTTTAACGCCCAGATCGATCAGGTCAGCCTTGATCTGCTCGGCGCGGCAACGCTCAGGCAGGTTGGGGATGTGCTGGGTCAAACGCGGATCTGTGTGCAACGGTGCCAGTTCAGTCAGGAACAGGTACTGAGCGGTCGCGAAATGGATGTAGTTTTCGAGACTGCCAAAGGGGTCACGGCCCATTACCTTTTCGCCCAGCGTGTCGTGAGTCTCACGGGTGGCGAGGGTCAGACGCTTGGAGCGCTCGGATGGACGCGGTGCGGAATCAGGAGTAGTCATGCAATGTCCTCAAGGATGAGATGCGCTTTGTAACTAGACGAACAAGAAGACGTCTCACAGTAAAAAATCCTCACTGCGCAGCATGAAAGACTACGCAGCGAGGTATCTGGATCAGATGTCCCAGACCAGATTCACCGAGAAGTTACGACCCGGTGCGGTCAGGCGGTCCATGTTGGCCGGGTTCAGCACGCCGGCTTCACCCACGCTGTCGTAGCCGCGAACGTCATCCCAGTTCCAGTATTTCTTGTCGGTCAGGTTGTACAGACCGGCATTGACGGTGACGTCCTTGGTGACTTTGTAGAAACCGGTCAGGTCGACGACGCCATAGCCCGGAGACTTGAATTGCGTGCTGGTGCCATCCGGGGAGAAGAAGTTGCTGTCATCCACTTGATCCTTGCGCTTAACCAAGGTCCAGCTCACCAGGGCGCCATAATTCTGTTGCTCGTAGCCCAGGCCCATCACGGCGGTCAGCGGGTTGACGCTGTTGATCGGCTGGCCCGTGTCGTTGTTGCGACCGTGGGCATAAGCCACCGAACCCCGGGTGTACAGACCCTGCGGCGCACCGAAGGCATCCAGATTCAGCTGACCTTTGACTTCAGCACCCTTGATGGTGGCGTGCTTGATGTTGTTGCTCTGGAACGCCAGCTCGTTGTAACCGGGGGTGATGGCGTCTTCGTTGATGAAATCGCGGTATTTGTTATAGAAAATCGCCAGATCGAAGGAACCCGCATCAAACTTTCCGCGCAGGCCAGTTTCGTAGCTTTTGCTTTTTTCCGGCTCAAGGTCCGGGTTCGGCTCGACGGTATAACCGGCTTCAAGGTTTTCAAAGCGACCATACAACGCCTTGGCAGTCGGGGTGCGGAAGCCTTCTGCGTATTGGCCATACCAGGTGTAGTTATCGTTGAACTCATACGTCACGCCAAACTTGGGCGACAGGCGATGCCAGACCTTGTCATCATCGTTCACGGTGCCTTTCTGGTCGGCGTTTACCGTATTGAGGAACTCCTGGGTGATGTGCGGTGTGAGCTTGGTGTAGTCGTAACGCAAGCTCGGCATGAAGGTCCAGTTGTTCCAGCTGATTTGGTCCTGAGCAAACAGGCTGTAGGTATTGATGGTCGGATCCGGGAAGTCGCTGGACTTGACCAGGTAGTCTTTAGGGCTGTCGGCACCGACTGCCGTGCATCCCGAGCCAACGGCCAGGCAAGTGCCCGCACCGCTGCGCGAGCCGGTAACTTTCTGGTGTTTGACAGTGGCACCGTAGGTCAACAGGTGATCGGTGTCGCCAATGTGGAAAGCTTTGTCCGCCTGTGCGTCCAGCACCCACATTTTTTCTTCATAAGTGGTGTTGCGTGAGCGCATCACATGACGGCTGTAGGGGAAGTAATCCTCCAGCGTGTCCTGATCGGTCTTGGCGATCTGATAGTTCAGGTTCCACTTGAAGTGATCGGCCAGCGCAGTGTCGAGCAGCATGCTGTTTTGGAGCCCGAAACGCTCGCGGCTGATGGTGTCCTTGCCGGTGCGCGACAGGTACATGCCGAGCGGTTTGCCTGCGTTGAACGGGCCGCCGACCGCACTTTTTTCATTGACCGAAACGCGGTCCTTGTATTTCTCGTAAGTGAAGGCCAGGCGGTCATCATCGTTGTAGTTCCAGCCTGCCTTGGCCAGCACGTTGGTGGTTTTGATGTCTGCCGGGTTGGCCGCAGTCCGGGACAAGCCGGTGCCGCCGTGATCGCCATAGGATTCGGTTTCGTGACCCTCGCGCTGGCTCAGGTGCAGCAAACCGTCGAATTCGCCGCTACGGCCAGCCACAGTGCCGGATTTCAGCCAGCTGCGATCAGCGGAGCTGTAACCGGCCTTCAGGCGGGCGCCGACGTCCTTGCCCGGCTTGATGATGTCATCCGGGTCGAGGGTGAAATAGCTGACTGCGCCGCCAATGGCGTTGCTGCCGTACAGCGCCGAGGCCGGACCACGCAAAATCTCGACACGTTTGATGATTTCCGGGTCGACGTAGTTACGCTGGGTTTTGGCGTAAGGGCCGTTGAAGAACGAGTTGGGGATTTCGACGCCATCGATCTGGGTCAGAATCCGGTCGCCATCGATGCCGCGGATGTTGTAGTTGCTGATCCCGCCGCGCTGGCCGGCGCCGCCTACCGACACACCCGGCTCATAACGCACCAGATCCTTGATGGTATTGACGTTGCGGCGGTCGAGGTCTTGACGGTCTTGTACGGTAACCGTACTGGGAACGGAGTTGACGTCCTGTTCCTGACGCGTGGCGCTGATGGTCATTTGTTGCAGGGCCAGCGTGCCACTGGTGCCGCTGCGCTTTTCGAGCACGATATTGTTGTTGCTCAGTTTGCGATAGCCCAGATTGGTGCCTGTCAACAAACGGTCCAGCGCTTTCTCGGCGGAGAGCGAGCCGCGAACACCCGGAGAAGACACATCCTGTGCCAGCTCGGCTGGCAGGCCGACCTGCCAACCCGTCACGGCGGTGAAGTCATTGAGGGCCGAGGCGAGGGGTTGCTGGGATATTGCGAATTTGTAATTGCCCACGGAGCTGCTGGCGGGCGGCGTGTCGGTCGCGGCGATGGCCGGAACCGCTTGTACACCGGCCAAAAGTACGGCGACGGTCAACAACGACAACGTGCACTGCTGCAACCCGCCTGTGCGGGCGTTGGAGGTGGACCGGCTGTTGAAACGTGTGGGCATTGATAGCGCTCCGTGGTGAACGACTCTTATAGTTGCGAAGCTGACTCAAAATGCGAATCAGTTGCATTGACTACTACGAGACGTATGACCTTAGGCTATCGCGTAAAAAAAGATGCGTTCCAATGAACTTTTAATTGAGGATCACCAGAGACGCGAATTCCGAGACGCTGCTGGAGGTGATATTGGCGAGTGAGCGAATGATGTCCAGTGGCTGATCAAGCCGGTAATTACCGGTGACAGCGACACTGGCCAGCTTCTCATTGTTGTTGATGATCCAGCCTGGGTAATAGCGGCGCACTTCATCAAGCACTTTGCCCATCGGGCAGTTTTCAAACACCAGGCGGCCCTGAACCCAGGCCAGGTCCGTTTGTGGGTTCAGCAGGGTGGTCTTGCTGAATCCGTTTGGGCCAATGCTCACACTGTTACCCGCCGACAAGCGCATCTGAGTGCCGACACTGCTCACTTGTAATTCCACATTGCCCCGTTGCACCCGTACCTGTGCCTCGCCATTGAGGTAGCTCACGGCGAAATCGGTATCGCGCACGCTGACGCGCACCGGGCCGGCGTCGAGTTGCAGCGCAAACTCAAGATTGGCCGGCACCTCAAAAAAAGCCTCACCCTGATACAGGCGTGCGCTGGCCTGTGCGTTTACGACTTTGCTGGAGAATGCCGAGTTGGTGTTGAGCAGCACCTTGGAACCGTCATCGAGTTGCAGACGCTGGCGCTCTCCGACCACGGTCAAATGATCCGCCTGGATGCGCATCGGCACATTGCTGTAGGCGCCCACCGTCAACACCAGCACGGCAGCTGCGGCCACGTGTTTCCAATGCCGGCTGATGCGACGTAATCGGCCAGGCGTGCGGCGGGTGTGCAGGGTGTGTGCGGCGGTGACAACAGACTGTCCGTTCCAGATGGCGCTGGCTTTAGCGAATGCTTGAGCATGCGCAGGATCTGCATTCCGCCAGGCCTCGAAAGCGATTTTTTGTTCATCGCTTGCGCACTCAAGGGTGATCAGCCAGTCCAGAGCCTGATCCATGGCGCTGTCTTGCAGCACGTCTTGAGCAGATTTTTGGTTATCCGTCACGGGTGTTCCTTGGCAGTCTCAGAACTTTCTTACAAGCATCGGCTGTGCAGATTAAGGCCGATTGAGTCTGTCGGCTACCCCGATGCAGATTGCCATTATCAATTTGAGTTCCTTTTGAACGGTGCTCAAGGAGACATTCAGCTCATCGGCAATCTCTTGATAACTGCAACCGTGCAGGCGGCTAAGGATGAAAATCCGTTGTTGGCGCGCCGTTAACTGGCTCAAGCTCACACTCAAACGCTCCAGTAATTGCGCGGCTTGATGGGCTTCTTCGGGAGTACTGAGGGGGGAGGGAACCCCTTCCATAATCTCCAGTGGCACGTCTTCGACGACCGTGCGCGATTGAATGCGGCGAGCGCGCAGATGGTCGAGTGCCAGGTTGCGGGCGGTCTGGAAGACAAACGGCTCAAGGTGCTCAACGGTGCGGTCGTTGATGGCACGGGCGACGCGCAAGTAAGTCTCCTGCAACAAGTCCTCGGCGGTACTGTGGTTATTCACCATCCGCTGTAACGTGCGCAGCAAACTTTCTCGCTGAGTTAGGAAGACTTGATTGAAGTGGGACTGACTCACTGTACTACCCGACCAATTTTGAGCGAATGATAATGCTTATCATCTGTACTGTTGGTCAAGTGATGTTTTGCAATGAGGGCAATAACCTCAGGATTGCCACCTTTGTAGCCGCTGCCTGCGGCAGCTGCTACGCCAAGGATTACAACCGGCCCTTCAAATACGCGTTGTAGTCAGGGACGCGGTGCTCATGGGGTTGGCTCATCAACGGACTGCTGATCAAGTAGTCAGCGCTGCATTCGTTGCACGCCACGGGAATGTTCCACACAGCGGCAACCCGCAGCAACGCTTTGATGTCCGGGTCGTGCGGTTGTGGCTCGAAGGGGTCCCAGAAGAACACCAGCATATCCACCCGTTGCTCGGCGATACGTGCACCGACTTGCTGATCGCCGCCCAAAGGGCCACTGATCATGCTTTCAATCGGCAAGCCCAGACGCTGACTCAACAACAAGCCCGTGGTGCCCGTTGCGCACAGGTCATGCTGGCTGAGCGCGGTTTTGTTGCGCTCAGCCCAGTCCAGCAAAAAGCCCTTACAGTTATCGTGGGCCACCAGGGCGATACGCTTGCGCGTCGCCAGGGTGGCCGTCGTGAAACTGATGCCGATCATCGCGTCACTCCGCGTTGTGCAGCGCCAGGCAGTTGTCGAGCATGCGGTTGGAGAAGCCCCACTCATTGTCATACCACGCCAGCACTTTCAGCAGCTTGCCGCTGACTTTGGTGTGATTGGCATCAAAAATCGACGAAAGCGGGTTGTGGTTGAAGTCGCTCGATACCAGCGGCAGGGTGTTGTAACCCAGTACTTTCGAGTGTTGGCTGGCTTCTTTGAACACTGCATTGACTTCAGCGGCGGTGGCTTCGCGCTTGAGTTCAATGGTCAGGTCTACCAGTGACACGTTGATCACCGGAACGCGCACCGCCATCCCGGTCAACTTGCCTGCCAGCTCAGGCAACACCAGACCTACCGCTTCAGCGGCACCGGTTTTGCTCGGGATCATGTTCTGAGTGGCCGAGCGAGCGCGGTAGGGATCGCTGTGGTACACGTCGGTCAGGTTCTGATCGTTGGTGTAGGCGTGGATGGTGGTCATCAGGCCGTTGGCAATGCCGAACTCGCGGTTGATGATTTGCGCAACCGGCGCCAGGCAGTTGGTGGTGCAGGATGCATTGGAAATAATTTGATGAGATTGGCGCAGAATGTCGTGGTTAACGCCATAGACCACGGTCGCATCGGCATTTTTACCCGGTGCAGAGATAATGACCTTACGGGCACCGGCAGTAATATGCGCTTCGGCCTTGCTGCGTTCAGTGAACAGACCGGTGCATTCAAATACCACGTCGACCTTCAGCGCGGCCCATGGCAATTCAGCCGGGTTGCGGGTGGCGCTGACTGCAATGCGATCACCGTTGACGGTCAGGCTTTCCTGATCGTGCTCTACGGTCGCGTCGAAAGTGCCATGAACAGTGTCGTACTTGAGCAAATGAGCGTTAATCGAGCTGTCACCCAGATCGTTGATTGCGACGATCTGCAAGTCTTGACGGTAGCCTTGGGTATACAGTGCACGCAGGACGTTGCGGCCGATACGGCCAAAACCATTGATTGCGATTCTTAAAGTCATGGGAAGCGCCTGCCTCGATTTGTTGTTGGAATTACAAGATTATTCTCATAAAAATAGAAAACAAGCCATTTAAGTGGCAATATTTTGTTTTATCTACAACGAGTGACCTGAATCAACGGGTCCGAATGATTGAATCGGCGTCTCTGCGCCCTCGGTCAGCATAGGACACGTACAGGTCGCCACATCCGTTAGCCTGGAGTTCAACACATGCATCCCCGCGTTCTTGAAGTCACCGAGCGTCTTATTGCCCGCAGCCGAGCGACCCGCGAGGCGTATCTGGCGCTGATTCGCGGCGCTGCCAGCGACGGTCCGCAACGCGGCAAGCTGCAATGTGCCAACTTCGCTCACGGCGTAGCCGGGTGTGGTACGGATGATAAAAACAACCTGCGCCTGATGAACGCGGCCAACGTGGCAATTGTTTCGTCATATAACGACATGCTCTCGGCGCATCAGCCCTACGAACATTTCCCTGAGCAAATCAAACAAGCGCTGCGTGAAATGGGTTCAGTGGGGCAATTTGCCGGTGGCACCCCGGCCATGTGCGATGGCGTGACCCAAGGCGAGGCGGGCATGGAGCTGAGCCTGCTGAGTCGCGAAGTGATTGCGCTGTCAACGGCGGTGGCGCTGTCGCACAACATGTTCGATGCCGCGATGATGCTGGGCATTTGCGACAAAATTGTGCCGGGCCTGATGATTGGCGCGCTGCGCTTTGGCCATCTGCCGACCATCTTTGTACCGGGCGGGCCGATGCCGTCGGGCATTTCCAACAAGGAAAAAGCCGACGTTCGCCAACGCTACGCCGAAGGCAAAGCCAGCCGCGAAGAGCTGCTTGAGTCGGAGATGAAGTCTTACCACAGCCCTGGCACCTGCACTTTTTACGGTACGGCCAATACCAATCAGTTGCTGATGGAAGTCATGGGGCTGCACTTGCCGGGCGCTTCTTTCGTCAACCCCTACACACCGTTGCGCGATGCGCTGACCCGTGAAGCGGCCCACCAGATCACCCGCCTGACCAAACAAAGTGGCAACTTCATGCCGTTGGGCGAGATCGTTGACGAACGCTCGCTGGTTAACTCCATTGTGGCGCTGCACGCAACCGGCGGCTCGACCAACCACACCCTGCACATGCCGGCCATTGCCATGGCGGCGGGTATCCAGCTCACCTGGCAAGACATGGCCGACCTGTCCGAAGTCGTGCCGACCCTGTCCCATGTGTATCCAAACGGTAAAGCCGATATCAACCACTTCCAGGCCGCAGGCGGTATGGCGTTCCTGATTCGTGAGCTGCTCGAAGCGGGCTTGCTGCACGAGAACGTCAACACCGTGGCCGGTTTTGGCCTGAGCCGTTACACCCGCGAACCCTTCCTCGTGGATGGCGAGCTGGTATGGCGTGACGGTCCGATTGAGAGCCTCGATGAGTCGATCCTGCGTCCGGTGGCGCGTGCGTTCTCCTCTGAAGGCGGCTTGCGGGTGATGGAAGGCAATCTGGGGCGCGGCGTGATGAAAGTCTCGGCCGTTGCGCTTGAGCATCAAATTGTTGAAGCCCCGGCACGGGTGTTCCAGGACCAGCAAGAACTGGCAGACGCATTCAAAGCCGGTGAACTTGAGCACGATTTTGTCGCCGTCATGCGCTTTCAGGGGCCGCGCTCCAATGGCATGCCAGAGCTGCACAAGATGACGCCGTTTCTCGGCGTGTTGCAGGACCGGGGCTTTAAAGTGGCGCTCATTACTGACGGGCGCATGTCCGGCGCGTCGGGAAAAATTCCGGCGGCCATCCATGTCAGCCCGGAAGCGGCGGTGGGCGGCGCGCTGGCGCGGGTGCGTGATGGCGATATGATCCGTGTGGACGGGGTAAAAGGGACGTTGCAACTGTTGGTGGATGAGGCAGAATTCGCCGCACGTACCCCGGCAGTCGGCACCTTAAGCAATGCGGTCGGCACGGGACGCGAGCTGTTTGCGTTCATGCGTCAGGCCTTCAGTTCGGCCGAGCAGGGCGCGAGTACCTTTACCTCGTCTCTGGAAACCTTGAAATGAAACTCGCACTGGTCGGTGATATAGGCGGTACCAACGCTCGCTTTGCTTTATGGGAAAACGACCAGTTGCATTCGGTTCAGGTTCTGGCCACGGCAGATTTCGCCTGTCCTGAAGACGCCATCAGGCTTTATCTGAGCAGCCTCGACCTTGCGCCGGGCGCGCTCGGTTCTGTCTGCCTGTCTGTGGCCGGGCCGGTCAGCGGCGACGAGTTTCGCTTCACTAACAACCATTGGCGCTTGAGTCGTGCGGCGTTTTGCCGTGAATTGCAGGTCGACAACTTGCTGCTGATCAATGACTTCAGCGCGATGGCGTTAGGCATGACGCGCTTGCAACCTGACGACGTGCGCCAAGTGTGCCCCGGCACACCCGAGCCGGGGCGACCTGCGGTAGTGGTCGGGCCCGGAACCGGGTTGGGTGTGGGCACTTTACTGTGTCTGGGCGAAGGCCAGTTCATGGCGCTTCCAGGGGAGGGCGGTCACGTTGACCTGCCCATGAGCACCCCGCGTGAAGTGCAACTGTGGCGGCACATCTACGCTGAAATCGGCCATGTCAGTGCCGAGTCCATCCTGAGTGGTAGCGGCTTGCCACGCGTATACCGTGCAATTTGCGCCCTCGATGGCCATGAGCCCGTATTGGAAACTGACCGCGCGATTACGGCGGCCGCATTGGCCGGTGATCCGGTGGCATTGCAAGTACTGGAACATTTCAGTTGCTGGTTGGGCCGTGTGGCGGGTAACAACGTACTGACGGTCGGTGGTCGGGGCGGGGTGTACATCGTGGGCGGGGTCATCCCGCGCTTTGCCGATATTTTCCTCGCCAGCGGTTTTGCCCGCAGTTTTGCTGACAAGGGCTGCATGAGTGATTACCTCAAGGGTATTCCGGTATGGCTGGTCACAGCGCCGTACTCCGGCCTGATGGGTGCGGGTGTAGCGTTGCAGCAGGCGTTTGCTTGAAAAGCGCCTCAGTTGGCCCCCTTGACCGAGGGAGAGGGGGCTGACTTTTGATGTTGTTGAGTCTGTATGGAGACAGTTGTAGGGCCAGGGAGCTAGCTGCGGTACATCCATAACAATAAGGAACACCACTATGAGTGCACACGGCAAATCCATTTTGCTGGTCGATGATGATCAGGACATTCGAGAACTGCTTGATCAATACCTCAGTCGTGCCGGTTTTGTGGTGCATACCGTAGGCGACGGCGCGGGTTTTCGTCAGGCGCTCGAACAAATTCCCTGTGATTTGCTGATCCTTGATGTGATGTTGCCCGACGAAGACGGGTTTAGCCTGTGTCGCTGGGTACGCCAGCACGCGCGCTTTGCCCAGACCCCCATCATCATGCTGACCGCCAGTTCCGACGAAGCTGACAGAGTCATCGGCCTTGAGTTGGGCGCGGACGACTACTTGGGTAAACCTTTCAGTCCTCGTGAACTTCAGGCGCGCATCAAAGCGTTATTGCGCCGTGCGCAATTTGCCAGCGCAGGAGTGCCGGCGGGAAGCGAGATCCTGACGTTTGACGAGTGGCGTCTAAACACCGTGACCCACCGGCTGTTTCATGCCGATGGCGAAGAAGTCATCCTGTCCGGGGCTGACTTTGCATTGCTCAAGCTATTTCTGGATCACCCGCAACAGATCCTTGATCGCGACACGATCGGCAATGCCACCCGTGGCCGCGAGCTGATGCCGCTGGATCGTATCATCGACATGGCTGTCAGCCGTTTGCGCCAACGTCTGCGTGATACCGACAAGCCGCCTCGATTGATTCGTACCGTTCGCGGCAGTGGTTACCAACTAGCGGCGCAGGTCTCAGCTGTTCATGGCCTTTAAATGCTTGCCTAAAGTGCGAGTGCCGCGTTCGTTACTGGGGCGAATGTTGCTGCTGACGTTACTGGCCATTGTGATAGCGCAAACCTTGTCGAGCGCTATCTGGTTGTCACAGTTGCGCACCACACAACTGGAAGGGCTGGTAACCAGCGCCCGCAGCCTCGCGCGTTCCATGACCGCCACCGTGACTTACCTGCGCTCATTACCTTTGGCTTATCGCCCGCTGGTACTGGATCAAATGCGCAGCATGGGCGGCACACGTTTCTTTGTGAGCCTCAATGACAAGCCATTGGGGATGCCGACGTTGCCCCTCACTGCCCGAAAAAAAGCGGCATTGGACGCGGTGGATCAAGTACTCCGTCAATCCCTGGGCCCTGATGCGGACGTGTCAGTGAAATTTGTCAGCCCTCATGATTTACGTATCTTCAACGCGGGTCTCAAGCTTGAGGAACTGCCGCGTTCCTGGGCTCACTTTGCCCTGACACTTGAACCGGTCAACCCGCCGGTATTGGTCACGCAAATCCAGATGGCGCCGGGTGAGTGGCTGTACATTGCCTCCTTGCTACCCGAGCCTTACACCAGCCTTGAAGAAGAAGGGTTGCCAGCGTTGCAGGTCTGGTTCATCGCGCTGAGCAGTATCTTCCTGTTGCTTTTTATCGGTTTGCTGGTGCATTGGCAGAGTCGTCCGCTCAAGCGTCTGGCGCGGGCGGCACGGGATATGTCGCTGGGGGAGGATGAGTTCAAACCGGTTGAAACAGGCGGCGGCAGTGAAGTTGTCGAAGTGGGACGCGCGTTTAACACCATGCGTGCCCGCATCAGCCGTTATTTGACCGAGCGCAGCCAACTGTTCAGTGCTATTTCCCATGACTTGCGTACGCCCATCACCCGCTTGCGACTGCGGGTGGAGCTGCTCGAGGACGAGCAGGTGCAGCACAAGTTCGGTCGCGATCTGGATGAGCTTGAAATGCTGGTCAAAGGCGCGCTGCAATGCGTGAAGGACACCGACATTCATGAAAACATCGAACCCGTCGACCTCAATGTGTTGCTCGACTGTTTGATCGAGCCTTATCTGCTCCCCCAGGGAAATGGCCGTGTAACCTTGCGCGGCAAAGCGTTGAGGCCTTACGCAGGCAAGCCGTTGGCTTTGCGTCGCTGCATGGGCAACTTGATCGACAATGCCCTCAAGTACGGCCAAAACGCCCATTTGCGCATCGAAGATAACCACAACGCTTTTATGCTGATTGTTGATGACGAAGGCCCTGGCGTCCCTGAACAGCGACTTGAGCAAGTGTTTGAGCCGCACTTCAGGCTTTCGGGAAACCAGCAGGGTTATGGTTTGGGGCTCGGTATCGCGCGCAGTATCGCGCACAGTCACGGTGGCGAAGTCAGTTTGCAAAACCTGAGTGTCGGCGGTCTGCGCGTTACTTTAAGTATGCCGCGAAATGCCGATTGATAGACTCGCGGGCTTGCTCGGCACTGATTGGCAGTACAGGCTCCAGATTAGGGTTGGGTGCATGTTCAGAGGCAGGGTTTAATGTGGAATTTTTATCCATTGCGGCTTTGATTCGTTTTTCGCGGACGCAGCGGCTGGTTTGGCTGAAGTGCTGCTGTAGTTTTTCCATGGCAACGTCATAAGGCTCATTGCAGAGTGTCAGTTGCCGCTCGCGCTCTTGCAGCGCCAATTGCAATGCGCCCTCATTGCCATAACGATCAATACGAAAGCTTTTGCTCAGGTTGTAACCATGGATCCGCGTCGTAGCTCGCCAGTAATCCACGTGGTTGGATTGCACGCGATACACGCCCGGATGGCCGCTGGTGTTGTTAGGCATCACCCGCTGACGGGTTTCATAGGTAAACACCTGTGGCATTTTTAAGACCAGTAGGTTGCGCACACTTTCTGCGGCCTCCAAAGCGGCATATTCGTTTATATAGTCGGCGAAGTTGAAAATTTGCGTGTGCTGTTTACCTGCGCGCCGAATATCGATTTTCCAGGCGTAGGGTCGACCGTCTTCACCCTTGAGCGGGTAAATAAAGCAGTGATTGCGGTGGGTGGAATTACGCTTTTGCATGGTCAGCATCTCCTGATGAATGTCGGCTTCCGTTCATTTCTTCGTGTCGATGACTAGCAGACTCGCTTAAGTTATTTGCCAGTACAACGTGGGAAAACGACTTCGGGATGCGTCCTACAGGCAACCCGGAAAATGCTTTATTTCAAAGTAGGATCCTCTTTAGTGGGGTGTCAGGAGCGAGTAGTTGTTTTTATTGATAAAAATCCAAATCATTTTTGACTGTCACTGATTAGTGACATTTGTGCGTCTCTTCGTTACGTGAGTAGGCTTGGCGATGGATACACTCATTACAAGCGCAAGCAAAAGACTTGCTCAGATATAACAACAAGAAAGGTCATCTCATGAATTCATTCAGCCGTCTCGCGGTATTCGTCTCTCTTGCCTCTCTCTTTCCTTTGAACGCTTATGCCGCCGACTCTAAAGGCACGGTAGAAGTGGTGCACTGGTGGACGTCGGGTGGTGAGAAAGCCGCTGTAGATGTCCTCAAGGCCCAGGTTGAAAAAGATGGCTTTACCTGGAAGGACGGCGCTGTCGCCGGTGGCGGTGGGGCCACGGCCATGACCGTATTGAAAAGCCGTGCCGTTGCGGGCAATCCGCCTGGCATGGCACAGATCAAGGGGCCCGATATTCAGGAGTGGGCGTCCACCGGCCTGCTTGACACCGACGAACTCAAAAGCGTCGCCCAGAGCGAAAAGTGGGACGGCCTACTCGACAAAAAAATCTCGGATACGGTGAAGTACGAAGGTGATTACGTGGCGGTGCCGGTGAACATTCACCGCGTGAACTGGCTGTGGATCAACCCGGACGTATTCAAAAAAGCCGGCATCGAAAACCCCCCAGCCACCCTTGAAGAATTCTACGCAGCGGGCGACAAGCTCAAGGCTGCGGGTTTTATCCCCCTTGCCCATGGTGGCCAGCCTTGGCAGGACAGCACTGTTTTCGAAGCCGTTGTGCTGTCGGTGATGGGGGTGGATGGCTACAAAAAAGCTTTGGTCGAGCTGGACAACGACACGCTGACCGGCCCACAAATGGTCAAGGCGCTGACTGAGCTGAAGAAAGTCGCCACTTACATGGACCCTGATGGCAAGGGTCAGGACTGGAACCTCGAAGCCGCTAAAGTCATCAACGGCAAGGCTGGCATGCAGATCATGGGCGACTGGGCCAAGAGTGAATGGACTGCGGCGAAAAAAGTCGCAGGCAAGGACTACCAGTGCGTTGCCTTCCCAGGCACCGATAAGGCGTTTACCTACAACATCGACTCTCTGGCGGTGTTCAAGCAGAAAGACCCCGGCACTGCGGCTGGCCAGCAGGACATCGCCAAGGTGGCCTTGGGTGAAGATTTCCAGAAGGTCTTCAGCATCAACAAGGGTTCAATCCCTGTGCGCAACGACATGCTGAACGACATGGGCAAATACGGCTTTGACGCGTGTGCCCAAACAGCTGCCAAAGACTTTCTGGCGGACGCCAACTCCGGCGGCCTGCAACCGAGCATGGCGCACAACATGGCGACCACGCTGGCTGTACAGGGCGCGTTCTTTGATGTCGTAACCAACTTCATCAACGACCCGAATGCCGACCCAGCCGATACCGCTAAAAAACTCGGCGCTGCGGTTAAATCAGCCAAGTAATCCTTTATGCGGCAGGTCCTCTTATGGGAGGGCTTGCCTGGATTGCGGGTCAGTCGTGTCCACGCTGATAACCCCTTCAGCAAAGACCTTGTTGTTTTCTTCCCTGCATGGATTTCCCCATGAGTTCTGTTGCTGTGTTCAGCAAAGTCTCACCGCTCGATGCCTTGCAGCGCTGGTTACCCAAACTGGTACTGGCGCCCAGCATGTTCATCGTTCTGGTGGGCTTTTATGGCTATATCCTGTGGACGTTTGTGCTGTCGTTCACCAACTCGACTTTTTTGCCGACCTACAAATGGGTCGGTCTGGCTCAATACCAGCGGTTGTTCGACAACGACCGTTGGTGGGTGGCCAGTAAAAACCTGGCGGTGTTCGGTGGCATGTTCATCGCCATCACGTTGGTGATTGGCGTGACGCTGGCGGTATTCCTCGATCAGCGAATCCGTCGTGAAGGGTTCATCCGAACCATCTACCTCTATCCCATGGCGCTTTCCATGATCGTGACCGGTACGGCCTGGAAATGGCTGCTTAACCCGGGGATGGGACTGGACAAACTGTTGCGGGACTGGGGCTGGGAGGGCTTTCGCCTGGACTGGCTGATTGACCCTGACCGCGTGGTGTACTGCCTGGTAATCGCGGCCGTGTGGCAAGCCTCTGGCTTTATCATGGCGATGTTCCTGGCCGGTTTGCGTGGTGTGGATCAATCGATCATTCGTGCAGCCCAGATCGATGGCGCGAGCCTGCCGCGAATCTACTGGACCGTGGTGCTGCCCAGCCTGCGGCCTGTGTTCTTCAGTGCGGTCATGATTCTGGCGCATATCGCGATCAAGAGTTTTGACCTGGTGGCGGCCATGACAGCTGGTGGTCCGGGCTACTCATCCGATTTGCCCGCCATGTTCATGTATTCCTTCACCTTCAGTCGTGGCCAGATGGGCGTGGGGTCGGCCAGTGCCATTTTGATGCTCGGCGCGATTCTGGCGATCATCGTGCCTTACCTGTACTCCGAGTTAAGGGCCAAGCGTCATGACTAGTTTCGTGGGTAAATCGTCCATCAGCCTGAGTCGCATCGCGATTTACGCCGTGCTTATTCTCGCCGTCCTGCTGTATCTGGTGCCTTTGGTGGTCATGCTGTTGACCAGCTTCAAGACCCCGGAAGACATCAGCACCGGTAACCTGCTCAGTTGGCCTACCGTCGTCACCGGCATTGGCTGGGTCAAGGCCTGGGCCACCGTTGATAGCTACTTCTGGAACTCGATCAAAATCACCGTCCCGGCGGTGCTGATTTCGACGGCAATCGGTGCGTTGAATGGCTATGTGCTGTCGATGTGGCGCTTTCGCGGCTCGCAGTTGTTCTTCGGGCTGTTGCTGTTTGGCTGCTTTCTGCCATTTCAGACCGTGCTGCTGCCGGCTTCATTCACCTTGGGCAAGATGGGACTGGCCAGCACCACGACAGGGTTGGTATTCGTCCACGTGGTTTATGGTTTGGCGTTTACCACGCTGTTCTTTCGTAACTACTACGTCAGCATTCCCGATGCTTTGGTGAAGGCTGCCCGCATGGACGGCGCTGGTTTCTTCACCATTTTCCGGTTGATCATTCTGCCCATGTCGACGCCGATCATCATGGTCTGCTTGATCTGGCAGTTCACCCAGATCTGGAATGACTTCCTGTTTGGCGTGGTGTTCTCCAGCGGCGAATCACAGCCCATTACCGTGGCCCTGAATAATCTGGTCAACACCAGCACAGGTGCCAAGGAATACAACGTGGACATGGCTGCGGCGATGATCGCCGGGCTACCGACTCTGCTGGTCTATGTGGTCGCAGGCAAGTATTTCGTGCGCGGGCTTACGGCCGGCGCGGTCAAGGGGTAAGGCATGGCAACGCTCGAATTACGTAACGTCAACAAAAGCTATGGCAAGGGTTTGCCCGATACGCTTAAAAACATTGAGCTGGAAATCAATGACGGCGAATTCTTGATCCTGGTGGGCCCTTCGGGTTGCGGCAAGTCGACCTTGATGAATTGCATCGCAGGGCTTGAAAGCATCAGTGGCGGCTCGATTCTGGTGGACGAAGCCGACATCAGTGGCATGAGCCCCAAAGACCGTGACATTGCCATGGTGTTTCAGTCATATGCGCTGTACCCGACCATGAGCGTGCGCGACAACATCGCATTCGGTCTTAAGATTCGCAAAATGAATGCTGCGGCGATTGATGAGGAAGTCGCTCGTGTCGCCAAGTTGTTGCAAATCGAACACTTGCTCAAGCGCAAACCCGGTCAGTTATCCGGCGGCCAACAACAGCGTGTAGCAATGGGCAGGGCGCTGGCGCGGCGACCCAAGATTTACCTGTTTGACGAACCGCTCTCCAACCTCGACGCAAAGCTGCGGGTTGAGATGCGCACTGAAATGAAACTGATGCACCAGCGACTTAAAACCACCACCGTTTACGTCACCCATGACCAGATCGAAGCCATGACACTGGGCGATAAAGTGGCGGTCATGAAAGACGGGATCATTCAACAGTTTGGTACGCCGAAGCAGATTTATAACGACCCGGCCAACCGGTTTGTCGCCAGTTTTATTGGTTCGCCGCCGATGAACTTTATTCCGGTGCGCGTAAAGCGCCAGGCAGACTGTTTGCAGGCGGTACTTGAAAGCGGACAGTCACGGTGTGAGTTGCCGTTGGCCTTAAGCGATGCGGGGCTGGAGGACCGAGAGTTGATCTTGGGCATTCGCCCCGAGCAAATAGTATTGGCGTCAAATGAACTCACTCACTTGCCAACTTTGCGTGCAGAAGTTCAAGTTGTTGAGCCAACAGGACCTGATACTTTGGTTTTTGTAAACATCAATAACACTAAGGTCTGCTGTCGTTTGGCGCCGGATTCTGCTCCTGATTCCGGACAAAATCTAACCCTACAGTTCGATTCCAGTAAAGTGTTACTATTTGATGCTAATACTGGTGAACGTCTCAGGGCCTTGCGTGTGCCTCAAGAATGCGTGGCGTAGTTCAGGCGTTTTGAGTTTGGGCAGATAACTTGCTGCCTGCTCTGCTTGAGCTATACCACGTACACAGTCGAATTAAGAAATTTGAGGAATATGGGATGGACAACCGAATGACCCGCCCTGGACTGGCTTGCCAGCTTTTGGCTATTGCATCGTTAGGGCTGTGTGCCAGTAACAGTTTTGCCGCTGAAGAACCCTTCAGTGCAGATTCCAAATGGATGCTGGGAGACTGGGGCGGCACCCGTACCGAGCTTCTTGAAAAAGGCTACGACTTTACCCTGGATTATGTGGGTGAGATGGGTAGCAACCTCAAGGGTGGCTATAACAAGAACACCACGGCGCGCTACAGCGATCAGTACGGTCTTGGCGTAAAAATGGATCTGGAAAAGATCTTCGGTTGGAAAGACGCTGAGTTCAAAGCCACTATTACGGCTCGTCAAGGCAACAACATTTCCAATGACCGTATTGGCGATCCGCGCGTTGGCACACTGAGTTCATCTCAAGAAGTTTGGGGTCGTGGCCAAACAGTACGTTTGACCCAACTGTGGATTAAACAAAAGTACTTCGATGGCAAACTGGATCTAAAAGCCGGTTATTTCGGCGAAGGCGAAGACTTCAACTCTTTCCCTTGTGACTTCCAGAACTTGTCGTTATGCGGTTCCCAAGTAGGCGATTACGACGGCGGTGTTTGGTATAACTGGCCGGTCAGTGTTGCGGCCTTGCGGGTGAAGTACAACATCACCCCTGAGTTCTATGCGCAAATCGGTGCCTACAACATGAACCCGTCGCAGCTGGAGTCCGGCAATGCCTTCAAACTGAGCGGCAGCGGTACTAAAGGTACTGTGCTGCCAGTTGAGCTGGTGTGGTCGCCCAAGGTCAATGGCCTGCCTGGCGAATACCGTGTCGGTTACTACAAAAGCACCGCTGATGCGGATGACGTTCGCAAGGACGTGAATGGTCAGGATGCGGTTATTTCCGGCAACGCTTTCCGTAGCCACGACAGCAAGTACGGCTACTGGTTGGTCGTTCAGCAGCAACTGACCACCCATAACGGTGATGCGTCGCGCGGTCTGAACTTTGCGGCCAACGCCACGTTCCATGATAAAGACACCAACATGATCGACAACTATCAGTCGTTGATGCTGGTTTACAAAGGCCCATTTGATTCGCGTCCAAAAGATGACGTGGGCATCGGTGTTTCCCGCATTCACGTCAATGACGACGTGACCAAAGGTGAGCGCCTGCTGAATGCTTACAACGATATCTCCAACTACGACAATCCGTTGTATCAGCCCGTGCAGCACACTGAGTACAACGTTGAGGTCAACTATGGTTTTCACATGACCAACTGGCTGACCTTGCGTCCTAACGTGCAGTACATCAAGCACCCGGGCGGTGTGTCGCAAGTAGAAAACGCAATTGTCGGTGGTCTTAAGATTCAAGCGGCGTTCTAAGTCGTTTACTCTAGGCACCCAATATTGCCCGAACGGACAGCATGAGCTGTCCGTTTTTTTTTCAGTACGGCACCTCCTGCGGGCTGCCCCGTGTGATTTCAGGACAGCGGCACATGCATGAAAACCCGCTTCACCGTTTTTATAAATCCAGGCGCGAGCAACCGATCTTTCAGTGGGAGCGCTTTCAGCAGCGCGACGTATTGGTCATTGATCACCCGCATTGCCAGGCCGTTTTCAGCCGCCAGGGCGCGCAATTGCTGCACTTTCAGCCGACAGGGCAAAAGCCTTGGCTGTGGTGTGCTGCCAAGTGGCCGCAGGTGGGGGCGATACGCGGGGGAGTGCCCATTTTTTGGCCCTGGTATGGGCGCCATCCCAGCGAGAATGCGTGGCCATCCCATGGCTGGGCGCGTTTGATTGACTGGAAATTGTTGAGCAGCAGTTCAGATGAAGACGGGGTTTCCTTGCACTGGCGCTTGCAGCTGTGTGACTGGCAGGTTGATCTGCATGCGCGGCTGGGTGAGGAGATGGAGCTGCGCCTGAGTACGGAGCATCAGGACGATGAACCGTGCCAGGTGAGTCAAGCATTGCGCGCGTACTGGCGTATTGGTGACGTCGCCGAGGTAGCGCTGTCTGGGCTGGAAGGTGCTCACGGGTATGATCAGTTGAATCGACAAGTCTGCCAGCAACAAGGTGAATTACGGGTTGAAGGCGGTTGCCAGAGGGTGTTCCAGCAAGAGGGTGAAATGCAGCTCAATGACTATGCCTGGCAACGGGCGTTGAGCATTGATACTGGCGACACGGCCAATACCGTGGTGTGGCATCCCGGCAAACGGCCCTTGCTTGGCGTCAGCTGGAATGAAGTGATGGGCTTTGTGTGTGTCGAATCCACCAGTGGTGGCACTCATCGCCAGTCGCTTGCACCCGGTGAGCAAGCGCATTTGAGTTTGCAGGCGCGCGCGGGGTTGTGCGGCGCCTGAAGGTCTTAATTAAACTCATCGCCCACGGGATACCGGCTGGCATTGAGGCTTTCCTTGATTTTGCGCAGGTGGGGTTGAAAGTCCACGCCGCGGCGCAAGGTCATGCCGGTCGCCAACACATCCAGCACCGTCAGCTGGATGATGCGCGAGGTCATCGGCATATAGATGTCGGTGTCTTCAGGCAGCGGAATGTTCAGGCTCAAGGTACTGGCTTTGGCCAGCGGCGAGTTTTCAGCGGTCAGGCCCAGGACAGACGCGCCATTGGCCCGTGCAATACGCGCCACTTCCACCAATTCTCGCGTACGCCCCGTGTAGGAAATAATCACGAACAACTCGCCCGTGTGTGCCACTGAGGCAATCATGCGTTGCATCAGCACGTCAGCATGAGCCGTGACCGCGAGGTTGAACCGGAAGAACTTGTGCTGGGCATCCAGCGCCACCGGAGCCGAAGCGCCCAACCCAAAAAAGTGGATCTGGCGCGCCTGAATCAGCAAATCGACAGCGCGGCTGATAAGGTTGGGGTCCAGGGCTTGGCATGCGCTGTCGAGAGACGCAATGGCGCTGCCGAAAATCTTGCGGGTATAGGCTTCGGGGTCGTCATCTGCTTCCACGGCGCGGCTGACATACGCCGCACCACTGGCCAAACTTTGCGCCAATTGCAATTTCAGTTCCGGATAGCCGCTGACGCCGAATGAACGGCAAAAGCGATTAACTGTAGGTTCACTGACTGATGCCGCCTGAGCGAGCGCCGCGATGCTGAACCGGGTCGCTTGCTGCGGGTTCTGCAAGATGATTTCAGCCACTTTGCGCTCAGCTTTATTCAGCTCTTCGAGGCGGCCTTTGATTTGTTCGAGTAAATTTCGCACGCGGTCCATTTATGATCCTAGGTTCAGCGATGCAAAGAGCGCCGCTCTGAAGCGACCCTGTAAGGTGGCCTATCCTACTGATGGTGTGTAATGACCACTAGTAAGATTCTGTATTTTGAGAAAATGTTGTGTTTATTACTACATTTTTCCTTGAGTGATGCCTTGAAAAAAGGTATTTGTAGCTTAACTTGATAAAAGAACCAACATCATGCCTTCGATAACGGTTGAACCGTGCACCTTTGCCTTGTTCGGCGCCCTGGGCGATCTGGCCTTGCGCAAGCTGTTTCCTGCCTTGTATCAGCTGGATCGTGCCGGTCTTTTACATGACGACACGCGAATTCTCGCATTGGCGCGTGAGCCCGGCGATGCGTTGACGCATCTGGCGCGCATCGACAGCCAGCTGCGCCAGTATGTTGGCAGCAAGGAGATCGAAGAGGACGTACTGACTCGCTTTTTGGCGCGTCTGAACTACTTGCATGTGGACTTTCTGAACACGGACGACTACGTGTCACTGGCTGAACAGGCCGGCACGGCTCAGCGTCTGATTGCCTATTTCGCTACGCCTGCTGCTGTGTACGGGGCGATTTGCGAAAACCTGGCAAAGGTCGGTTTGGCTGAAAACACCCGCGTCGTGCTGGAGAAGCCGATCGGCTCGGACCTCGAGTCCTCGCGCAAGGTCAACGATGCGGTTGCGCAGTACTTTCCGGAAAACCGTATTTACCGTATTGACCATTACTTGGGCAAAGATACGGTTCAGAACCTGATTGCGTTGCGGTTTGCCAACAGCCTGTTTGAAACCCAGTGGAACCAACGCTACATCTCCCACGTTGAAATAACCGTGGCCGAGAAAGTCGGCATTGAAGGGCGCTGGGGGTATTTCGACAAGGCTGGCCAACTGCGTGACATGATTCAAAACCACTTGTTGCAGTTGCTCTGTCTGATCGCCATGGACCCGCCTGCGGACCTGTCGGCAGACAGCATTCGTGACGAGAAAGTAAAAGTACTCAAGGCGTTGGCACCGATCACGCCGGAAGGGCTGACGACGCAAGTCGTACGCGGTCAGTACATTGCCGGTTACAGCGAAGGCCAGTCGGTGCCGGGTTATCTGGAAGAAGAAAACTCCAATACCCAAAGCGACACCGAAACGTTCGTCGCCCTGCGTGCCGATATTCGTAACTGGCGTTGGGCTGGTGTGCCGTTTTATTTGCGCACCGGCAAGCGCATGCCGCAAAAGCTGTCGCAGATTGTTATTCACTTCAAAGAACCGTCGCACTACATCTTTGCTCCGGAACAGCGCCTTCAAATCGGTAACAAACTGATTATTCGTCTGCAGCCGGACGAAGGCATTTCCTTGCGGGTGATGACCAAGGATCAAGGTCTGGATAAAGGCATGCAATTGCGCAGCGGCCCGCTGCAATTGAATTTTTCCGACACCTATCGCAGCGAGCGGGTGCCTGACGCCTACGAGCGTCTCTTGCTCGAAGTGATGCGCGGCAATCAGAACCTGTTTGTGCGCAAAGATGAAATTGAAGCGGCATGGAAGTGGTGCGACCAGTTGATTGCTGGCTGGAAGAAGTCGGGCGATGCGCCCAAGCCGTATGCGGCGGGCTCTTGGGGGCCGATGAGCTCCATTGCACTGATAACTCGTGACGGGAGGTCCTGGTATGGCGATATCTGATTTGAAACTGCCAGAAGGTGTGCATGCGCATACGTTCAAAACTCCGGCCCAATTGGCTGATGAACTGGCAAAAACGGTGGCGGCTCAATTGAATGAGGCCATCGCTGGTCAAGGGGTAGCAACATTGGTGGTGTCTGGAGGGCGCAGTCCGGTAGCGTTTTTCCAGAGCCTGATCAAGCAACCGGTTGATTGGTCCAAAGTCGTCGTCAGTCTGGCGGATGAGCGTTGGGTGCCGGTTGAGCATGACGACAGCAATGCTGGCCTGCTTAAAAAGCATTTGCTCCAGGGCCCTGCGGCGAAAGCACGGTTTGTGGGGCTGTACAACGCGGCCAACACACTTCAGGACGCTGCCGAGCAAGCGGATCGCTTGTTGGCCGAGTTGCCGCCGATTGATGTGCTGATTTTGGGCATGGGCGATGACGGGCATACCGCGTCCTTGTTCCCGAACAGTCCAAACCTGGCCGATGCCTTGGACGTGGCTAATCCGCGTCGCTGCTGGCCAATGCTGGCGCCGACCGTGCCGCACCAACGCTTGAGCATGAGCCTTGGTCTGTTGGCGAGCGCAAAGAACAAAGTGCTGTCGATTCAGGGGCAGTCCAAGTTGAACACCCTTAATGACGCGCTGGCGGGCACTGATGTAGCAGCCTTGCCAATTCGTGCCTTTCTGCAACCTACGTTAGAGATTTACTGGTGCCCATGAGCCAAGGATCAGCTGCCATGACAATAAAAACTGCGAACGTTTCGATGGCGGAGAAAGTCGCCCTGATCGACCAACTGTGTGCACAGGCACGCATCCTTCCGGTCATCACTATCGCCCGTCAGCAGGACATCCTGCCTTTGGCCGATGCGCTGGCTGCTGGTGGTCTGACCGCGCTTGAAGTCACCTTGCGTTCCCAGTTTGGCCTGGAGGCGATTCGTGTGTTGCGTGAGCAGCGGCCAGAACTGGTTACCGGGGCGGGTACGGTGCTGGATCGTCACATGCTGGCGGCGGCCGAAGAAGCCGGCTCGCAGTTTATTGTGACGCCAGGCATTACCCGAGACCTGCTCGAAGCCAGTGTCGCCAGCGATATTCCGCTGCTGCCGGGTATCAGCAATGCGTCCGGCATTATGGAAGGCTACGGTTTGGGTTATCGCCGTTTCAAATTGTTCCCGGCTGAAGTCAGTGGCGGTGTAGCGGCCATCAAGGCGCTGGGAGGGCCGTTTGGCGAAGTTAAGTTCTGCCCGACGGGCGGCGTGAGCCCGGCCAATATCCGCAGCTACATGGCGTTAAAAAACGTGATGTGCGTGGGTGGCAGCTGGATGCTTGACAGCGAGTGGATCAAAAACGGTGACTGGGCGCGTATTCAAGAATGCACGGCTGAGGCGTTGGCGCTGCTGGATCAGTAATTGCGTAATTGTTGTGTTGCATGTTCTACGGTTTTTAGGTGCGCTTGGTCGGCGCACCTTTTTTTTGTCCGTTAATAACGCAGCCCTCACCCCAACCCTCTCCCAGAGGGAGAGGGAGCACAATCGTGGCGTTTGCTTCCAGTCCCCTCTCTCTTTGGAAGTGGGTTAGGGTGAGGGGCTTTACCCCTGCGCCAATTCCCGCAGCGCCTTGATTAACTGGTTAATGTCATCCACCGACGTGGCCAGGCCCACCGTAATCCGAATACAGCTGCCACAGGCTGATCCGTCTCGGGCCACGGTAAAGAGGTTGTAGTCCTTGAGCAGGCGATCCACTATCGGTTGTTGATCCTGTAGGCGGGTGAACCGCAGTGACGTAATTGCGCATTGCAGGCGAGGATCATCCGGCACCAGCACTTCAATGCCGGGCAACTGGCGAGCCTCATTCACCCAAAGGTCGCGCAGATAGTTAAGGCGGACGCCTTTTGCTGTCGACCCGCCCAGATCCTTGTGCTCCTGCAGCACCTTGGGCAGGGTCAACCATGCCGGCATATTGCCCGTGCCATAAGGTGCGCGAGTGCGTATATCCGGCTCTGGATAACGCTCACTGCCCATGTCCGGGTCAATATCGGCAAGACGGTGCGGGTCGATGTAAATAAAGCCCAGGGTGAGCGGCGCGCCTATCCATTTGTGCAGGTTGTAACCTGCGAATGCGATCCCCAGCGCTTTTAGATCAAAATCAATCTGGCCCAAGGCGTGGGCGCCATCCAGAATCACGTCGACCCCGTGTTCTTTAGCCGCTTGCACAATCGCCTCTACCGGCATCACGAGCCCTGTGCGGTGGGTAACGTGAGTCAGGGCCATCAGTTTGATGCGGGGGTATCGCTCAAAGGCATCGCGATAACTGGCCACCAGGTGTTCATAGGTGGCTGGATGCGCGTGGACTATTTCGATGACTTCGAGCCCACGTTGCCGGGCGACCCAGCGCATGGCGTATTCAACGCTGTGGTATTCCAGATCACTTATCAGCAGTTGGTCGCCGGGTTGCAAACCGTTGTAGTTGCGGATCAGTGATTGCAGTGCGTCAGAAGCACAATTGGTGAGGGCAATGCTGTCATGTTCTACGGCCAGCAGTTCAGCCAGTTGATTACGGATATCAAGGCTCTGGGTGTTATCGAACTGCTGACGGACATGCACCGAGTTGCTGCGGTTAATAAAGTCGATATTGCGCTGATAGTCCTGCGCAACCCCGCGGGTCATTCGGCCGAAGTAGCCGTTTTCCAGATTGATCGGGCCGGGGGCTACGTCGTAGCGCTCGGCGATGGCGTGCCAGAAGTCTTCGTCGCGGGCGTTTTCATCAATCCTTGGCATGAGTCAGCTCTATCAGTGGCGAGGTTTGGGTTTTCCGTGTTTGGCGCGTAACGGGTCGAGCAGGTCCGACAAACCGTTGTGATCAATCTCTTGCATCAGGGCGAGCAGACCGCCGAGTTCGCCGTGGGGGAACCCTTGGCGAGCAAACCAGTTCAAGTACTGGCCCGGCAGGTCGGCAATTATCCGGCCTTTGTATTTGCCGAAGGGCATTTCGCGGGTCACCAGCAGTTCGAGCGTTTCAGGGGTCATGCCACAGCCTTCAGGTACGCGAAGCGTTGAAGTGAAAAATACAGGCATTCTGCATGAGGGCCAATTGACAGTTCATGCAAATAAACCGGATACAGATTTTGATATAAATTTAACTTATTGATTTATAAAGGTTTTATTTTTAACGAAAACTGGCACAGCCCGTGCAATCTCTATTGCACGATCCTCAACTGTGTAAGGAATTGAACAATGACTGACCTCAATAAAGAAGCCATTAGCGTCCTGAACGATTTGATCGAAACCAGTAAAGACGGTCAGGAGGGTTTTAAATCCTGTGCTGAAGACGTCAAAGATCAACAGCTTAAAACATTCTTTGCCCAGCGTTCTGCGGACTGCGCCACTGCAGCTGCCGAGCTTCAGGCTCAGGTGCGCCAATTAGGCGGTGACCCTGAAACCAGCACCAGTGTTGCAGGTGATCTGCATCGCCGTTGGGTAGATGTGAAGTCGATCTTTACCGGAAAAGATGACAAAGCCATCCTCAATGAAGCCGAGCGCGGAGAAGACCATGCGCTCAAGGCCTATGAAAAAGCCATTGAAAAAATTAACGAACACAACCTGCTTAATATTCGTGATCTTGTAGAGCGCCAATACCATGGTGTGCAACGCAACCACGATCAGGTGAAAGCGCTTCGCAATCAGGTACGTTCTCAGTCTTGAGTCGTCGCTGATTAAAAAAAACGCCGGTTAGCCGGCGTTTTTTTATGCCCGCCTGTCAGCCAATGCTGATCGCTGGCAACACGGGTAGTTTCACCGTCTGTTGTTTGCGTGGGGCGATGATCTCGGCTTCACCATCCACCACGATTTCTTCGCGTTGATTGAAAACTCGGGTCGCAATGCGCACGCGGAATTTCGGCAGTTTTTCCAGAATTTCAAGACGCACGGTCAAGGTGTCACCGATTTTTACCGGTTTCTGAAAGGTCATTTGCTGGCCGACATAGATCGTGCCGGGGCCAGGCAGTTCGCACGCCACAGCAGCGCTGATCAGGGCACCACTGAACATGCCATGAGCGATGCGCTCTTTGAACATGGTGGCCGCTGCAAATTCAGGGTCCAGATGCACCGGGTTGTGATCGCCGGACATGGCAGCAAATAGCTGAATATCGCGCTCTTCGACGGTTTTGCTGTAGCTGGCGGTCTGGCCGACTTCGAGGGCTTCGTACGGTGTATTGGTAACCTGAGTCATCTAGCGCATGTCCTGTGACGAGTGTTTAATTTCAAAATGCAGATTATTTAAAAAACTGAGGTGGCTATTGATTGCGTAGGCAACGTGGGTGGCCCAACGCTTGATCGAGCCAATGAATCATCTCTGCGGTGACTTCATCGCGGTTGATTTCATTAAACAATTCGTGCCGTGCCTGAGGGTAAAGATTGAGTTGCAAGTGCTGGCTGCCCGCACTGCGTAACGCGTTGGCCAGATCTTCAAGACGCTTGCCTTGGCTGACCGGGTCACAAACGCCACCGATCACCAGCAATGGCAAGTCGCAATCAATCCGAGTGAGATTGGACGCTTTACTGATTTGCTGCAAGCCGTCGAGCAAATCTACCCACAGCTGGTTGGTGCAGCGAAACCCGCAAAGTGGATCGCGTGCATAAGCATCGACCTCGTCCGGATCACGGCTGAGCCAATCAAAAGGGGTGCGATTGGGCTTGAATGCTTTATTAAAGGAGCCAAAAGACAACCATTCGATCAGAGCGCTGCGGCCTTTAGCGCCTTGTCGCCTACGTTCGAACCGTGCGATCAGGCTGGCGGCGCGGTACAGCGCGACTGGCTGGAAGTTTGATCCGCTGAGAATGACACCCTGTAAACGGTCGCTGTGAGCCATTAAGTAGGCCTGAGCTATGTAACTGCCCATGCTATGGCCCAGTAAAAAGACCGGCACACCAGGGTGGTTCTGGGCGATGTGCTGATGCAAGGTGCCCACATCGCTGATTACTGCGGACCACCCCCCTTCATCCGCGAAATGCCCTTGGGTGTGGTGTTCCGCCGTTTTGCCATGACCTCGCTGGTCATGCGCGTATAGACCCCACTCCGCCTCACACAGTGCAGTGCCCAAGCGACCATAGCGACCGCTGTGTTCGGCCATGCCGTGGGCCAGCAACACTATGCCTTTGGGCGCGCCCTCTGGCAGCCACTGATTAACAAAGAGAGCGGTGCGGTCATTTGCGTCCAGCCACAACGTATTAGGGTTCATGGTGCTTCCTTTGCACGGGGCTAACGCCAAGCCACTGAAGAGCTTTGGCACAGTAATACGATTCAAGATGTAAATGGTGAAGTTCGCTGTATTTGCCAGCTCCGGGATAACTGATACCGTCCATTAGCTTCGCATTTAGTGCTGGTGCTATATGTCCAGACACGCTCAGGCAAGAGGATAAAAATAATGGAACCTGATTTCTGGAATGACAAACGTCCCGCCGGTGTACCTAAGGACATAGATCTGACGGCCTTTGCATCGGTCGTTGATGTATTTGAGCGCTCCTGCAAACAGTTCGCAGATCGTCCGGCATTCAGCAACTTGGGCGTGACGCTTACCTATGGCGAACTGGAACGTCACAGCGCGGCCTTTGCCGGCTACCTGCAAAACCACACAGACCTCAAGCCTGGCGACCGTATCGCCGTGCAAATGCCCAACGTGTTGCAGTACCCGATTGCCGTATTTGGTGCCCTGCGCGCGGGCCTGATCGTGGTCAACACCAATCCGCTGTACACCTCGCGCGAAATGCAGCATCAGTTTAAAAGTGCGGGTGTGCGTGCGCTGGTGTATTTGAACATGTTCGGCAAGCGTGTTCAGGACGTGCTGCAAAGCACCCCGATCGACTACCTGATTGAAGCCAAAATGGGCGACATGATGCCCGCGGCTAAAGGCTGGATTACAAACCTGGTGGTCGACAAGCTGAAAAAGCTGGTGCCAGCCTACCAACTGCCCCAAGCCATTAGCTTCAAAAAGGTTTTGCATGAGGGAAGAGGGCAGGTTCTTCGTCCCGTACCCGTCACCCTGGAGGACACCGCCGTACTGCAATACACGGGTGGAACCACCGGGTTACCTAAAGGTGCGATGCTGACTCATGGCAACCTGGTCGCCAACATGCAGCAGATACGGGCATGCTTATCCCAGCATGATGCTCAGGGTCAGCCGATTCTCCAGGAAGGCTGCGAGATCATGGTGGCGCCGCTGCCGCTTTATCACATCTATGCGTTCACGGCCAATTGCATGGGCATGATGGTCACGGGCAACCACAATATATTGATCACCAACCCGCGCGACATTAAAGGGTTCATCAAGGAGCTGAAGAACTGGCGGTTTACCGCGTTTCTGGGGCTCAACACGTTGTTTGTGGCGCTGATGGATCATCCGGATTTTAAAACACTGGATTTCTCCGGTCTTAAAATCACCAACTCGGGTGGCACGGCTCTGGTCAAGGCGACGGCGGATCGCTGGGAACAGCTCACCGGATGCCGCATCGTTGAAGCCTACGGCTTGACCGAAACCTCACCTGCTGCCAGCTGCAACCCGTGCGGCGCTCTGGCCAGAAGCGGGACGGTGGGTACCCCGGTTCCAGGCACAGCCATGAAAGTCATTGACGACTTTGGCACCGATCTGGGCCTTGGCGAGCGTGGCGAGCTATGCATCAAAGGCCCCCAAGTGATGAAAGGCTATTGGCAAAATCCCGAGGCGACCGCTGAAGTTCTGGATGCCGAAGGTTGGTTTAAAACGGGAGACATTGCTGTCATTGACCCTGATGGTTTTGTGCGCATCGTTGATCGCAAAAAGGACCTGATCATTGTTTCTGGCTTCAACGTCTACCCCAACGAAATCGAAGACATCGTCATGGCCCACCCCAAGGTGGCGAGTTGCGCGGTTATTGGCGTGCCGGACGAGCGCACCGGCGAGGCCGTGAAATTGTTTGTTGTCGCGCGCGCTGGCGGGGTGAGTGTCGAAGAACTCAAAGCCTATTGCAAAGACAATTTCACCGGCTACAAAGTCCCTAAACTTATTGTGCTTCGCGACAGTTTGCCCATGACACCCGTGGGCAAAATCCTGCGTAGAGAGCTGCGCGATATCACCTGATACCTCTGTTGTTTTAGCTATCGCTCGGCTGCTTCAAGCAGTCGGGCGATTTTTTTTTGGCTATCAAATAGCGGGGAATATTCATTTGGAGTGCCTGTATACGTGGCCTGAACAAAGCCAGAAAGCATTTATAGAGTAGTTGCACTAATAGTGACTTAGGATTGTCCTACAGTCATGTTGGTGACGCTGATGCCCCTTTTTGGCTCTAGTCGACTTCTGGCAAAGCTGCTACTCTCGGCGCGCTTTGTGACTTCTCGGTAAGTAAAAGCCACGGTTTTCAACTACAAAAATCAAACAAATAATAACCGCATAAAATGCGGTGAAGAATTCGCGACGCTGAGGAGTGGGCTTCCATGATTGAAAGCTTTTGGAAGGATAAGTACCCAGCTGGGATTGCTGCCGAAATCAACCCTGACGAGTACCCTAATGTTCAATCGGTGTTGCGCCAGTCTTGCGAGCGCTTCGCTGATAAGCCGGCATTCAGCAACCTGGGTAAAACGCTCACCTACGGCGAGCTTTACGAACAGTCCGGCGCCTTTGCTGCTTATCTGCAACAGCGCACCGACCTGCAACCCGGCGACCGTATCGCTGTGCAGTTGCCTAACTTGCTGCAATACCCGATCGCTGTGTTCGGAGCTATCCGCGCCGGCTTGATCGTGGTGAACACCAACCCGCTGTACACCGCGCGGGAAATGGAACACCAATTCAATGACTCCGGCGCCAAAGCGTTGGTGTGCCTGGCGAACATGGCGCATCTGGCCGAAAAGGTCGTGCCGCAGACCTCGATCAAATATGTGATTGTCACGGAAGTGGCCGACATGCTGTCGCCCTTCAAACGTGTGTTGATCAACAGCGTCATTAAATACGTGAAAAAGATGGTCCCGGCGTACCACCTGCCCAATGCCATCAAGTTCAACGATGTGCTGAGCAAGGGGCAGGGCCAGCGGGTCAGTGAAGCCAACCCGCTCAGCAGTGACGTTGCCGTACTGCAATACACCGGCGGCACGACAGGTGTGGCTAAAGGCGCGATGCTGACCCATCGCAACCTGATCGCCAACATGTTGCAGTGCAAGGCGCTGATGGGGTCCAACCTGAATGAAGGTTGCGAAATCCTGATCACGCCCTTGCCGCTTTACCACATCTACGCATTCACCTTTCATTGCATGGCAATGATGTTGCTGGGTAACCACAACATTCTGATCAGCAACCCGCGTGACTTGCCGGCGATGGTTAAAGAACTGTCCAAGTGGAAGTTCACCGGGTTTGTCGGGCTCAATACCTTGTTTGTGGCGCTGTGCAATAGCGAAGCGTTCCGCAAGCTGGACTTCTCGTCGCTCAAAGTGACCTTGTCGGGCGGGATGGCCTTGCAGTTGTCAGTGGCGGAACGCTGGAAGACCGTCACAGGTTGTGAGATCTGCGAAGGTTACGGTATGACCGAAACCAGCCCGGTGGTGTCGGTCAACCCGATACAGAATATTCAGATCGGTACCATCGGTATCCCGATGCCGTCGACGCTGTGCAAAGTCATCAACGATGCCGGTGAAGAATTGCCATTGGGTGAAGCGGGTGAGCTGTGCATCAAAGGTCCGCAAGTGATGAAAGGCTATTGGGAGCGTCCTGACGCAACCGCCGAGATCATGGACAGCGAAGGTTGGTTGAAGTCCGGGGACATTGCCATCATTCAACCTGACGGCTACATGCGTATTGTTGATCGCAAGAAAGACATGATTCTGGTGTCGGGCTTCAACGTGTACCCCAATGAGCTGGAAGACGTCATGGCGTCGTTGTCGGGCGTGCTGCAATCGGCGGCGATCGGTATTCCGGATGAAAAAACCGGTGAGCTGATCAAGGTCTTTATAGTGGTCAAACCCGGCATGACCCTGACCAAAGATCAGGTGATGGTTCACATGCGCGCTAACCTGACCGCGTATAAATCCCCCAAAATCGTCGAATTCCGTGACAGTTTGCCAACGACCAACGTAGGCAAAATCTTGCGACGAGAGTTGCGTGACGAAGAACTGAAAAAACTGGGCCTGAAAAAGTAAACGGCCTGGAAATGAAAAAGCCCCGCATTGAACAATGCGGGGCTTTTTCGTATGCGCAGCTGCTGTTTGGGCGTGTCTGGGCGCGTCAGCCCACAACCCCGTCTTACTTTTGCAAGAACTGGGCGAAGTTCACGCCGGTGCCTGTAGGGCGCACGTCCTGCAGGAACGAGTCTTTGTCCGCGCTCAACTCCAGGCTCATGGTCGGCGTTCGTTTGTGCGTCGCCCGTACGACCATACCTTCGCGTTTTTCGCGCAAGAATGCGGTGGTTACCTTCAAGTGAAGCAACTCGTCGGTGCGTGGGTTATGCAGCAACAGGTGCACCCATTCGTACTGACCTACGGCCAGGCGAGCCAGTGGAATATCGAACCACCAGATGTTTTTGTTGGTGTTGAGCGTGGCGAAATGGCAGTTGTTAACGCCCAATACCGCACCGCCGAGTTCCTGGTTTCTGCGGGCAATGGCCAGCTTTTTATCGAGTTTCATAACCTTCCTACAATTTTGATTCTTCAGCGCCGTAGCCTGAATACGTTGCGCATTCTCGTGGGTACGCAGGCAAACATAAAGCCAAACCTGCGCAGAACGACGAAATGTTCGGCACAAATAAATGAAACTCTCTGCGAACCCGGTGGGTCAACTCTTGTGTCGAGGTTATGACATCCGAAATTTCAGCAGGAGAAATCCCATGAGCAGCACTGGCGATAAGATCAAAGGCAAAGCGAACGAAGCAGTAGGCAATGTCAAATAAGCAGTCGGTAAAGCGACTGACAACGATAAGCTGCGTGCCGAAGGCAAAGCGCAGGAAGTCAAAGGTGAAGGGCAGCAAGCGGTCGGTAAAGCCAAGGACGCGGTCAAGAAAACCGTCGACAAGGCCTGATAGCACCCTTGCAGCCGATGCGTCGGGCATCTGTTGCACTTCAAAACGGCCATCCTTGTGATGGCCGTTTTTGCACAAGTGTTTCCAATGTCGCCAATTCAGCTACTTTTGAGGTAAAACCCTTACCTCGAATGCTTGACTGACTTACACATTAATTATTTAAGCGGCGAAAGGAGACGCTATGTTATTTCCGGTCTTGAAAGGCCTGCCTTTGGGCAAAGTTCTGGTTCGTACGGTCAAAGAATTTATCGACGATGAGATGTCGACCTATGCGTCAGCGCTGGCCTATCAGATGCTTTTTTCGCTGTTCCCTTTCATTCTGTTTTTGATCGCGCTGATCGGCTTCCTGCATCTGCCCGATTTCTTCAGCTGGTTGCGCTTGCAGTCTGAGCTGGTATTGCCGCCACAAGCGCTGGAGTCGGTCAATCCGGTGATCGATCAGTTGCAGCAATCCAAGGGTGGATTGGTTTCGATCGGTATCGTGATCGCACTCTGGACCGCTTCTGCAGGCGTGCGGTTGATGATGAGTGCGATGAATGCCGCTTATGACGTTGTGGAAGGGCGTCCCCTCTGGAAGCGCCTGCCGCTGTCGATTTTTTACACCATCGGCATTGCCGGCATGCTGTTGGCTGCCGCAGCACTGATGGTGCTGGGGCCGCAGGTGATGAGTTGGCTGGCGGGGCAGGTGGGGCTGGAGGAGTTTGTGGTCACGTTGTGGACCATCCTGCGCTGGCCGGTGATCATTTTGCTGCTGATGGTGGCCGTGGCAGTGATGTACTACGTCATGCCGGATGTGGAACAGAAATTCCGCTTCATTACACCCGGTTCTGTGCTGGCTGTGGTGGTGTGGATTGTGGCTTCGCTGGGCTTTGCGTTTTATGTCAAAACCTTCGCTGATTACAACGCCATGTATGGCAGTATCGGTGCAATCATCGTATTGCTTTTGTACTTCTACATTTCCGCTGCTGTCTTGTTGCTCGGGGCTGAGATGAACGCTGTGATCGAGCACATGTCTACAGAGGGCAAAGACCCCGGAGAGAAAACCTTCGATGAGTCCGATGACCCTGATCCAAAGCAACACGTCTCAGGACTGGGCCGTGATCACTCTCTTCCCTCCACTTCAGATGAAGCCTGACTATGATTCGTGAAATCTTGAAAATGGGCGACGAACGCCTGCTGCGTGTGGCCAGACCTGTGCCCCCGGAAATGTTTGACACCCCTGAACTCTGGCAGTTGATCGACGACATGTTGCAGACAATGGAGGATGCAGGCGGTGTCGGCCTGGCCGCGCCGCAAATTGGTGTTGACCTGCAAATGGTCATTTTCGGGTTCGAGCACAGCGAACGTTACCCCGATGCTGAGCCTGTGCCGCAAACCATCTTGCTTAACCCTCTGATCACGCCTCTCAGCCCGGCCCTCGAAGAAGATTGGGAGGGCTGTTTGTCAGTGCCGGGGCTGCGCGGGGCAGTAGACCGTTATCAGCACATCCGTTACGAAGGCTTCGACCCAAAAGGCGAGCCCATCGTACGCGTAGCTGATGGTTTTCATGCACGAGTGGTACAGCATGAGTGCGATCATCTGATCGGTCGGTTGTACCCCTCGCGCATCAAGGACTTCAACAAATTCGGCTTTATTGAGGTGCTGTTCCCGGAGCTGGCGCCCGGCACTCAAGAGTAATGGCCATAGCTATCATCGCCTTGTTGCGTTGATAGCGAACCAACCGTTCATGCAACACCTGAGGTAAATCCTGCGCCAGTCTGAATCCCAGACTTTCGTAGAACCCTTGCAGTGCAGGGTCGCAGAATAACCAGACCGGCCCATCGCAAGACAACACAGCCGTGTTGACCAGCGTGCCAGCAATGCCTTGCCCGCGCAGGGCCGGTGCAACAAACAATCCAGTCAACCAAAAACCATTGGCCGCAGGGCGCAAACACAGCGCTGCGACGATCTCGTGTGCTCGGGCGACCCACAGTTGTGCATCTTTACTGGCCTTCATCGAGGATTGGTGGGTGCGATAAAACTTGTTCATCAAAGGCCATAAAGGCGCTTCCAACAAGGAATGGACAATAGCGGTCATAAGGCAAATGTCATGGGTTAATGGCGCGCGCAGTATATACAACGGCTCGACGCGCTATATGCAATGTTCAAAAGGCGAGTATCCGCGGGATGCGGTGTAAGTCACAGACTGATGGCATTGTGCTTGCGGCTCTGCGTAGTCTGGCTATGCTCACTGCCTGCGGGGCTCAATCAATAGTGCTTGAATCTCCGAGGTGCGTGAGCTCTGGCATTTAGGGCTAAGTGCGCAGGCGGTTTGTTGTGTCTTGAATCGTTTGAATTATCAATAGACAGCACCCCCAAGGGATTGAGCCATGTTCGATTTACACCGCAAAGCCGACCTGCTCGAAAATAAACGCCTCAGTTGTTCTCTGGATGAAATGACCGCCAGGACTCAGGCGATTAGTCGTTCAATGGCCATCATTGAATTCGCCCCTGACGGTACCATTCTTGAAGCCAACGACAATTTTTGCGCGGTGACGGGTTACGCCATCGACGAGATTCGCGGTAAACATCACCGGATTTTCTGCGAAGAGCCGTACACCCGGACCTCTGAGTACGTCAACTTTTGGCGTGACCTCGCGAACGGACAGGCGATGAGTGGCACTTACCTGCGCCTCGACAAAGCCCGGCGCGAAGTGTGGCTTGAAGCCAGTTACATGCCGATTGTGAATGCCGATGGTCAGGTCACGCGTGTGATCAAAGTGGCTTCGGACATCACGGAGCGGGTCAATAAAGAGCATGAAAATCAGAACATCGTGAATGCCTTGAGCCGCTCAATGGCCTTGATCGAGTTCTCACCCGATGGCCGGGTCATTCATGCCAATCAGAACTTTCTCGACACCATGCATTACGCGTTGGCTGAAATTGTCGGGCAGCACCACAGCCTGTTCTGCCGCCGCACCGAAAGCGAGTCGGCGGAATATAAAGCGTTCTGGGCTTCACTTAATCGTGGTGAGTACCACTCCAGACGCTTTGAACGGGTGGATAAATACGGTCACACGGTGTTTCTCGAAGCGTCTTACAACCCGATTTTCGATGCCAAGGGCCGTTTGTATAAAGTGGTCAAGTTTGCCAGTGACATCACCGCTCAAGTCACCAATCTGCAAACGGCGGCTGAATCGGCTCATACCACATCCGTCCAAAATGACGCCTGTGCGCAGAAAGGCTCGCAAGTGGTTCAGCAAACGGTGCAGGTGATTGAAGCGATCTCCAAAGACCTGAACGAGGCCGCGCAAAGCATCGACGCCGTAAGCAAGCAGTCGGACATCATCGGCAAGATAGTGCAGACGATTCGTGGCATTGCGGATCAAACCAATCTGCTGGCGCTCAATGCGGCCATTGAAGCGGCGAGGGCGGGTGAGCATGGGCGCGGCTTTGCGGTCGTGGCCGACGAGGTCAGAAGCCTGGCGGCGCGCACCAGCGCGGCAACCGTGGAGATTGTCGAGGTGGTGCGTAAAAATCATGACTTGTCGCTGAGTGCCGTGACCAGCATGCAGTCCAGCTTGAGCCGTACCGACCTCGGTGTGTCACTGGCCAATGAGGCGGGAGAGGCGATCCTGGAAATTCAGCAAGGTTCGAGACATGTGGTCGATGCCATCAGTCAGTTCAATTCGACCTTGCAGTTGCAATAGGGGCGCAGTGTCGCCCCTGATGGGCCTAACTGCTTTCGCGCACCATTAGCTCAAAACCCATGTCCTGTACCGGGTTTGGCACTTTATTGCCAGCCATTAGCACCAGCATTTGTTCTGCAGCACGACGCCCGATGGCTTCCCGAGGCGTGCGAATACTGCTGAGTCGCGGCACCATAAACTCTGAAGACGGCAAGTCATTGAAGCCCAGGATGGCGATTTGCTCAGGAATTTTAAGGCCGATGCGGGCGGCTTCCAGCAAGGCGCCTTGGGCAAGGTCGTCATTGCCGAAAAAGATTGCATCCACCTGCGGCTGGCTGGCCAGCAAATGTAAAAACAACTCGCCGCCCAAACCGACAGAAGAGGGGCGAGGCGTGAGGATTTCGAGGTCAGGGTTGTATAAATCAGCCTCCTGTAACGCACGACGGTAGCCTTCGCCCCGCAGCAGGGTGCGTTGATCGAGTTGCGCGCCAATGTACGCAAGGCGTCGACGGCCCCGTGAAATCAAATGCCGTGCAGCAGTCTCACCCGCTTTGAGCTGGGAAAACCCCACGCAATTAAGTCCTGCTCCGGCGTCCAGCTCCATCATGTACACGCAGGGCACATTGCTGCTTTCAATCATGCGGCGTGAGCTTTCGGAGCGATCAAAGCCGGTCAGTAGCAAGCCGCGAGGCTGGTAAGCCATGTAGTTGCGCAGCAGGTTCTCTTCTTCGTCGCGGGAGTAGTGAAAGTTGCCGATCAAGACTTCAAAGCCCTTGGGGCGCAATACATCATGGATGGCTTCAAGGGTGTCGATAAACAGCAGGTTGGACAATGAAGGGACCAATACCACGACAGAGTGACTCTGCGCTGAAGCCAGAGCCCGGGCGGCAGGGTTCACCACGTAATTCAGTTCATCAGCGGCCTTGCGCACCTTTTCGGCCAGCTCAGTGGCAACACTGCTGATACCCCGCAACGCGCGCGATGCGGTGATCGGACTGACGCCCGCCATGCGGGCAACTTCATTGAGGGTAGGGCGGCCCGTGGTTCGGGTGTTTTTATCGTTTTTAGAGGAGGTCATCGGGGTCGCTTGCCAAACAAAAAACAAGTCACTAAGGTAGCGCTGTCCGCGCGTGCCCGCAATTGCCTGATTGTGTGCAGGCTTATTACCCCAGCTTTGTATGTCGAGAGCGTTACCGCGTCTCCCCATAAAAATGAGAATTAGACGTCGGTAGCCTGTGCTTTGTGCTTTGCTTTCAAGTATTGAACGCATGAATAAAGACAGCGCTGTCTACGGACTGAGGTGTTTCATGAGTCAACCTATCACTGCCCTGGTCATCATGGGAGTTGCCGGCTGCGGCAAATCCAGCGTGAGCGAGGCGTTATGTAACCGCAATGGCGCCATCCAGATTGAAGGTGATTCATTTCACCCTGCGGCCAACATTGAAAAAATGAGTGCCGGCATTCCCCTTACCGACGAGGACCGCGCGGGCTGGCTTGACAGCCTGTGCGAAGAACTTCGTCGTGCCGTTGATAGCGGTGAGCGTCCAGTTCTGACTTGTTCGGCACTCAAACTGCGGTATCGCGAGCGTTTACGTGGCGCTGTCGATGGTTTGGGTTTCGTGTTCCTGGAACTCACTCCTCAGGTTGCGGCAGAACGCGTTACTCATCGTCCTGGGCACTTTATGCCTTCGACGCTGATCGACAGTCAGTTCGCTGCCCTGGAATCGCCTACAGGCGAGCCACTGGTGTTGACACTGGACGCAACGAAAATGGATATCGACGAATTGGCGAACGCCGCCGTCGTCTGGTGGGATAAACACAGAGTACCGGCAACCTCATGATGTTGTTTCAAATAGATAGCGCTATCCGACTCAGCTACGGCTGTACATTCGCCTTAAATAACAAGAACAAGTCAGGAGAAGCCCCATGCTAGGCATGTCTCACAACACCTTTCTGCTGTTGGATGCAGTGGTGACCATTATCGGATTGATCGTGTTGATCACCCGGTTCAAGTTGCACCCCTTTATTGCCTTGATCATCGCTTCGGCGTTTCTGGGCCTGACCGCGGGCATGCCGGCCAACCTGATCATCAAATCGTTCCAGGACGGTTTCGGTGGCGTATTGGGTTTTGTCGGGATCATTCTGGCGCTGGGCACCATGCTTGGCAAAATGATGGCCGACTCCGGCGGCGCTGACCAAATTGCCCGCACCCTGATCCGGGCCTTCGGTAAAGAGAAGGTGCAGTGGGCAATGATGTTTGCGGCCTTCCTGGTCGGCATCCCGTTGTTTTTTGAGATTGGCTTTGTCCTGCTGATTCCATTGGTGTTTATCGTTGCGCGTCGTACGGGTGTGTCGATCATCAAAATCGGTATTCCGTTGCTGGCTGGCCTGTCAGCGGTACACGGCCTGGTGCCTCCGCATCCTGGCCCGTTGCTGGCCATTGGTGTATTTGGTGCTGATATTGGCAAAACCATCCTGTATGGCCTGATCGTCGCACTGCCTACGGCAATCATCGCCGGCCCGATCTACGGCACGTTTATCGCCAAATACATTCCGGGTCATGCGTCTCAGGAGCTGATGGATCAACTGGCCAGCGAGCCAGAATCCAGTAGTCTGCCGAGCTTTTCGATCACATTGATCACTGTGCTATTGCCGGTGTTCCTGATGCTGCTCAAGACGTTCGCGGACGTTGCGCTGCCCGATGGCAACTTCTTCCGCGTGTGGATGGACATGATCGGTCACCCGATCAGTGCCCTGTTGTTGGCGTTGCTGTTGGCGTTGTACACCTTTGGCGCACGTCAAGGGATCGACTCCAAGCGCATTCTCAAGCTGCTCGACGCCAGCTTGGCCCCGACCGCTGCGATCATTCTGATCATTGGTGCGGGCGGTGGTTTCAAGCAGATGCTGGTGGCCAGCGGTGTGGGTGACGTGATCGGTCATATGGCAGTGAACGCGCAAATCTCGCCGATTCTGCTGGCATGGCTGGTGGCGGCGGTGATTCGTATTGCCACCGGTTCTGCCACCGTGGCGACCATTACCGGCGCCGGTATCGTGTTGCCGGTAGTCGACATGATTCCGGGTGTGAATCGTGAGCTACTGGTGCTGGCGACAGGGGCGGGTTCGTTGATTTTGTCTCACGTCAACGATGCGGGGTTCTGGCTGGTCAAGCAGTACTTCAACATGACCGTGGCTGAAACTTTCAAAACCTGGACCGCGATGGAAACCATTCTGTCGGTAGTAGGTTTGATATTTATTCTGCTGTTGTCGCTAGTGGTTTAACTGATGTTGTGTGGTCGCTGCCGCAGCCTGCGGCAGCGACTACGCGTCAGTTAGCGCGGAACATGGCGCGAATCCCTCGCAGTGCCTGACGGATGCGATCCTGATTTTCAATCAGGGCAAAGCGCACATGATCGTCACCATACTCACCAAATCCCACGCCGGGCGAGACGCAGACCTTGGCCTCGGCCAGCAGCTTCTTGGCAAATTCCAATGACCCCAAGTGGGCATAGGCCTCTGGAATCTTGGCCCAGACATACATCGACGCCTTCGGGTTCTCGACCATCCAGCCCAGCTCATGCAGTCCTTTGACCAACACGTTACGGCGCTGACGGTATTGTTCTGCAATATCCTTAACGCACTGTTGGTCGCCCTCCAGCGCCGCAATCGCCGCCACTTGCAGGGGTGTGAAGGTGCCGTAGTCGTGGTAACTCTTGATGCGTGCCAATGCGTTGACCAGCTCGGCGTTACCGACCATAAAGCCAATACGCCAGCCCGCCATGTTGTAGCTTTTGGACAGGGTGAAGAACTCCACGGCAATGTCTTTGGCGCCCGGAACTTGCATGATTGAAGGTGCTTTCCAGCCGTCATAAACGATGTCGGCGTAGGCAAGGTCGTGTACCACCAGCACATCGTACTGTTTGGCCAGAGCCACCACGCGCTCGAAGAAATCCAGCTCGACACATTGTGCTGTTGGGTTGGACGGGAATCCCAAAATCATCATTTTTGGCTTGGGGATTGAGCCGCGAATGGCTTTTTCCAGTTCGGCAAAGAAGTCGACGCCCGGGATCAGCGGCACTGAGCGCACTTGGGCGCCGGCGATCACGGCACCGTAAATATGGATCGGGTAGCTTGGGTTCGGCACCAGTACGGTGTCACCCTGATCGAGTGTGGCCAGCATCAAATGCGCCAAACCCTCCTTGGAACCAATGGAAACGATGGCTTCTTGTTCCGGGTCAATTTCGACGTTGTATCGGTCGGCGTACCAACGGGAAATCGCTCGACGCAGGCGCGGGATGCCTCGTGAGGTGGAGTAGCCGTGAGTGTCTTCACGCTGTGCGACGGTGCAGAGTTTTTCAACAATATGTGGCGGTGTCGGGCCGTCGGGATTGCCCATGCTGAAGTCGATAATGTCCTCACCACGGCGCCGTGCCGCCATTTTCAACTCGGCAGTGATATTGAATACATACGGGGGGAGTCGATCGATGCGCGCAAAGCGTCGCGGCGAACCTTGGTCTGCCATAAGTGCCTCTGATACGTAAGCGCCCGGAACCGTCCGAGCGACGCGACCACTGCGGTGGTCTGGGCAAAACAATACGGGCAGTGATGGCTTTTTGTCTAGTCGCTGTTATTTGCCGCCATTAAGTGGGTCAAATCCCGCTTTTAGCTTGCGTCTAGATGTTCAGTTTGTGCAGGGGGTAGTTTGAACAACAGGCGCCTTTCTCCGCGATAAGCTTCGCCGCATTCGACCCAGCCCTGACTCATGTAAAAGGCCAGCGCTGAGGTATTGTATGGGCTGACTGAAAGCATCAGCTGGCGTATCTGCGGCCAGACTTTGCGCACTGCCTCGGGGAGTGCGTGCAGACAGATTTTTCCCAATCCTTGTCCCTGAAAGCGTTCGTCGACCTGGAGTGAGTGCAAGGTGGCACTGTCGGCATCAGCCCAATGGGCCAGAAATGGCTGGCGCTTGAGCAGCAAAAAGGCAACGGGGCGACCATCGTCCAGTAAAACAAAGGCGCAAATGGCAGGATGACCTTGGCTTGGAAGAGCGTGCAATGCGGATTCGATGGTGCCGCAAAAAACCATTTGCTCGGCATTAACCTTAACCTCAAGCAATTGCAGACGTTGCTCGGGTGTCAGCTGGTCGTAGGCACAGAGGCGGGTGTTCATGCGCAGGTTCTGTTGAGGTGTGATGGGAAGTCAGAGGCAATAGACAGTGACGTTGAAAAGAACTGCCAGTGTCTACTCATATGGGTTTTAAAGACACTTATTCCCTATCGGTCAGTTCAGTTTCTCTGAACGCTGACGACAAAAAACCGCCTTGTTCATGAAGAACAAGGCGGCGGTTACCGATGGAATTCAAGTGTCTTGTTTGTTTTCCAGAACTTCGCCAGTCGCTGCGTCGATTTTCACATCCCACTCGATGTTTTTGCTGTCGCGCAGTTCAACTTCATAGACCAGTTTGCCCAGCTTTTTGTCCAACTCGGTATCGGTGATGGTTGCACCGGGGTGTTGCTCAATAGCAATTTTATTGAGTTGCTCAAAGGGTTTGATTTGTCCCGATTTGAGCAAGTCTGGAATATGGTCAGGGCGCACATCGGCTTGGGCAGCGCCTGCTGCCAGTGTCAACGTCATTGCGGCGAACAATACATTAAGTGCTTTCATGTTTGACCCTCTTGGGTGAGTTGTTTAAGTGGGCTCAGGTTAACCCTCGCAACTTAATTCATCCTTAATTTTGAGCCTTGGTCTTTAACTTTCAAGAGGGGCTGAGGGTGAGTACATACGCAGTTCAAGGTTTGGCCCGGATGCTCTGCCTGATTAATAGCCGTTTTGCTGCAGAACCTGCTTAACGGTGTGGGGACTCGGGCGCTGATAATAGTTGAGCAGTTCGCGGGTGCGGTTGGTGAATATGCCATCTACGCCTGCAGCCATCGCCTTATTGAAATCCACGGGCTCATCGAGGGTGTAAGCGTGCACCAGCAAGCCTCTTTCATGGGCTTCTGTGTTCATCCAGGGTTGAATCAGGTCGGAATAACTCTGATCGCCCCCGTGGGTCAGAGGGCAGATGGGCCTATACCGATAGCACCGTTGAGCTTGGCAAAATCGAGCCATTGTGTGAACTCGGTTTTATCATTGGGGTGCAGTGTGGCGTAGTAGGCTGCTTTATCCTTCTTACCGGATTGCGCGAAGCTGACGCTCTTGTCAGGTGTCATCCCGCCTGCGCCCACCCAAAGAAGCAATACCTTGGGTGTGTCAGGCATCTCTTTTTGTAGCAGCTGAAGACTATTTTTGTCGAAGGTTTGCAGGATGACCCGCCCCTGGCGATCAGGTTGAGAAGGCAACCAGCCGCGTTGCGTCAGTGTGCGCTTCAGATCGTGCTCTATCCCGGGGAATAGTTGCGGCTCTTTGGTTTCAATGTATAAGCCGGGCGTGTGGCGCGGATTGCTTTGAGCAATATCGATTATTTCGTCCAGCGTCAGTATGGGCAGGCCAACGTACGAAGGGCGTGCGCGATCCGGGTAGGCCTTGTTGAACCAACTGCCGGAATCCAGTGTTTTAAGTTCGGCCAGAGTGAATGCACTGGCTGGTTGGTTTTTGCGTTCCGGGAATTTATTGGCCACATCGGTGGTACGCAACAGGCTGTTGTCGTGGAGGGCAATAAGCACACCGTCCTGACTGCGTTGCAGGTCCATTTCCAGATAGTCTGCGCCCAGATCCCGGGCGAGTTTATAGGCCGCTGCTGTTGATTCGGGTGCATCGTACGATGCACCGCGATGGGCGATAACGGCGGGGTGTGCAATTGCATACCTGCTTGCGATCTGTGCTGGCGGCGTGATGGGCTCAGGGGCCGCGTGTGCGCCAACCATGGCGAGTAACAAACTTGGCAGCAGGGTGCGTCTGGCAACAGTGACCGGCATTGGCGAGATCCTTGGTTTTAGAAAAGTTGTGCAGTAGTCTTGAACCCTTCAGCGTCCCCGGCAGAGGGAGGCGAAGCATGTCTTGTGTGTAAACCATCGACCCTATTGCCCTCAGGGCTTGTCATTGAGGTTTACCATGCGCATCACTTCACAATTAATCTGCCAGGCCGCGGATCTACTTAACGGCTTTGTTGGTTTCAATCGTAAGACAGCGCGGCACATTGTCCGCTTTAGCGAAGATTCTTTCGGAATGGACGTGGCAGATGACAGCATTACGCCCACCCACGAGTTTGTCTGGCAGCCCGGCGAATCAGACACCATGACCCTCAAGCGCGAGTTGATTCAGTTATTACTGGATCAACATGTCGACGACCGTCTGAACATCACTGAACCCCTGCGGGTTTATATGCAGCGTCAGGATGTGCCCGAGATTTCAGCGGTGCGTCGCTGCGTGCAGAGCAATGCCGGCAGGGCTTAGCGTGCCCTGCTTTAACGCTTGCCGGGGACCGTCTCCAACAGCAGATCAGCGGCTCCCATGCTGATCTTGTTGCGGCCTGTTTTTTTCGCAATGTATAACGCTTTGTCGGCTTCATTGAGCCATGCAGAAGCATCTTCGTACTCAGCTCTGTAGGACGCCAGTCCCACGCTCAAGCTAACGCGTAGATCGGGCTCATCAGCGTGCCTGAATTCACCACACACTTGAGTCATGCGCTCCATGATTTCCTTGGCCTGGTGCAGTGAGCGGCTGGGTAAAATGACGCAAAACTCGTCTCCGCCGTAGCGCCCGGCCAAGTCCTCGGCGCGCAGGTTTTGCTGAAGCTCCTTGCTTAGCTGGCGCAGCACGGCGTCCCCCACCAGATGCCCGAAGGTGTCATTGATGCGTTTGAAGTGGTCGACATCAATCAGCGCGAGGGTGGCTGTGGCTTGGTTCTGCTGACACTTTTGGAATATCAGTTGCAATAGGTCTTTCCATGAACCGTGATTGAGCAGCCCTGTCAGGCTGTCAGTGCGGCTCAGTGCTCTGAGTGTGCTTTTGTGCTCGGCCAGTTTGATTGCCAGCCCGTAACTGACCATGCCGACTGATAAAGGGTAAAGGATCAATACAGGCAAGCAGGCAAAGACTTGAAGGTTTGAGGTATGGGGGTTGAACGCGATACCCAAGACAAGACAGGAAATCAGAGCGCCGATGCTCCGCGCAACAGCAGTTTGGGGCCTCCTGCGGCGACGTTATGCATCATCATCATTGAAACGATGATGACGGTCAGAAGGGGGTTGAACTGAATGCTGGCTGCCCAAAATCCTCCGCCCAGCGAGTCGATTAAAATATTTAGCCGCTCAGCTCTATACGGATAGGCCGATCGTGATGACAGCTGAAAGGCCAGATGTGGCCATACAAGCGCATTGGCCAGCAGTAGCATCCACACCCAGTTCGGTATGTTGAGTGGATAGAGAAAGGCGACTAAAGCGAGTCCACCAAACCCCGAACCAATGGCCCGGGGCGCATAGATCCGCCGGGCGAACGACAAGCCTTTGCCTCTTTGATTATCCATAGCTATCTGCGCAATATGTTTAGGCCCAAAGCCTGGCTATTGCTGTAACGGCATTTTGCATTAGCCCGGAGGAACCAAAGCACAATCGACGTTCCCGGGTGTTAAAAGCAAGTGCAATTATTTTTTTCCGTCGAGGGGTAGTAGCCATATGCCATTTAGTGCATCTGATCATGAAGGCCTCAAGCCTGCAAGGAAGCATCAAGGGCGCTATCAAAATGAGCGAGTCATGCCTGTTTTTAGTCTCTTCAAGACCTTGGTGATCTTTTGGAAGTTGCTGTTTCATAAGCCCGCAAATACACGGCCAGCTGAGGCTATTCCTGTCAGGCCGATAACCCGACCAGAACTTGAAGCGGCTGCGGACTACAGTGTTTATCGTCTTGGCCATTCAACACTGTTGCTCAAATTCAATGGCAAATTCTGGCTGACCGACCCGGTATACGCGGAGCGTGCCTCACCTTTTCAGTGGGCAGGTCCCAAGCGATTTCATGCGCCGCCTATCAGTCTGGATGAACTGCCGCCGTTGCATGCCGTGATTCTTTCCCACAACCACTACGACCATCTCGATCAAAAAACAGTGTTGACGTTAGCGGGCAAAACCCGACATTTTCTAACGCCGCTGGGTGTGGACGACCTGCTCGCGAAATGGGGGGTTGCGAGTGAAAAAATTCAGCAATTGAACTGGTGGCAGGAGACGCAGCTCGAGGGTATTCGCTTTATCGCGACGCCGAGCCAGCATTTTTCGGGGCGAGGGCTGTCTGACCACAATCAGACGTTGTGGGTGTCCTGGGTAATAGTCATCAATGACGTGCGAATCTTTTTCAGCGGGGATTCAGGTTATTTCGACGGTTTCAAACAAATAGGCGAACGTTTTGGGCCCTTTGATTTGACCTTGATTGAAACGGGTGCCTACAACCTCGATTGGCCAGACGTACACATGCAGCCTGAGCAAAGCTTGCAGGCCCATATTGATCTTAAAGGCCGCTGGTTGTTGCCGATTCATAACGGCACCTTTGATTTGGCTTTCCATGCCTGGCATGAGCCATTTGATCGTATTGTGGCGTTGGCAGAGCAGCGCAATGTGCTCATAACAACGCCATCAATGGGCGAGGCATTCAATCTGTTACAGCCGCACAAGGGGCGTGCCTGGTGGCTTGATTCACAAGCCCAGGCAGTCCCCTTGGTCAAGTAGCAGCAGTGTTCAGTATTGGGGGGGCATTACTCAATGAGGGCGAAGTCTTCGCGGCCAATCGGGTCTGGGGTCGTACCCCGGATATTGCCGCCCCGGCCAGGTGCGAACCCTGGAAAGAAGACCAGACCTTGTGCTTCCAGGCTGTATGCCAACGCCAGACGCGTGACATCGCGTATGGCTTCTCCAGCTTCAAAGCGTTGGATGGCAGGTACTGAAACCTTTGAGTGCTGACTCAGTTGCTCGAAGGTCCAGCCGAGCATTTCACGGGCTTGCGCGCAGTGCAGGGCAGTAAATTGATTAATGATGATGCGCTCAAATGTGCTGCGCATGGCTGAGTTGGGCATGGGGATTCTCCGGGCTGAGTCGATGCTAGAAAACATACTGTGTTTTTATACAGTTGTTTTTTGCGGCCATCAAACTCATTTTTCTGATCAATGCCGAGGGAGAATCTTTGCCCGTGGTCCCCGGTTCAAGGCGAGTACCGTCCCGGTAATGGTCGATTTTTTCGATTAATGTTTTCGATAGAACGTGTCCAATAAAAAGGGCTGCCCTGAGGCAGCCCTTTTTAACGTTGGCGAACAAGTGAGTCAGGGATCAATCCCAGCTCAGCGCGCCGCCAGTCTGGTACTCGATAACCCGTGTCTCGAAGAAGTTTTTCTCTTTCTTCAAGTCCATGATTTCGCTCATCCATGGGAATGGGTTAGTGGTGCCTGGATACTCTTCTTTCAGGCCGATTTGCGACAGGCGGCGGTTAGCGATGAACTTGAGGTAGTCCTCCATCATCGCAGCGTTCATGCCCAATACACCGCGTGGCATGGTGTCACGTGCGTATTCGATTTCCAGCTGAGTGCCTTGCAGGATCATCTGCGAAGCTTCTTCCTTCATTTCAGCGTCCCACAGGTGCGGGTTTTCAATTTTGATCTGGTTGATCACGTCGATGCCGAAGTTCAGGTGCATGGATTCGTCGCGCAGAATGTACTGGAACTGTTCTGCAACGCCGGTCATCTTGTTGCGACGACCCATGGAAAGGATCTGGGTGAAACCGCAGTAGAAGAAGATGCCTTCCAGAACGCAGTAGTAAGCGATCAGGTTGCGTAGCAACTCTTTGTCGGTCTCAACGGTGCCGGTTTCGAACTTCGGATCGGAGATCGAGCGCGTGTACTTCAGGCCCCAGGTCGCCTTTTTAGCGACTGATGGAATCTCGTGGTACATGTTGAAGATCTCGCCTTCATCCATGGCCAGCGATTCGATGCAGTACTGGTAAGCGTGGGTGTGAATCGCCTCTTCGAATGCCTGGCGCAGGATGTACTGGCGGCATTCCGGGTTGGTGATCAGGCGGTACACTGCCAGCACCAGGTTGTTGGCAACCAGGGAGTCGGCTGTCGAGAAGAAGCCCAGGTTACGCATGACGATGCGGCGTTCGTCGTCGGTCAGGCCTTCCGGGTTTTTCCAGAGGGCGATGTCGGCGGTCATGTTGACTTCTTGCGGCATCCAGTGGTTGGCACAACCATCCAGATACTTCTGCCAGGCCCAGTCGTACTTGAACGGTACGAGTTGGTTCAGGTCGGCGCGGCAGTTGATCATCATCTTTTCGTCAACGGCTACACGGGCGCTGGCGCCTTCGAGTTCAGCCAGACCTTCGGCGACGTCGAGATTGTCCAGTGCGGCCTTGGCACGCTTGATCGCTTCGGAGTCGTTGGCAGTGACTGCGCGGGCTTCCTGAGCCGCAACGCCACCCGCGGTGTCCAGACGGTCCATGTTGGCTTCAGTAGCATGGCCAGCGTTGGCGCCTTTTGCGGCGACTTCGCCGTCTTCTTTGTCGAATTCGTCCCAGCTCAGCATGACGTGTCGTCTCCTGCGTGAGGGCCTGCGCCCGTGTGGTAACACTGAATGTTTGGTTGTCACACGGCCATAGGCCACTTGGATCTAAGAAATGTTGCTGCAGTAGCGATATACGCACGCAAAAACATGAATATATTCGGGGGGCTGTCCCGCTGTCGCTAAGGGGATGCTATGTGTGTTGCATCTCACCTCGGCCCACAAGGCCGGACGCGCGTTGCTTACAACCCGATCAAGGGATATTGCTGCCCCTTCGGAAGGCGCCAGTATACGGGTTTTGTACGGGGTATTTCAGCCAGTTTTTTTTGCGGCGATGCGACGAAATGCCCTAATTTTGAGCTGGGCTTCGGCTGGGCCGGTACTTGGCGAGGTTTGGTCTGCAGAAAGTTTCAGGGCGTGAGGAAGGCGGCGCAAGGGGCGTGCGCAGGGAGGAGCGAGTTTTACATCAGGACAGACTAAGCCCGGCCGAAACCGGGCGTTAAGTCGATGCGGTATCAGCTTAACCGATGACCATTCGTGCGGTCATAGCCATCCTCTGCAAATACGGCAGAGCGAGTGCTGTCGTAACCGTCTTCAACATAAAAGGCAGAGCGGGAGTGCTCGACACCGACGTTTGAAGTCGTCACGCGCTGTAAGCTTTCGTAACCTTGCGCCGCGAAAGCGACACTTGCCAATACCGATATGCCAATGGCCAATACCAGTGAGCGATCCATTTATCGATGTCCTGAGAAGGGGCGCTTAATCATTAGTTCGCCCGAATTAGTTATATAAAAACTATTAATCCCGGTGGATAAGCGTGGTGTTAGCCGTTGGAGCAGCCATTACCCATTACGCGATATTCAAGTGTATGTTTCATGCCCTGAGAATCTTCATAAACCATTTGTGCTGGTACAACTTCACAGACATTCGGAATTTCGCTCATGGATATAACTTTGGCGATGTCCAGTTCCGAGGAGTAGGAATAGTGTTCAACGGCGGGTTGCTGGCTTGAGACCTGAGTGTTCACTTCATCAGCCATGGCGGTAAAGCACACACTGCTGAGGGCCAGAACTAACAACGCTTTCATTTGATCAATACCTGTATTTTGGTCGAGTAGGGTCACGCAGCCCTTGTGAGGCTGCGTGTAAAACTAAGTCATGAAGAGCGATTACACTTACCTTCGTGGGGGCAGTAACTTGCGTTAATCGCAGTGCCTTGGTTGGCGAGATGAATTTTATGCCTGTGCCGTACGGGCATATAGAGGGGCTTTTGATAAAGACTGTTGACAGATTTTGCAACAATCAGGGCCGGTAGCCGTTTGCACCACCTGTTTTTCAAGGCCCGCAATGAGCGTGATATGGCTGTAAGCACTGTCCTTGAGCGGTCGCTACAAAAGCTACGAATTTTCTACCTGTTTCTTACTACCAACGTCGAATGGAAGTCGCGCCTCGGCCCGGCTAAAACAAAGGAAAACAACAACTACAAATATTGAGGTATGAGACATGAGTGCCGCTTCCCTGTACCCCGTACGCCCGGACGTTGCCGCCAATACGCTGACCGACGAGGCGACATACAAGGCGATGTATCAGCAATCGGTCGTCAACCCCGACGGGTTCTGGCGCGAGCAAGCCAAGCGTCTCGACTGGATCAAACCGTTTACGACGGTCAAGCAAACCTCTTTTGACGACCATCATGTCGATATCAAATGGTTTGCGGACGGCACTCTCAACGTTTCCTACAACTGTCTGGATCGCCACCTTGCCGAGCGCGGTGATCAAGTCGCAATCATTTGGGAGGGTGACGATCCCTCCGAACAACGCAACGTCACCTACCGTGAGCTGCACGAAGAAGTGTGCAAACTGGCCAACGCCTTGCGCGGACAGGATGTGCACCGTGGTGACGTGGTGACGATTTATATGCCGATGGTGCCCGAAGCCGTGGTGGCGATGCTGGCTTGTACCCGCATCGGCGCCATTCATTCGGTCGTTTTCGGTGGCTTCTCGCCAGAAGCATTGGCTGGTCGGATCATTGACTGCAAATCCAAAGTGGTAATCACCGCCGACGAAGGTGTGCGTGGCGGCAAGCGTACAGCGCTCAAAGCCAACGTTGATGTGGCGTTGACCAACCCTGATACCTCAAGCGTGCAGAAAATCATCGTGTTCAAGCGTACCGGTGGTGACATTGCCTGGTACAAGCACCGTGACATCTGGTACCACGACCTGATGGCCGTGGCTTCGACGCATTGCGCCCCTAAAGAGATGGGCGCTGAAGAAGCGCTGTTTATCCTTTATACCTCGGGCTCCACGGGCAAGCCCAAGGGTGTGCAGCACACCACGGGTGGCTATCTGCTCTATGCGGCGCTGACCCACGAGCGCGTTTTCGATTACCGTCCAGGCGAGGTGTATTGGTGTACGGCCGACGTAGGCTGGGTGACCGGCCATACCTATATTGTTTATGGGCCGTTGGCCAACGGTGCGACCACGCTGCTGTTTGAAGGCGTGCCGAACTATCCGGACATCACCCGTGTGTCGAAAATCGTCGACAAGCACAAGGTCAATATCCTCTACACCGCGCCAACGGCCATTCGCGCGATGATGGCCGAAGGTCAGGCCGCCGTGAAAGACGCTGACGGTTCCAGCTTGCGCTTGCTGGGATCAGTGGGCGAACCGATCAATCCCGAGGCCTGGAACTGGTACTACACCACGGTAGGCAAAGAGCGCTGCCCGATTGTGGACACATGGTGGCAGACCGAAACTGGCGCTTGCATGATGAGCCCGCTGCCGGGTGCGCATGCCCTCAAGCCAGGTTCGGCGGCACGACCGTTCTTCGGTGTAGTGCCGGGGCTTGTCGATAATCTGGGCAATCTTATTGAAGGTGCGGCGGAGGGCAATCTGGTCATTCTGGATTCATGGCCGGGTCAGGCGCGGACCTTGTATGGCGATCATGATCGCTTCGTCGACACCTACTTCAAGACGTTCCGCGGCATGTATTTCACTGGTGATGGCGCCCGACGGGACGAAGATGGCTATTACTGGATTACAGGTCGTGTGGATGACGTGCTGAACGTATCCGGCCACCGTATGGGCACGGCGGAAATCGAAAGTGCGATGGTGGCGCACCCTAAAGTGGCCGAGGCGGCTGTTGTCGGTGTCCCTCACGACATTAAAGGGCAGGGTATCTACGTGTACGTCACTCTTAACGGCGGCGAAGAGCCTAACGAAGCCTTGCGTCTTGAGTTGAAAAACTGGGTGCGCAAGGAAATCGGCCCGATTGCTTCGCCGGATGTTATTCAGTGGGCGCCAGGCTTGCCAAAAACCCGCTCGGGCAAAATCATGCGCCGTATTTTGCGCAAAATTGCCACCGGTGAGTACGACGGTTTGGGAGACATTTCCACCTTGGCTGATCCGGGTGTGGTGCAGCACTTGATTGATACCCATAAAGGCATGAAGGTCGCGTAACGTCCTTTTGTCTGATCAAGCCCCTCCCGGCACAGCCTGGCGGGGCTTTTTATTGGTGGCTTGTGGAAGCTAAAGGGGGGCTGGATGTTACCTATAGATGTAACCGGCTGTGCCAATGTGTGGCATAGAGATACCAAAAGCCCTGTTTTAGAGCGGTTTGAGGGGCGATGAGACATAAGATGAAACGCTACACTTGCCGGAATAGAAGGCTTTGCGAATAATAGGCCCGCTATTTGCAAATCACTTAGGTTGTATGTTTTTTGCTCTTGCATGAATTTGAAGAGCTGTCAATTGCTAGAGTCGCCTTTTTCGGTGCATCTGTAATTTGTTGTCGCATTGAAGAAATAACGGCTTGAAGCCTGTCGTTAGAATGCCCCTCACTCGCTCGTCGTTGTTGTGCTGCCTTCAGCACAACGCCAGTAGGACGTGGCGCCGCATTCCCGGTTTAACCTCTGCATATTGGGCTCGCGCTCACTCTGCCTTTATTGCCCTTTACCGATGGAGTCCTAAGATGAAGAAACTCGTGCTTCTTGGCGCCTTGGCACTGTCCGTGCTGTCCCTGCAGGCTTTCGCAGATGAAAAACCTCTGAAAATTGGTATTGAAGCAGCGTACCCTCCGTTTGCCTCCAAGGCGCCGGATGGCAGCATCGTTGGCTTCGACTACGACATCGGTAATGCTCTGTGTGAGCAGATGCAAGTCAAGTGTGTGTGGGTTGAGCAAGAGTTCGACGGCCTGATTCCAGCACTCAAAGTGCGCAAGATCGACGCGATTCTGTCTTCGATGTCCATCACAGATGACCGCAAAAAATCGGTCGATTTCACCACTCGCTACTACTTGACGCCAGCGCGTCTGGTAATGAAAGAAGGCACGGTTGTCAGCGACAGCCTCGACGAGCTCAAAGGCAAGAAAATCGGCGTGCAGCGTGGTTCGATCCATGACCGTTTTGCCAAGGAAGTCCTGGCCCCTAAAGGTGCCACGGTTGTTCCCTACAGCTCGCAGAATGAAATTTACCTGGACGTACAGGCAGGTCGCCTCGACGGCACAGTGGCCGACGCCACGTTGCTGCAAGATGGTTTCCTGAAAACCGATGCAGGCAAAGGCTATGCGTTTGTGGGTCCACAGTTCACCGACGTTAAATACTTCGGTGATGGCGTAGGTATCGCCGTTCGTAAAGGCGATGCGCTAAAAGGCAAGATCGACGAAGCGATCACTGCCATCCGTGCTAACGGCAAATACAAGCAAATCCAGGACAAATATTTCGACTTCGATATTTACGGCGCTGACGCGAAGTAACTCATCGCTGCAAATTGTCTGAAATGGCGCAAGCAACAGAATTTCTGAAGTTTGCGCCATTTTTTCATTTTAATTTTCGAGCTAATTTTTCGAGGGCCGGAATCATGTTGAAAGGCTACGGGGCAGTCATCCTCGATGGTGCTTGGCTGACGCTTCAACTCGCCTTGTCGTCCATGGCTCTGGCCATTGTTTTAGGTTTGATCGGTGTTTCATTGCGCCTGTCTCCGGTGCGCTGGCTGGCCTGGTTGGGTGATCTGTATTCAACGGTCATCCGCGGGATTCCCGATCTGGTACTGATCCTGTTGATTTTTTACGGCGGTCAAAACTTGCTTAACAGCGTGGCGCCCATGCTCGGGTACGACGATTACATAGATCTGAATCCGCTGGCAGCCGGCATCGCCACGTTGGGCTTTATCTTTGGTGCGTACCTCTCCGAGACGTTTCGCGGCGCCTTTATGGCCATTCCCAAAGGTCAGGCCGAAGCCGGCATGGCTTACGGCATGAGCAGCTTTCAAGTGTTTTTCCGGGTGTTGGTCCCGCAGATGATTCGCTTGGCGATCCCGGGGTTCACCAACAACTGGCTGGTGTTGACCAAGGCCACAGCGCTGATTTCAGTCGTGGGTCTACAAGACATGATGTTCAGGGCCAAGCAGGCAGCCGATGCCACGCGTGAGCCGTTCACTTTCTTTCTGGCCGTTGCCGCGATGTATTTGGTGTTGACCAGTGTTTCGCTGCTGGCGTTGCGACAACTTGAGAAGCGCTACTCGGTAGGCGTAAAGGCGGCTGATCTATGATCTTCGACTACACCGTCATTTGGGACAGCCTGCCGCTGTACCTGAGTGGTTTGCTGGAAACCCTCAAACTGTTGGGGATTTCTCTGTTCTTTGGTCTGTTGGTGGCGGTTCCGCTGGGGCTGATGCGTGTCTCCAAACAGCCCTGGATCAATTTCCCGGCATGGCTTTACACCTATGTGATCCGTGGCACGCCCATGCTGGTGCAGCTGTTCCTGGTTTACTACGGCCTGGCTCAGTTCGAAGCGGTGCGCGAGAGTTTTATGTGGCCGCTGCTATCGAGCGCGACCTTCTGTGCGTGCCTGGCGTTTGCCATCAATACCAGCGCCTACACGGCCGAGATCATTGCCGGCAGCCTCAAGGCTACGCCTCATGGTGAAATTGAAGCGGCCAAGGCGATGGGTATGTCGCGTTCCAAAATGTACCGCCGCATTTTGTTGCCTTCGGCCATGCGCCGCGCGCTGCCGCAGTACAGCAACGAAGTGATCATGATGCTGCAAACCACCAGCCTGGCGTCCATCGTCACTCTGATCGACATCACGGGTGCCGCACGCACCGTCAATGCGCAGTACTACTTGCCATTTGAGGCCTACATCACGGCTGGCATTTTCTATCTGGCCCTGACCTTTATTCTGGTGCGCCTGTTCAAACTGGCCGAGCGCCGCTGGCTGGGCTATATGGCCCCACGCAAGGCTTGACCCATGGAACGTATCGATCATGTACTGCCGTGGAGCAGCTTGGGCAGTGAGCGACAGATCACGGTGTTTCGTTTCGGTGCTGGCGAACGCAAGGCTTATATTCAGGCCAGCTTGCATGCCGACGAGTTGCCGGGTATGCGTTGCGCTTGGGAACTGAAGAAACGTCTGACTGAACTTGAGGCTCAAGGCTTCCTGAACGGTGTGATCGAGTTGGTGCCGGTGGCTAACCCTTTGGGCTTGGGACAGCTGCTGCAAGGTAATCATCAGGGGCGCTTCGAGTGCGGCAGCGGTAAGAATTTCAACCGCGACTTCGTTGAGTTGAGTGCGCCTGTGGCCGAGAAGCTGGCAGGGCGCTTGGGCGATGATCCGCATGCCAATATTCGTATGATTCGTCAGACGATGCTTGAAGTGCTGACTGATTTGCCAACTGCCACCACTCAATTGCAAGGGATGCAGCGCGTGCTGCTGAGTCACGCTTGCAATGCCGATATTGTGCTGGACCTGCATTGCGATGCCGAAGCTGCACTGCACATGTATGCATTGCCGCAGCATTGGCCCAAATGGCGCTCGCTGGCTGCGCATTTAAATATGCGTGTCGGTTTGCTGGCCGAAGATTCGGGTGGCAGTTCATTTGATGAGGCCTGTTCTTTGCCATGGCTCAGATTGCAGCGTCAGTTTGGCGAAGCGCAGCTACCTTTGGCGTGTATGGCCACCACGCTTGAGTTGGGCGGGCAGTCCGACACCGGACGTCCAGAAGCACAAGCCTATGCTGAAGGCATTCTGGCGTTTCTTGCTGAGCAAGGTCTGATCACGGGTGAGTGGCCGAGCGCGCAGCATGAGCCGTGCGAAGGCATGCCCTTCGAAGGCACCGAATTATTGTTTGCACCGCACCCCGGTGTGGTGAGCTTTTTGCGTCCGGCGGGCGCCTGGGTAGAAACCGGCGAACCGGTGTTTGAAGTGATTGATCCATTATCCGACCGGGTCAGTACGGTATGCGCAGGTACGGCCGGCGTATTATTCGCCGTTGAGCGACTGCGTTATGCCCAACCCGGTTTCTGGCTGGCCAAAGTGGCGGGGCGCGAGCCTTTGCGTCACGGGCGCTTGCTCAACGACTGACTGTTTTTGTGAGAACCGACAGCATGTACAAACTTGAAGTCCAAGACCTGCATAAACGCTATGGCGCTCACGAGGTGCTCAAAGGCGTTTCACTGGCTGCCAAAGCGGGCGATGTGATCAGCATTATTGGTTCCAGCGGTTCTGGTAAAAGTACCTTTTTACGCTGCATCAACCTGCTTGAGCAGCCCCATGCTGGCAAAATCCTGCTCAATGGCGAAGAACTCAAGCTGATCGCCAACAAGGACGGCGGGCTTAAGGCCGCTGATCCCAAGCAACTGCAACGCATGCGTTCGCGTCTGTCGATGGTGTTCCAACACTTCAATCTGTGGTCGCACATGACAGCGTTGGAAAACATCATGGAAGCGCCCGTGCATGTATTGGGAATGTCTAAAGCCGACGCGCGGGAAAAAGCCGAGCATTACTTGAACAAGGTCGGCGTGTCTCATCGAAAGGACGCTTATCCGGGGCATATGTCTGGAGGTGAGCAGCAGCGTGTGGCTATCGCCCGGGCGTTGGCAATGGAGCCAGAAGTCATGCTGTTTGACGAGCCCACCTCGGCGCTCGATCCCGAGTTGGTGGGCGATGTGTTGAAGGTCATGCAGGATCTGGCGCTGGAGGGCCGCACCATGGTGGTCGTCACCCACGAAATGGGCTTTGCCCGTGAAGTGTCGAACCAACTGGTGTTCCTGCACAAAGGTATTGTTGAAGAGAGTGGCAATCCGCGCGAAGTGCTGGTGAATCCGCAATGCGAGCGCTTGCAGCAGTTTCTGTCGGGCAGCTTGAAGTAATCATTTTTAACACTGCCGCTATGCACTGATATAGGGCATGCTTCGTTCCTCGCGAAACATGCCTGGCCTTTTGTTTTTAATCCCGTTTTCGTTCCGGATAGCACGCTATGACCGCCCATCGAATTGGCTTTCTCATTTGGCCCAGCACCAAAGCCCTGACTCTGGCGCTGGCAGAGGAAGCCTTGCGTGTTGCTCAGCGCGTGCATCCTGAAGTCGTGTATGAATTGTCGTTTTTGCAGGCCGAGGCTCCAGCCCAGGGAGCATGGCAACTGCCCGGCGAGCCTTGGGCGGGTAAGCTCGAGGGTTACCAAAAGCTGTTTTTGCTGGCGGATGAGCCACCCATCTCAATAGCTCCGGCCTTGAGCAGCGCACTTAAGCAATTGGTGCGTGCCGGGTGTGTGATCGGCGGTTTGTCAGCAGGCGTGTACCCGTTGGCGCAGTTGGGCTTGCTTGATGGTTATCGCGCTGCCGTGCACTGGCGCTGGCAGGACGACTTTGCCGAGCGTTTCCCAAAAGTGATAGCCACCAGCCATTTATTTGACTGGGATCGCGACCGCTTGAGCGCATGCGGTGGGTTGTCGGTGCTGGATCTGCTACTGGCTGTTTTAGCCCGCGACCACGGTGCAGAACTTGCCGGCGCCGTTTCCGAAGAGTTGGTGGTGGAGCGTATTCGTGAGGGCGGCGAGCGCCAACGTATCCCGCTGCAAAATCGTCTTGGCTCAAGCCACCCCAAGTTGACTCAGGCCGTATTGTTGATGGAAGCCAATATCGAAGAGCCGCTGACCACCGACGAAATAGCCCAGCATGTGTGCGTATCTCGTCGGCAGTTGGAGCGAATTTTCAAGCAATACCTCAATCGTGTACCCAGTCAGTACTACCTGGAACTGCGTCTGAACAAGGCTCGGCAAATGCTGATGCAAACCAGCAAGTCGATCATTCAAATTGGCTTGTCATGCGGTTTTTCGTCAGGGCCGCATTTCTCCAGCGCCTACCGCAACTTCTTTGGTGCAACGCCTCGTGAAGATCGCAATCAGCGACGTAGCAGCAGCCCTTTTGAGTTGTCTTCGGCACCTGCGGAGCGTAGTTGAATACTATTCCTCTGACTCACTGACCACGACCTGCTCTATGGCGTCCTCATCTTCAAGCTGGATGTTCATATCAATGTCTGTTTGGGCAAAGTATTCGCGCACCCGCTCCAGGCTGTCTTCTGACAGCGGGTTATCTTCCAGATCAAGCCCTGAAGTAATGTAGGCAGGTGCCTCGAAGAGCTCGCTGGGTAGATGGGTAATCAGGTTCTCACTCAAATCGATGATTTCCAGTTCGGACAGGCCAAGCAGTGTGCTCGGAAACACGCTTAGCTCCGTATTGTGTAAATGCACTGTATTCAGGTTGGGCATGTTGCTGAAGTCAGGTGTGATATTGAGTGGATTGTTGTCCAGGTCGATATATTCCAGACGCTCAAGCCCGGCCAGCCCTGATGCGCTCTCTGGTGTCAGGGTGATGGCGCTGTTTTCCAGGCGCAGCTCTGTAAGGTTTTGCATGGTGAAAACGGCATCAGGTAAGCGATCAAGCTCAAAGTTTCTGAGTTCAAGTACGCGTAATCCGGGGAAGTGTTGCAGGAACTCGTTGATGCCGGTTATCGCGCCTTGGCCATTTAAAGAAAGATAAGTGACATGACTGAAATCAGCATTAATCGTCGGCATGTCCTCGATTAATATTCGCGTGAGCGTTAGTTCAAAGCCGTCACGCGCCGGGTCGGCATAGTGATTGTCAAAGGCGGTCTGTCGCCTGTAAGCCCTTTCAAGTTCATGACTGAAGGCTCTTCTGTCCTGAACTCTTGCAATAATTGAGTTAGGGGACAGCATCTCGCCGGTGCGTTGATTAGTGGCAGGAGCATTAAGAGTCCATAACTCCATGTCGTCGCGCAGGGCGTGCCATTCCCGTGTTCTGTGTGCAATCACTTCTCTGGCTTCAACCTCGGTAGAGGGGAGCGAAGACATTACGCGGGCCCTTTCGAGTGTATTCAAACTGGGGTAGAGCTCATGGACGAGCGCCTCAATAGACGATACCGATTTGTCTGGAGCGTCTGCGCCGAGTAAGGGGTAGCTGACCCGTCCATACGTAAGCTCCATGGGTGATTTGAAGTCCAGTGCCACGACAGGTTGCTCCAGATGCTGACTAACCTGTGTGCGGGGAAACAAGGGTTGGGCGCGTACCCGATCCTTGAGTGCCGAACCTTGGCCGGGATGCGGGAAACCCAATGCCTCACGCTCAGCGTCCGGCAGTGCGTGCAGCACTGCGCTGTAAAGGTCATCAGCGCCATTCTTGATCAAGTGCATCCCGTGCGCTATAGCGGTTCTCGGAGGCGATCAGAATTTTACGGATGGGCGCCGATTCTTCGCCGATACAGTTGAGCACTTTGCCTTCAAAAGTGTCTTCCCGGATTTCCAGGCGTACTTCTTTCGACCAGCCCGGTAGACTTTCGAGGGTTTTGAGGGTGAGCCATTCACTGTCAGGATTATAAAAAGAGTTCAGGAACATACCCTCATAAGTCCGACTGACTCTGGACTCCATGACCTGCCATCGCGCCTCTTCCTGTAGTCGTATGGGAATGGTTTTTTGATTGAGCAGTTGTAGCACTTCGTCACCTTGGGCATGCCAGATCAGCTCTTGTGCGCCAGTGCTCGAAAGACCCGGGAAGGCTTGTTGCAGCAGCGCCGATTCTGCATTGCCGCGCAACTGCAAGGTGGTATAGCGCGAATTGAACAGCTCTACCCGCTTGAGGCGAGCCTGATGCGCCAAGTTGCTGCTGAGCTTGTCAATTTTGACCTGAAGGTTGGGTAACTCATCACCAATAGCTGGACTCACTCCCAGTAATAATCGGCTATCCGATGCGTTCAACTCCTCAAGAACAGCGTTCAGTAATTCGCCTTCCTCGATTTGCGATGCATAGATGTTGACGTAAGAGGCGCTGATAGTCTCGGGAGGATATTGAACAATCACCCATCCCTCTGGATCCAGCACCCTTAAACCTGTGGTTGCTGACCAGTGCTCATTGTCGATGAGCAGTTGCAACTGAGTGTAAGGGTCGGCGTTGAGGCGAGTGGCCCGGTCCGGGCTTTCCAATTGGGCAATAAATTGCTCAATGTCTTTATCGATTTTGAACCGCTGCACGGTATCGGCCAATTGTGCCGGGGCTGGAAGGGCATTGTCGTGGATGCTGCGCAATACGGCATTGTCTGTGCGGGAAATGGCTAATATATTCGCGGCTTCTTCTTCGGTAAACGCGGCATATGACGGCCCAAGACGTCTAAATAGTTGCGCATCCGTCCACTGCAGGGGCGTTTCTGTTTCAGTCGACCATGCTCCGCTGCCGTTATGCCGCAGGCGAGGGGAGTAAGTCTGGGGCCGTACAGGATGTTTTATTCGGTATTGCGCAGGGCGGCCGCCCTCTTGTACTCGGTAGGTTTTGTTGTCGATGGTTAAAAACTCAGAATCGTTATAACGGTGCAGCCCTTTGCTATTGGCTACAAGAGTGGCGGGAGGCTGGGTGGGATGTTCGTAGGGTGTCAGATCCGGTTGCCATAAGCGGGTAACGCCATCATTACTTTTAACAGGTTTCAGGTTTTCCACGAAAGCGGAGGTTTTGGGCAGCAGGTCGCCGACTATTTTTGCACTCGCTGCGAACAGTCCAATTTGAACGGTGGTTTCCAGTATTGAAAACATATGTTCATAGGCTTCGAGTGCTTTGCCCTCTACCCAGTCGTGAACGCCTTCATACACGTCTTCGAGTAATTGATAAGCCATTTGCAGCAACATTATTTCCCCTATGACGGGCACAAAGGGCGCGACAACAAACAGTGCTGCATTGAACAGCGCCATACCAATACGTTTAATGCTGTCCCATCGGTCTTGCCGGGTTTTGCGGTCTTCGGCGTCGGTAGAGACGGCCAGGGTTTTGGCATCCTTGAATATTTTCGCCAGCTTTTTGCTGTAAAGGGTTTCCCATACATCGTCCTCCACGCGTGACGTTGAATACTTGATTGATGGTTCACTGATCGGGACGAATTCTTCGGCGATACCAAAATCTCGTAGCGCATAATCTGGCGCGTTGGGCTTGTCAATGATCACCTTGAAGTAGGTGTGTTTGAGTGCCGAAAAGAACGCAGCCAATTGGTCGTGATCCATGAGACGGCTAAAAAATTGCTGAAAGCTCACAGACTTCAAACGTGTGGTCAGGTGATCGATAAAACTGCCAATCGATACATACTCCTTGATTGGGTGCAGTGGATCATTGGGGATGGACACCACAATGGAACGCTTATGGTTGGGCGGTTGCAGGAGCTGAGTGCAACACGGTTATTGAATTGACGCAGGAGCATCATATTGCATAGCCAAGGCTTTCTG
>NZ_WIWC01000109.1 GCF_009600315.1 Pseudomonas helleri | reverse complement strand
ACTTGAAGCACTTCGGCCATCTGAGCCTTGGATAGCCCTTTGAAGGGCTCCTGTAGCGCCTCTAGCCGCTTCCTGAGACTGTTTGCCGTGTCCTGCATCTCTTTCGCTCTACGTCGCTCCTGAAGCGCTGTAGAGGCCCTGGCGATGGTCCCGGCATAACGTTCATTGATGCGTTTGGTCAGCCGTTCAGCTACCGCCTCTGGTGTCTCAACATCGCTGGAAAACAGCCCTTTGCGTAGTACCCGCGGCTCCACGGCTTTCGGAGTGATGGCCACCAGGGGCTGCACTCCACGTTCTACAGCGGCGTAGTGCTGCTGGATCGTCTGATGGGTGGCCTTGCTGCCCTCGATCCCCCGCTCAAGCCCCAGATCAACCACACAGGCGGCATAAGTGGTCTGGTCGGCGCGCATCTTGTCCCGGCTGCCGATGAACTCCTTGGCGCTCAGGCGTTTGTCCTGGGTCAGTGGCACCACGAAGGCGGACAGATGCGGCGTGGCTTCGTCCCGGTGAATGC
>NZ_WIWC01000108.1 GCF_009600315.1 Pseudomonas helleri | reverse complement strand
GCGGCGCTGACGTTATCGAAATCGCCCGCGCTTTCCTCGCCCGTCAAAGCGCCCGTATTGGCCGTACCGACCTCAAGTTCGCCCCTGACGCAGAGCGCGCCATCAGCCATTACTCATGGCCGGGTAACGTTCGTGAGCTGGAGAACGCCGTAGAGCGCGCCGTGATCCTGTGCGAAAGCCCGGAAATCTCGGCCGACCTGCTGGGTATCGACATCGAACTGAGCGACTTGCAAGACGACGACTTTATCGGCCTGGCCCCGCAACAGAGCATCAGCAGCGGTAACACCAGCCTGGACCCGACCGAAGACCTGTCACTGGAAGACTACTTCCAGCACTTCGTTCTGGAGCATCAAGACCACATGACCGAGACCGAACTGGCCCGCAAGCTTGGCGTGAGTCGTAAATGCCTGTGGGAACGTCGCCAACGCCTGGGCATTCCGCGCAGAAAAACCGGTGTCGCCAGCGAAAACTGAAACGGGTAACGCCGCAGGTAACACCTCACACCGAGAGAAATCTGTTACCGCTGATT
>NZ_WIWC01000107.1 GCF_009600315.1 Pseudomonas helleri | reverse complement strand
CCTTGGGAGTCAGCAGTGATTCCATTCCCGGCTCAACGACAACGGCCAGACGCTGAGAGGACAGGCGAACCAAGGAGCCGACGGGGTAGATGCCCACGGCCTTGACGAAGGCGTGGAAGATGCGTTTGTCGAAATGGCCCTCCCACTTGGCCATCTGCCGCATCGCCGCGGACGGGTCCCACGGCTTTTTGTAGGCTCGCTCCGACGTCACGGCATCATAGACGTCGCAGATTGCGCCCATGCGGGCCAGGAGTGAAATGGCGTCACCGGCCAAGCGATCCGGGTAGCCGGTTCCGTCGATCTTCTCGTGATGGTGCAGGGCAATGTCCACCACCCCGGGCTCGGCCCCGCCTGCGCGCAGCATCTTTGCGCCCTCCACAGGGTGGCGCTTCATGATGGCGAACTCGGCATCGGTGAGCTTGCCTGGTTTGTTAAGCACTTCCAGCGGCATCGCGGCCTTGCCTAGGTCGTGCATCAGTCCGCCGATGCCAGCCAGGCGCGTTTGCTCCTCGTCTAGATCGAGATGCCGGGCCAGCGATAGCATCAGGGCGCAGACGGCAACCGAGTGCAGGTAGGTGTAATCG
>NZ_WIWC01000106.1 GCF_009600315.1 Pseudomonas helleri | reverse complement strand
GCAAAAGCCTGACCGAGAGCGCCTGCGCGTGGATCTGGCCCGCCCAGCGCTCCATTGACCTGGTGCGCGAAGTCGAAGGCCTGGACGTGCTCAAAGACGCCCTCGCTTCCGGCAAAGGCGTGGTCGGCATCACCAGCCACCTGGGTAACTGGGAAGTGCTTAACCACTTCTATTGCAGCCAGTGCAAACCGATCATTTTTTATCGCCCGCCCAAGCTCAAGGCCGTAGACGAACTGCTGCGCAAACAGCGCGTACAGCTGGGCAACCGCGTGGCCGCGTCGACCAAAGAAGGCATCTTGAGTGTCATCAAAGAGGTGCGCAAAGGCGGCCAGGTCGGCATCCCGGCAGACCCGGAGCCGGCAGAATCAGCGGGTATTTTTGTGCCGTTCCTGGGCACCACGGCCCTGACCAGCAAATTTGTGCCCAACATGCTGGCGGGTGGCAAAGCGGTGGGTGTATTCCTGCACGCGGTGCGTTTGCCGGACGGTTCGGGGTTCAAAGTGATATTGGAAGCGGCGCCCGAAGCCATGTACAGCACCGACACTGAAACCGCCTGCGCGGCCATGAGCCAAGTGGTGGAGAAGTACGTGCGGGCT
>NZ_WIWC01000105.1 GCF_009600315.1 Pseudomonas helleri | reverse complement strand
CCACACGGAGTTACATCCATTGCAATAAAAGTTGTTTTAAAAAGATTTTCTGCCCCTCTGTTTACTCTGACCTTTTTAGATGGTGAGGCTGTTTGGGAGCGTACTTCGATGGTAGGCAAAGCTTCTCTTAAACGATCCAATGAATGGTGGGCTATCCTATCCGTATTCAAAGATCAAACCAATACTTCTCTAGTTACACACGAAACTAGCAAGTAGCCGAACTTCTCGCATTGACGCGAAAGCCCCAATCTTTAGTGTTGCGGGCTTTGTCGCTGCGGATAAATGGCTGCGAGCCGTGAATTATGCACGGGCACCGGTAAGAGAAAGAAAATGCTAGAGCCTACGTTAAAGGTTAAATCTTCAGCGTGATTGTCCACGAACAGGCGCATTCTTGCCCTGTTCGCGGCGATGCACTTTGCTCTGCTCCTTAGCCTCTTTGTTTTCCATCTGGAAAGTCATGGCCACCTTGAGCACCTCCTTAACCTGATCTTTGGTAAGGCCCTTGAAAGGCCCCTGGAGCGACTCTAGGCGGTTTCTCAGGTCCTGAGCCGTATCCTGCATCTCTTTCGCTCTGCGGCGCTCCTGGAGCGCTGTAGCGG
>NZ_WIWC01000104.1 GCF_009600315.1 Pseudomonas helleri | reverse complement strand
GGTGAATACTCAGATGCGCAGGGTAACGTTCTCGACGCACATTGCTTTGGGTTCGCTTAGGACGTTTGCCGTCAGCCTGACGTAGATAACTGATCAACTGGCGTTTCAGCTCGCCGCGCGGATAGGCATAGATGGCGAGGTAGATAGTTTCGTGGCTCACATGTCGCTCGGATTGGCCTGGCCAGATACTGCGTAGTCTGCGGGCAATTTGTTGCGGTGACCAGCCGATGCGGAGCATTTCGACGACCACTTGAAATAGCTCTGAGTCTGGAGACAAACGCCGCTGACGGCGAGGCGCATGTCGAAGCTGTTGAGCCCTGCTGGTAGCTTGGATGGCGTCATAGTGAGGCTGCTGGGGGTTGCGTTTGATCTCACGACTAATGGTGCTGGGGTGACGGCCTAGCAAAGCGGCAATAGCTCGCAGCGTCTGTCGTTGAAAGAGCATCACCATAATGGTGACGCGCTCCTCGGTACTCAGGTGGTTGTATTGGGTAGACATGGCAACACCTTACATGAGGTGTTGCACTTGCTCCTTGAGACCGCCACTCCAACGATAACTGTCAAAGGGGATGGATTGATCAGGATTCAGCAATGTCTTTATATTGAGCGCATCG
>NZ_WIWC01000103.1 GCF_009600315.1 Pseudomonas helleri | reverse complement strand
GTTGATGTGCATTTTCTGCCCTGTGACCAAGTGGTGGTGTCGGCGGTAGCGCATCTGCCCGGCATGCCCGGTTATCCCTATAACTTTCCCCGCCGAATGGAGGTGCCCAGCACATGTCCGACTCCCTGAATACGCTTGATAAACGCCCGCCAGCGGAACCTCTGGCGATAACCCCGGTATTTCCCGAAAAGGGGCTGTTACCTTCGCATCCTCAGCAGGTGGCCGATAACGGTATCGCGCAACGCAAAGTGGAACGCCAAATTGCGGCTGAAACTGAGCGGGCTGCGCTGGCTGCACACCGGGGTTATTTTGGTCCGCCGTGTATGGATGTGTTGAACATCACGCTGTGTTTTGACGGCACTAATAACCATGAGCCGTCAGACAAACTGAGCAAGCCACCCACCACCAGTAATGTGGCACGGCTTTATCATGCGAGCCTCGGCGACCTTGAAGGCGCATTGCAAACCCGAATCGGTCAGCTGGCTTTTTATCGCTACTACATCCCCGGTGTAGGCACTGAGTTCAAGGAAATTCACGAGTTCGGGCCGAGTGATTCGGGGCTGAGCATGGCGACTGGGGGCGAGAATCGTATTAACTGGGGGCTGACCCGGTTGCTCGATGCCCTGAAAGT
>NZ_WIWC01000102.1 GCF_009600315.1 Pseudomonas helleri | reverse complement strand
TTCCAGGTCTCGAATCCCGCCCGTTCAAAGCAGAATTCCCCGAGACCTAGGCTGGAGGTGTTTCGAGCACCCACCCAGCCCGTGAAACCCCGCCTTGGCGGGGTTTCGTCGTTTCTACGCCATGAAAATGTTCCACGGACGTAAGTAATCGCGAAACACAATATCTTGTGTTTTGCCTTTGGCGTCAAACGCCCGTGGAACAAATCTGGTTAAGCGAAAGTATCCGAATCGGATACTTTGCCCGTTTGGTTAGCCATTTTGAGGCCGTGTGGCGTAGCCGCATGGGATCGAAAGGGCCGACAAGCGCAGCGCGTCAGTAGCCTTTGAGGATTCGAAACTGGCTGTTTTCGCCCCAAGCATCAGCCTTAGTATCGATCTCGGCACAAAGTCGTTTCTGAGGACCGCACAGGGTCAGATTAACCTTGCCACCTTTGGCCTCTAGGGCGGCAGCATTGGCCCGCAGATCCCCGATTTCGTTGGGGCTGGGTACCAGAAGCATGGACAACCCCACGATGGAAGCCAGCAGCACGCAACTGGTCGCAGCCCAAATAGCGGCCCACTTCCAACTGATCGAGCTTGCTGCTTGGTGCAGGCTTTCTTCCGCCTTCTCAGCACGCGCTGTAACGCCCTGTAGCGCCTTCACAGCGGGATTTACAGAATCCCCCAGAGTGGACTGGGT
>NZ_WIWC01000101.1 GCF_009600315.1 Pseudomonas helleri | reverse complement strand
CTCTGGGACTGGTTAAACGCCGTGGTCAGCGCCGGAGCGCTGACGCCACCACAGGCGGCAGCGTTTGCCTGTGAAGCCGCGACCTTGGGCGGCCCGTCCGGAGTGGTGCCCGAATGAGCGGCCGTTACGGTAACGGCAGCGACCCGTTAGCCGCGATCAGTACGTCGCCTGAAGTGCTGGCCACACTGCGCCGTCGAATGACTGCCATCGAGCTCGCCGCCGACACCCTGCAGGTGCATCTGGCCAGCGAGCGGGCGCAAGGTTTTGTTGAGATGCTGGAAGAGCTCAAGGTGCTTAAGCCGGCCGACATTGAAAGCCTGTACCTGATCATGGATGACGCCGCTCAGGCGCGCGTCACGGCGTTGCTGCTGTGATCGGGGACGGGATTCACGAAGACGCGCTGCAGCACCTGGTCCAACAGAACGCGGTCAGGGAGTTTGTCGCCGGCCGTGATACCACCCGTACCAAGTGGACGTTTTCGGTACGCCTCGGCGGGCCGCACTCCAGGCTGATCCCGGTACGGTCGAGGCGGGAGGCGATTCGTACCTGGGCCAGCCTGACGGCGGTGGGTCGCTTTGCCGAAGGGCTCGGCGTGCGAGGCTTTGCGGTGGAACTGTGAAGTTTCGCGCCCGCGAAACTGGCCACGGCTTTTAGTTATCGAGAGCGTCGAGCAAATTTGCCCAAGTAGGGGCT
>NZ_WIWC01000100.1 GCF_009600315.1 Pseudomonas helleri | reverse complement strand
GCCATTAGCACTTTGAAAGCTTTTAAATGGCTGGAATTGCGTGGTTTCCATAAAGCTATTAATGGTTGTCACATCGTTGTTAGCAGTTTCGGTAGCCATACGCTGAATCCAGAGATAAATAGCAGCGAATATGGCGGCGCACGGTGTGGTGATCCATAGTGTAACGGCGCAAGCTGTTGCCCAGGTCCAAAATATGAATATAAATATAAAAGTCGGGAGTGCAAACATTAAAGCACCAGCGACTGTTATGAACAAAAATAAGAATGTGTTACCAAACCATCCGAAGATGTGTCCTTTCCCAATTTCCATACCATTTCTTCCGTTAAAGTTTAGTTTTTTCCACTACTTCGAGGGTATCAGCGCCTGAAATGTGGTTTGTAATCGATCATCATCAATTCTCCTCGGAAGCTTCAATGGCTTCCTCGAGCTTTTTCTACGATATTCGGTGATGAACTTTACGCGGTCACCCTTGAAGAATAGGGCCGGATTGACCCAAAAAGTGGATGGGGTGCGGGGGGCCAGAAATTGCTTGGCCAGAAGCTCTTTAAGGCCCCGCTGGAACGTCTTTTCGCTCATGTCCACGGACCGACCAGATAGGCCATCGTTGAACCATGCTAGCTCGATGCTTTCGGCAAATCCCTGGCGCATGGGGGATCGTTCGTATTCCTGCAGGACTAGCTGGAATACCCTAGATGCAG